>NZ_JBHWHV010000006.1:0-247778 GCF_042732375.1 Streptomyces sp. NPDC059785
ACCGGAGGCGCCACGACCGCCCCACCCCGGACCGGAGGCGCCACGACCGCCCCACCCCGAACCGGAGGCGCCACGACCGCCCCACCCCGAACCGGAGGCGCCACGACCGCCCCACCCCGAACCGGCACGCACGACGAAACCGCTAGGCTCGGCCAGCATCGGCGGGCGCCCGCCCGACCTCCAGTCCAGGGAGCGAAACGTGCTGATCACCCACGACACCCGGTGCGCACTGGACACCGTGGTGGATCTGGTGAACACCGCACCGGACGACGACGTACCCGAGCGGCTCCCGGACCTCGCCGCGCTCGAAAGCTTCGTCCAGGGCCACGAGGTCAGCGACGTAGGCGCCCTGTCGGACGCCGACCTCACAGCCGTACGCGCGGTCCGCAACCGATTCTCCGGCGTCTTCGCGGCAGCCGACGCGCACACCGCCGCCACCCTCATCAACGACCTGGTCGCAGGAGCGGGCACCACACCCAGGCTCACCGACCACGACGGCTACGACTGGCACGTCCACTATTTCGCGCCCGGCGCCTCACTCGCCGACCACCTGGCGGCCGACTGCGGCATGGCGCTGGCGTTCTTCGTGGTCGCCGGTGAACAGGAACGGCTACGCCGCTGCGAGGCACCGGACTGCCGGCGCGCCTTCGTCGACCTCTCCCGCAACCGCTCCCGCCGCTACTGCGACAGCCGCACCTGCGGCAACCGCCTGCACGTGGCGGCCTACCGCGCACGACGCAAGGAAGCCGAAGCGGCCGGCTGACTGCCGGCCCCCGCAAGAAAACCGAAGCCGCAGCCGAAACCGAACCCAGCCCCACCCGCAGCCCCAAACCCAAACCCAAATCCAGCCCCGATTCTGAAGCCAAACGTGAAGCCAAACCTGCTGGCTACGGAGCCCGCGACGGGTGACGCCAGGGGCTCCGTGTACGGCTCACAGCAACAGCAGGTCGTGCAACGCAGCCATGAGCAGCAGACAGCCAATCACCGCCAGGAAGATCATCAGCGGGGGCTGGGAGAGCGCGAAGAGACATCCGCGTCGCTCCTCGGAAGGGGCGCCGGTGTCGCTCTGTGTTGTGTCCGCCATCTCGCCGCGATGATGACGTACCCGGCACCTTGTCTGCGATCAACACGCCCGGAATGGCCGGGAGTTCACGTATGTCCCCGAGCCACATTAACGGACATGATCACTTCCGCGGGCACACCTGATCACTTCCGGCCGCACCCGGTCCGAGGGGGTCGTCCCGGTTCATATGCCGTGCTTCTTGAGGATCGCCTCGATGTCACTGAAGTCGTCCGCGGCGGAGGGGCCGGCCTTCGGCGCGGCGGCGGGCCGCACGGCGGGCGTCGAGCCCTGACCGAGCGAGGGCGCCGACGCGGCCGGAGCCACCGCCTCCCGCCGGGCGGCCCTGGCCGCCGCCTTGCGCTCCTTGCGCGTGCCACCACCGCGCCGCTCCAGGGCACGCGTGGTCATGAACAGCAGCCAGGCGGCGCCGAGCACCCCGAAGCCGGCCCAGGCGGCCGGACTGAAGGCGGTGTCCGCCGCCCAGCCGACGACGCCGGTCATCACCAGCCCGACGGGCACCAGCGAGTAGGCGGCGACACGGGCGGCCGCGAGGAAACGCCTGCGGTACGCGGTGACCACGGCGATGCCCAGCCCGGCCGCGGACACGGCGGAACAGACGGTTTCGGCAATCATCCGGTCCTCCGGACGGGATTCGGTCGAGCACGGGCGCTTTCGTCCCTTCCATCCTGCACCGTCCCCCAGCCGCCATGCCATGCCCCCGGCAGACCTCAGGGACATCTCCGGGTCGCCCTCCTCCCCAGGTGCCGCCCCGAAGCGCTCCCCGACGCCCCCGATCGCCCCCGGGTCCCGGTTGGGCCGCCGGCGCCGGGGCTGGAAGACTGTCGACCATGAACGACGCCTCCCCCGCCCGCCCCGCCGCACCCGTACTGGACGTCTGGTGCGAGCTCCAGTGCCCCGACTGCCGCACTGCCCTGGACGACCTGCGCGCCCTGCGCGCCCGCTACGGCGACCGCCTGGAGCTCCAGCTCCGGCACTTCCCGCTGGAGAAGCACAAGCACTCCTTCGCCGCCGCGCAGGCCGCCGAGGAGGCCGCGGTCCAGGGCCGGGCGTGGCCGTACGTCGAAGCCGTGCTCGAGCGGGTCGAGGAGCTGGACCGTACGGGAGAACCCTTCCTGGTCGAGGTGGCCCGCGAACTCGGCCTGGAAGCCGACGAGTTCGACACCGCGCTGATCGACGGCCGGCACATCCTGGTCGTCGACACGGACCAGGCCGAGGGCAAGGCCATCGGCGTCACCGGCACCCCGACGTACGTCATCGGCGGGGAGCGCCTGGACGGGAGCAAGAGCCAGCAGGGCCTGCGCGAACGCATCGAGCAGATCGCCGACCGCCTGCTGTCGGAGCAGGGCGCGTAGTCAGTCGGGGCAGGGCGCGTAGTCAGTCGGAGCAGGGCGCGTAATCAGAGCGGCCCAAAGCGCCCCCAGCACCCTGCCCCAGCCCCTAGGCCAGCTGCTTGGAGAAGTGGTACGAGGTGGTCCGGTACCCCAGCGACTCGTAGAGCCGCTCGGCCGGAGCGTTGTCGGCGAAGACGTTGAGGGCGATGGCGGGCCTGCCCGCGGCCACCGCCTGCGCCTCGCCCAGCAGCATCAGCGTACGGCCGTGCCCCCGGCCCCGGTGGGCGGCGTCGACCACGACGTCGAAGACGAAGGCGCGCTCCTCCTGGAGGGCCAGCCACAGCGTCCCGACCGGGACGCCCTCGTTCTCCAGGACGCTGAACAGCATGTTCTCGCTCGCCGTCCCGCGCCCGAGGAGCTGTTCATGGTCCCGCCGCGCCTTCTCGCGTGCCTGCGCCTCGGGCACGCCGCGCTCCATCCAGGTCTGCGCGTAGCTCTCCCGGCCCTGCTCCTCCCAGGGGACGAACTCGGCCTCGGTCATGGGCCGGCCCGAGCTGCCGGCGGGCAGTCCGGGCGGGGTGGGGCCGAGCGGCTTCTCCATGCCACGGTTGCGGAGCACGTACCCCAGGGCGCGCGTCAGCCGCAGCGCGGCCTCGGCGTCGGCGGACACGGACACCTCGATCCGGCGGCACCCCCAGCCGCGCGCCACCTCCTCGGCGGCCAGCGCGGCGACCGTGCCCCGCCCGCGCCCGCGGTCCGGTTCCTCGATGCGCAGGTCGGTGAGCCGGGCCACGGAGGACCCGAAGACGGGGTGGGTGCTGAGGCGTATGCCGCCCACGGGACGGCTGTTCACGCACACCTGGTAATGGCGCGAACGCGTGCCGTCGGCGGCGTTCTGAAGCGGCTCGGTCGGCCGCAGAGTCGTGGTCATCACGGGTGTTGTACCCGCCCGTGGCCCACCCGTCATCCGGATTTGACGGTCACGCGCCCCGCCGTGACCCGTGCCTCCTGCCGCCTCCCCGGTCGGCTCCCCGCCCCCCCGTCCCATCCCTCACGGATCGAGGTCGTCCCCGGCCCGCTCGCGGAAGATCTGCATCGCCTTGGCGGTCACCGGCCCCGGCGCCCCGGGCAGTTCCCGCCCGTCGACCCGGTGCACACCCTGTACATCGCGCAGCGTGGACGTCAGGAAGACCTCCTCGGCGCGCCCGAGGACGTCCAGCGGCAGGTCGGTCTCCCGGGCGCCGGTCCACTCGACGGTCAGGGCGCGGGTGATGCCGGCCAGGCAGCCGGAGGCGACCGGCGGGGTGTGGATCTCGCCGTCGAGGACGACGAAGACGTTCGACCCGGTGCCCTCACACAGCCGCCCCACGGTGTTCGCGAACAGCGCCTCGGTGGCGCCCTGTTCGCGCGCGCGGGCGAGCGCCATCACGTTCTCCGCGTACGAGGTCGTCTTGAGGCCGGCCAGGGCGCCGCGCTCGTTGCGCGTCCAGGGCACCGTGACGACGGCCGTGGCGTCGGGGCGCGGGGTGACCTCGCCCAGCGCGACGACCAGGGTCGGCCCGTACTCCCCCCGGTCGGAGCCGAGCGGCCCGTGGCCTCCGGTGTACGTGATCCGCAGCCGGCCCAGCGGCACGGGGCCCGCGTCGACGACCGCGGCGCAGGCCCGCCGTACCTCGTCGAGGTCGGGCTCGGGCAGCCCCAGACCGCGCGCCGAGCGGGCGAGCCGGTCGAGGTGCCGGGTGAGGGCGAACGGCCGCCCGCCGACCGTCTTCACGGTCTCGAAGATGCCGTCGCCCACGGTCAGCCCGTGGTCGAGGACGGAGACACGGGCGGACTCCATGTCCTGGAGCGCGCCGTCGAGCCAGATCTTCACGTCAGGGTCCCTCCACTCGCCTGTTACGCGCCCGACGCTACCCCGAGCAGCCGGGACGCCTTCAGCTCGGTCTCCTGCCACTCCCGGTCCGGGTCCGAGCCCCAGGTGATGCCGGCTCCCGTGCCGAAGCGCAGCGCCCCGGCGGCCCGGTCGAGCCAGAACGTACGTATGCCGACGGCGAGCTCCGCGGTGCCGCGGTCGGCGTCGACCCAGCCGATCCCGCCGCAGTACGGGCCGCGGGGCGCGGTCTCCAGGGCGTCGATGATCCGGAGCGCGCTGGACTTGGGGGCGCCGGTGACCGAGCCCGGCGGGAAGGCGGCGGCCAGCAGCTCCGGCCAGCCCGCGTCCGCGCGCAACTCGCCGCGGACGGTGGAGACGAGGTGGACGAGTCCGGGGTGCTTCTCGACGGCGCAGAGGTCGGGCACGGTCACGGTGCCGGGGACGCAGACCCGGCCGATGTCGTTGCGGACCAGGTCCACGATCATCACGTTCTCCGTGTGGTCCTTCTCCTGGAGATCGGCCTCCGTGCGTCCGGTGCCCTTGATCGGCCCCGACTCGACCGTTCGTCCGACGCGGCGCAGGAACAGCTCGGGCGAGGCGGTGGCCACCTCCACGCCGTGCCCGGGCAGCCGGACCGTCCCGGCGTACGGGGCAGGGTTGCCGCGGGCGAGGAGGGCGGTCAGCGCGTCCACGTCGGCGTCGGGGGCGACGGACGCCGAGAGGACGCGGCAGAGGTTCGCCTGGTAGACCTCGCCGGCCGCGATGTGCTCGCGGATGCGGCGGACGCCCGCGGTGTACGCGGCGCGGTCGAGGGAGGACACCCAGTCACCGGCCGCGGGGCCGCGCCAGCCGCCGGGAACCGGGGCGGGCACGGGCTCGGCCCGTACGTGGTCGAACCGGGCGCAGACGAGCCGGCCCTCGAAGTCGGCGCAGACCGCCCAGAAGCCTCTGGAGTCCAGGGCTCCGGGGTCGTGGGTGACGTCGGCGAGACCGGTCGCGACGAGGCCGCCGAACCGGGCCAGAGCAGGGAGGTCGTGCACATGGTCGAGTCTATGGCGGGTGACCTGCGGGTGGCCCGGCCGTGTCCGGGCGCGGACGCACCGCAGCACGCTGCACAAACGCGTTTTTGTACTGGCCCCGGAATCCGCTAGAGTTCAACACGTCGCCGGGACGCGCAAGCGGGCCGGAACCGACAAGCGGACGTAGCTCAGTTGGTAGAGCGCAACCTTGCCAAGGTTGAGGTCGCCAGTTCGAACCTGGTCGTCCGCTCGCTGGAAGCGGTGGTCCTCGTGGACCGCCGCACTCCTGGTGGAGTGGCCGAGAGGCGAGGCAACGGCCTGCAAAGCCGTCTACACGGGTTCAAATCCCGTCTCCACCTCCAAGGACGATTAGCTCAGCGGGAGAGCGCTTCCCTGACACGGAAGAGGTCACTGGTTCAATCCCAGTATCGTCCACTGGATCTTCCGAAGATCCGTACCCGCGCGATTAGCTCAGCGGGAGAGCGCTTCCCTGACACGGAAGAGGTCACTGGTTCAATCCCAGTATCGCGCACGCAGCACCCGCAGTACCTGTAGTGAGCGTGGCTCTGGCCTCGCGACCTGCGCGATTAGCTCAGCGGGAGAGCGCTTCCCTGACACGGAAGAGGTCACTGGTTCAATCCCAGTATCGCGCACCAGCCGAAGCCCCCGGCCGTCTCGTACGGCCGGGGGCTTCGTCGTGCACCTCAGGACGAGAAGAGCATGTGGCCGAAGCTCTTGTGCCGGTGGTGGCCGCCGTGGCCGTAGTGACCGCCGTGGCCACCGTGCGGGGCGCCCCAGGCCGGGGCGGGAGCGGCCGGGTAGGCCTGCGGGGCGGCCGGGGGCGGTGGCGCGGGCTGCGACCACTGGGACTCCAGGCGGGTCAGCGACTCCAGCTCGCCGTAGTCGAGGAATATCCCGCGGCAGCCACTGCACTGCTCGATCTGGACGCCATTGCGGTTGTACGTGTGCATGGGCGCGTGGCACTTCGGACACTGCATGCTCGGCTCAACTCCTCGCCGTCGGTGCTGCTTCGTTTTACGCCAGCACAGACACTGTCCGGCCGCCGTCGGTTGCAGCCTACTTCGCGCCGTCCGCGGCCAACTCCGGCGGGACGGCGGGCATTCGGGCGCAGGCGTCGACCACGGCCTGCTGGACCTCGTCCAGCGGACGGTCCGCCGCCGCCGACTTGGCGATCGCCAGCGCCGCGGTCTGCACGGTGAGGGCGCGGGCCGGCACGTCCAGGGCGGGCCAGGGGTCGCCGTCCGGGGGCACGGCCGGGCCGCCCGCCCGCTGGTAGGCGGTGAGGAAGCGGTGCCACTCGTCCGGGGGCAGCAGGCCGCAGGCGTACCAGGCGGCCGGGCGGGCCAGGTCCCAGGCGGGGACTCCGGCGCCGAGATCGTCCACGTCGATGAGCAGCCAGGGGCCGGTCGCCGCGGGGTGGCGCACGAGCTGGCCGAGGTGGAGGTCGCCGTGGCAGAGCCGGGCGGGCCGGCCGGGCCGCTCCGGCATCGGGGCCTCGGCGCGCGCCCAGGGCGGCAGGCCTGCCCAGGCGCGCAGTACGGGGGCGGCGGCCGGGTGGGGGCCGGCCGCGCGGAGCCGCGCGACGGCCCGGGCCGCCTTGGCCGGGCCGCGCATCGGCGGCAGCCCGTCCGGTACGGGCGCCCGGTGCAGGCGGGCCAGCAGGACGGCGGCCTCCTCCCAGGGGGCGGCGTCCGGGTCCAGCGGGTCCACGGGGCTGCCGTACGGCCAGAAGGTCACCGGGTGGCCGTGCAGTTCGACGGGGTCGGGGCGCAGCGGGGGCAGGAGGACGCCGGCGAGGGCGGGGTCCGCGGCGACAGCCAGCCGCCGGGCGAGCGCGCCGCGGTCGCTGCCCGCCTCGTGGGCCTTGCCCACGGTGTCGCCGTGCCGGACGACAGTACCGTCCCGCCGGTCGGCGAGCACGGCGTCGCGGTGCCCGCACCCGGTACTACCGCCGGACACGACGGCGGCACGGGTACCGGTGTCGGTCCCGGCACGGGTCACGGTGTCCGCACCAGCACGAGTCCCGGTGTCCGCACCAGCACGAGTCCCGGTGTCCGCACCAGCACGAGTCCCGGTGTCCGCACCGGCACAGGCCCCGGCGTCGGCCCCGCCGCGGGTACCGGTGTCGGTCCCGCCGCGGGTACCGGTGTCGGTCCCGCCGCGGGTACCGGTGTCGGTCCCGCCGCGGGTACCGGTGTCGGTCCCCGCGCGAGTACTGGTGTCGGTCCCCCCACGGCCCTCGGTGTCGGTACCGGCACGGATCCCGCTCCGGAAACCGTCCCCGCCGTGGGCGGTCGCCCGGGCCTCGGCGGTCAGGGCGGGCAGTACGGACAGGGCGTCCGCGGTCACGGGTCCCTCCCCCTGGGGTGTGGTCCGGGACGGGCTCGACACGGCCCGTACGCGTTCGGTCGAGTGGTGAGCGTACGTGAGGGCGCGGCGTCCCCGGCCAGGGCGGTCGTGCTCCCAGCGCAAGACGGCCGCCGGGCGCTCCTCCACAGGGAACGCGCGCTCGGTCGCGGTGCGGGCGGGCAAGGCAATGCCCGCGCAGCTCCCCAGCTGCGCGGGCATATGTGCCGTCCGCCGCACCCCCGTCCCCACGGGGTTTCATGGCCGGATGTCCCCGCCCGGACCGCTCTTCCGGGCCTGGGGCGCCGCTCAGCGCCCCAGCATCACGCCCACGGACGACGCTTGTGTGACCACTGCCTCCCAGCCGCCGAAGGCGACCACCAGCAGGGCCGCCAGAGGAAGGACCATCGCCGCCGCCACCAAGGGGTGGCGCCGGCCCGTACGGCGGGTGCCGAACGCGACGCCGTACGCCCTGCGTCCCTGCGTGCGGAGCTGTGTCCGCTGTGCCGTGTGGGCCATGGTCCCTCTCCTGACCGAACTCTTCTTCGCTCGATGTGTGGCAGCGGCGGGTGCTTGACCTCGGGGGACGAGTGCTGCACCCGCCGCTTGACCTCAAATCTAGGCGCGGGGCCCAGGCGGGTCGTCATGCCTTCGTACTGATTGGCGGGCCTCCCGGAGGATGAGCCATGACCTGCGGCGTACTCCTCTGGGTGGAGACGCGGCCGCGGGTCTCAGGGTCTCCCCCGAGGGGACGCCCGGAGTGCGGCTACTGTTCCGAACTGTCCTCGCGCGGCACCGGCTGTTCCACCAGTGCCAGAACCCGGTTCGCCATGAAGCGGGCGGTGCGCACCACTGATCCACTTCGGGTGACTTCGCTCACTTCCACCACACCTCGGCGGACGGCTGTCTCCACCCTGCGGCCGGCTCTGCTGGCCACCACCTCGTACGTACGCGTCGTGTCCCCGGCGTCCACGACTATCTCGACTCGGTCACCCTTCACGGGTCCAATCCCCCTTCCGCGACGGATGGTTGGGATCACAGGCCGCCGGCAGCTGACCTGTCGGCCCGATCCCTGACCACCTCTCAAGTTTCCCACCTGGCACTGACAATCGATCGGCCCGCGAGGGCGCGGCCTATGCGCGCACCCGGCCGTGGAAACGTAAGCTGTGGCTCGTCAAACGGACCGGGCAGCGGGGATGGACATGGCGATGATGCGCCTGAGGCGCGAGGACCCGCGTGTCGTCGGCTCGTTCAGGCTTCACCGACGGCTCGGCGCGGGCGGTATGGGTGTGGTCTACCTGGGCTCCGACCGGCGTGGTCAGCGGGTCGCCCTGAAGGTGATCAGGCCCGATCTGGCGGAGGATCAGGAGTTCCGGTCGCGGTTCGCGCGGGAGGTCTCCGCGGCCCGGCGGATCAGAGGCGGCTGCACGGCCCGGCTCGTCGCGGCCGATCTGGAGGCGGACCGGCCGTGGTTCGCCACCCAGTACGTGCCAGGTCCCTCGCTGCACGACAAGGTCGCCGAGGAGGGTCCGCTCGGCGCGGCCGACGTGGCGGCGGTCGGTGCCGCGCTCTCCGAGGGGCTCGTCGCCGTGCACGAGGCCGGGGTGGTGCACCGCGACCTGAAGCCGTCCAACATCCTGCTGTCCCCCAAGGGTCCCCGGATCATCGACTTCGGGATCGCCTGGGCGACGGGGGCCTCCACGCTCACCCACGTCGGTACGGCCGTCGGGTCGCCCGGCTTCCTCGCCCCCGAGCAGGTGCGCGGCGCCGCCGTCACCCCGGCCACCGACGTGTTCTCGCTGGGCGCCACCCTGGCGTACGCGGCGACCGCCGACTCGCCCTTCGGGCACGGCAGTTCCGAGGTCATGCTGTACCGGGTGGTGCACGAGGAGGCCCACCTCCACGGCGTCCCGGACGCGCTGGCCCCGCTCGTACGGGCCTGTCTGGCGAAGGATCCCGAGGAACGGCCCAGCACGCTGCAACTGTCGCTGCGGCTGAAGGAGATCGCGGCCCGTGAGGCGCAGGGGCTCGCGGACGTGCGGCCGCCGGCGCCGCGCAACGATCCGGACCGGCCGAGCGGACGGCTCGCCGAGCAGTACGCGGAACAGCGGACCCAGCGGCGTCCGCAGCACACCCAGGGCACGCAGGGCTCCCAGGGCAGCGGTCCGCGCTCTCAAGGCGGCGGGGCACCCCGTACGGGTGGCGGGTCCCGTACCGGCGGCGGGGCGCGGACGGGCGGCGGCTCCCGGTCGGGTGCGCGGCCGACGCCGCCCCGCAACACCACCCGCTCCGGTGGCCGCCCCGCGCCGCGCAGTGGCGCCGGACGTCCGGCCTCCCGCACCACCAAGACCGGGCGCCGCCCCGCCAATCCCCGGCTGCTGCGCCAGCGGCTGATCGTGTTCGTCGTGGTGACGCTGCTGGTGGCGCTGGGCATCGCGGCGGCCCAGGGCTGCCAGGGCCCGTCGCGCGGCCTCGACGACGGGGGCGTCCGCAAGGACGTACAGCAGGGGCAGTCGTACGGGGGGACGGCCGGCGGCGAGTCCGGCGGGCGGTCCGCGGCGCCGCAGTAGCCGGAACGGCTGTTTCGGCGGGCCTCGTGGTCAGAGCTGCGGGCGGCCCGTCGCCACCGCGTAGAAGGCGACCGCGGCGGCGGCGCCCACGTTGAGCGAGTCGACGCCGTGGGCCATCGGGATGCGGACCCATTCGTCGGCGGCCACCAGGGCCCGGGTGGACAGGCCCTCGCCCTCCGCTCCCAGCATCAGGGCGACCCGGTCCATCCGGTGCGGCGCGGTCTCGTCGAGGGTCTTGGCCTTCTCGTCGGGGGTGAGCGCCAGCAGCGTGAAGCCCGCCTCGCGGACCGATTCAAGGCTCCGGGGCCAGGAGTCGAGCCGTGCGTAGGGCACCGAGAAGACCGCGCCCATGGAGACCTTCACGGAGCGGCGGTAGAGCGGGTCGGCGCAGTCCGGCGAGAGCAGGACCGCGTCCATGCCGAGGGCGGCGGCCGAGCGGAAGATCGCGCCGATGTTGGTGTGGTCGTTGACCGACTCCATGACGACGACGCGGCGCGCGGTCCGCAGCAGGTCGGCCGCCGTCGGCAGCGGCTTGCGCTGCATGGAGGCGAGCGCCCCGCGGTGCACGTGGTAGCCGGTGACCTGCTCGGCGAGTTCCGGGCTTACCGCGTACACCGGGGCCGGGAGTTCGTCGATGACGTCGCGCATGACGTCGACCCACTTGGCGGAGAGCAGCATCGAGCGCATCTCGTAGCCGGCCTCCTTGGCCCGCCGGATGACCTTCTCGCCCTCGGCGATGAACAGGCCCTCGGCGGGTTCGCGCTTGCGGCGCAGCTCGACGTCGGTCAGGCCCGTGTAGTCGCGCAGGCGCGGGTCGTCGGGGTCGTCAACGGTGATGAGATCGGCCACAGGGTGATACTGCCTTGTCCTGGGTGTGGTGCCAACGGCTGGGAACGGGTCGGGTTACCCGCGGTTACTCGGAAGACTCCGGGGCCGCCTGCGCGGACCCCCGCGGGCCCACCTCCACCACGTCGCCGATGACGATGACGGCCGGGGGCCTGACGTCCTCGGCGCGTACGGTGTCGGCGACCGTCGCGAGGGTCGCGTCGACGCGGCGCTGGGCGGCGGTGGTGCCCTCCTGGACCAGGGCGACCGGGGTGCCGCCCGGTCGGCCGTGGTCCATGAGCGTACGGGCGATGGCGCCGATCTTGTCCACGCCCATCAGCACGACCAGGGTGCCGCGCAGCTTCGCGAGCGCCGGCCAGTCGACGAGCGAGCGCGCGTCGTCGGGGGCGACATGGCCGCTGACCACGGTGAACTCGTGGGCGACCCCGCGGTGCGTGACCGGGATGCCCGCGGCGCCGGGCACCGAGATCGAGCTGGAGATGCCGGGCACGACCGTGCAGGCGATGCCCGCCTCGGCGAGCGCCTGCGCCTCCTCCATGCCGCGGCCGAAGACGAAGGGATCGCCGCCCTTGAGCCTGACCACCGACTTGCCCTGCTTCGCGTGCTCGATCAGCGCGTTGTTGATGGCCTCCTGGGCCATGTAACGGCCGTACGGGATCTTCGCCGCGTCGATCACCTCGACGTGCGGCGGCAGCTCGGCGAGCAGGTCGCGCGGGCCGAGGCGGTCGGCGATGACCACGTCGGCCTCGGCGAGCAGCCGCCGGCCGCGCACCGTGATCAGGTCGGGGTCGCCGGGGCCGCCGCCGACCAGGGCGACGCCCGGGGTGCGGGTGCGGTGGTGCGGCGCCACCAGGGTGCCGTCCCGCAGGCCCTCGACCACCGCGTCGCGGATGGCGGCGGTGTGCCGGGGGTCGCGGCCCTGCGCCCTGGTGGTGAGCACGGCGACGGTGACGCCCTCGCTGTGTCCGGTGGCGGGCGTCCAGGCGGTGGCCGCGTCGGCGTCGTCGGCGCGGACGCACCAGACGCGGTGCGCCTCGGCCTCGGCGGAGGCTCGCGCGTTCGCCTCGACGTCGCCGGTGGCGATCAGGGCGTACCAGGCGTCGGCGAGGTCGCCGTCCTCGTACGGGCGCCGGGTCCAGCTGATCTCGCCGGCGTCCGCCATGGCCTCCACGGAGGGGGTGGCGGACGGCGACACCAGACGGACGTCAGCGCCCGCCGCGATCAGCGCGGGCAGCCGGCGCTGGGCGACCTGGCCGCCGCCGAGGACGACCACGCGGCGGCCGGCGAGGCGGAGGCCTACGGGGTAGGCGGGGTGTTCGGCCATGGCGGTACGGCTCCTCGTGCGGGGCGGTGGGGACGGGGCCCCTGCGGCAGCGGAACGGGCCCCTGCGGCGCTGGAGCGGCCCTTGACGTGCGCATCTGTGCGGATTTTAGAGTGCGGGCGGGTGCGGTGGCCGGGCGGGTCGGGATGTGTCACCCCAGGCTCGCACCGGACTCGCACCGAACCCGCACTGGGCCCGCGCCTGCCTCCGGCCCGGTGCGCGGTGCTGCCGGGCCGGAGCGCGGTGTCACCCGGCCGGTCCCGGGGTGCGGACGGTCCGGTTCGCGGTGTCACCCGGCCGGTCCCGGGGTGCGGACGGTCCGGTTCGCGGTGTCACCCTGCCGGTCCCGGGGTGCGGACGGTCCGGTTCGCGGTGTCACCCTGCCGGTCCCGGGGTGCGGACGGTCCGGTGTCACCCGGCCGGTCCCGGGGTGCGGACGGCCGGGTGGTACCGCGGAACCGCTACTTCTCAGTTACTCCCGCGGAGTCGAAGGTCGCCACCTCGTGCATGGCCCGGGCCGCGCTCTGCACCACCGGCAGGGCCAGCAGGGCGCCCGTGCCCTCGCCGAGCCGGAGGTCCAGGTCGACCAGCGGGCGCAGGCCCAGCTTGTTCAGGGCGGCCACGTGGCCGGGCTCGGCGCTGCGGTGGCCCGCGATGCACGCGGCCAGCACCTCGGGGGCGATCGCGCGGGCCACCAGGGCGGCGGCACCGGCGCTGACGCCGTCGAGGACGACCGGCGTACGCAGGGACGCGCCGCCCAGCAACAGGCCGACCATCGCAGCGTGTTCGAAACCGCCGATCGCGGCGAGCACCCCGATGGGGTCGGCCGGGTCCGGCTGGTGCACCTCGAGCGCGCGGCGCACGACCTCGGTCTTGCGGGCCAGCGTCTCGTCGTTGATGCCCGTGCCGCGGCCGGTCACCTCGCCGGGGTCGGTGCCGGTGAAGACCGAGATCAGGGCCGCCGACGCGGTGGTGTTGGCGATGCCCATCTCGCCGGTGAGCAGCGCCTTGTTCCCCGCCGCCACCAGGTCACGGGCCGTCTCGATGCCCACCTCGATGGCCGCCTTGGCCTCCTCGCGGGTCATCGCGGGACCGGTGGTCATGTCGGACGTGCCGGCGCGGATCTTGCGCGGCAGCAGACCGGGCGTCGCGGGCAGGTCGGAGGCCACGCCCACGTCGACGACGCAGACCTCGGCGCCCACCTGGTTGGCGAAGGCGTTGCACACCGCGCCGCCGCCCAGGAAGTTGGCCACCATCTGGGCCGTGACCTCCTGCGGCCAGGGGGTGACGCCCTGGGCGTGCACTCCGTGGTCGCCCGCGAAGATGGCGACGGCCGCGGGCTCCGGGATCGGCGGCGGGCACTGCCGGGACAGACCGGAGAGCTGCGCGGAAATGATCTCCAGCATGCCGAGCGCGCCCGCCGGCTTCGTCATCCGCTTCTGCCGCTCCCACGCCTCGCCGAGCGCCTTGGCGTCCAGCGGCCGGATGTTGGAGACGGTCTCGGCGAGCAGATCGTGCGGCTCCTCACCGGGCAGCGCCCGGCGGCCGTACGTCTCCTCGTGCACGACCCACGACAGCGGGCGGCGCTTGGACCAGCCGGCCTGCATCAGCTCGGGCTCGTCCGGGAACTCGTCGACGTAGCCCACGCACAGGTACGCCACGACCTCCAGGTGCTCGGGCAGGCCGAGGGCGCGGACCATCTCGCGCTCGTCGAAGAAGCTGACCCAGCCGACGCCCAGGCCCTCGGCGCGCGCCGCGAGCCACAGGTTCTCGACCGCGAGCGCGGAGGAGTACGGGGCCATCTGCGGCTGGGTGTGCCGGCCCAGGGTGTGCCGGCCGCCACGGGTCGGATCTGCGGTGACCACGATGTTGACCGGGGTGTCGAGGATGGCCTCGATCTTCAGTTCCTTGAACTGCTTGGCCCGGCCCTTGGGCAGCGATTTGGCGTACGCCTCGCGCTGGCGCGCCGCCAGTTCGTGCATCGCCCGCCGGGTGTCGGCGGAGCGGATGACCACGAAGTCCCAGGGCTGGGAGTGGCCGACGCTGGGCGCGGTGTGGGCGGCCTCCAGGACGCGCAGCAGCACGTCGTGCGGGATGGGGTCGGAGCGGAAGCCGTTGCGGATGTCGCGGCGCTCGCGCATCACCCGCAGGACGGCCTCGCGCTCGGCGTCCTCGTAACCGGGAGCGGCCGGACCGGTGGACTCTCGGACGTCTTCCACGGGGGCCGTGCTCTCTTCCTCGTCGGCGGCCGAGCCCTCGATGGGGGCCAGGTCCTCCGCCTGCTGTGCGACTACGGGTTCCGGGGCGACGGGCTCCGGAGCGACGGCGGGCTCACCCGCGCGGGGGGCGGGCACGGTGGCCTGCTCCCCGGCCGCCGGTACGACGGGCTCGGGGGTCGCGGGGGCCTCGAAGATTTCGGGGGTCTCGGGAACCTCAGGGGTCTCGGGGACCTCCGCGATCGGGGCCTCGGCCGCCGGGGCGACGGACTGCTCGGCATCGGGGGCGGTTTCGACCGCGGGCGCGGGCGCAGGCGCGGCTGCGGCTGCGGCTTGGATCTCAGGCTCCGCCTCGGGCTCCGGGTCGGCGTCGGCCTCGGCCTCGGGTGCCGGGGGCGCCACGACCGGTTCCGGGGCCGCCTCGCCGGGCACGGCGGCGGGGGCCTGGACCTCCGGCTCGACGGCGGCCGGAGCGTGTGCCTGTGCCTCGGGCTGCTCGTCCGGTTCTGCCTGCGCCTGCTGGTCCTGTGCCTGCTGCTGCTCCGGTGCCTCCGGGAGGTCCGGTACGGGTGCGGGGGTCGGGGCCAGATGCGGCGCGGTCGGCACCGAGCCCTCGACGGGCACGAACTGGCCGAGGGCCGGGTCGGCGGGCTGCGGTGCGCCCTGCGCCTGTCCCATGACGGCGTGCGCTCCGCCGGCCGGAACGCCGACGGCGACCGGGACACCCTGGAACTCGTGGAGCTCATGGAACTCCTGGGCGCCCTCGCCGAGTTCGTCGGAGGCTACGGCCTCGGGTACCGCAGCCTCAGGAAACTGCTGCTCCGCGTACTGCGGCTCGGCGTACTGCGGTTCCGCGTGCTCAGGCTCCGCCTGCTGCTGGACCAGCGGCTCCTCCGGCTCGTCGGCGGCCGGGACCTGCGCCTCGTCCACCGGGGGCGGGGTCTCGGCGGCCGGGACCGCCGGGTCCTCGGCGAGCCGCGGGCCCTGGGGGTCCGGAACGGACTGGAACTCCGGGAGGACCTGTCCTTCCGGCGCGAGCACGGGTTCGACCGCCTGCTCCGACTGCTGCTCCGGCTGCTGCTCCGGCTGCTGGTCCTGCGCGGGCACAGGCTCGGGCGCGGGCTGCGCGACGTCCTGGCCGGGGACACCGGCGTGCGGTTCCACGACCGGCGCGGCAGGCGCGGCAGGCGCGGCCGGAGAACCCTCCAGCGGCCCCTGCACCGAGCCGTCCAGCGAACCGTCCAAGGATCCGTCGAGCGAGCCGTCCCAGGCGTTGGGGTCCGGGGCGCCCTCGTACGGCTGCGGAATCGCGTCGGCGACGGCCTGCACGGGCGGTACGGCAGCGGGCGCGGGCGCGGCTTCGGGGGTCACGGGAGCGACCGCGTCCTGCGACGGCTGCGCGGGCGCGGGCGCGGGCTCCTGGAGCGCGGACGCCTCGGCGCCGGGTCCGAACTCGACGGGCGTACCGGCCTGGTCGGCGGGGAGGGGAGCGGCGGCCGACGGCGCGGCGCCGGGCTGCGGGGCGGCGCCCCAGGGCGCGCCCTGCTGCGGCAGGTCGGCGAGCTGGGGGCCGTCGAGGTACTCGGGCGCGGGCGCCGGAGGAGTCGGCTGCCGTACGGGTGCCGGGGCACCGGCCGGGCCGCGGTCCGCGAGCGAGCGCACCGGGCTCGACGAGCCGTCCGGGGTCGGCGGGCCGAGGTGCAGCGGGCGGCGCGGCGCCACCGGCTGCGGGGCGGGCGCGGGTGCGGGCGGCGGCGTGCGGACGGCGCCGACGTCGACCGAGCCGGTGTCCCGGCCGCCCGTCTCGTGCGGTCCCGGCTCATGGGCCGCGGGCACCGGGGGCGGCGGCGCCACCTCGTTGCCCCAGGCACCCTGGGCACCCGGCATGAGCAGCAGATCGTCGTCCTCGGCGGGGGTCTCGGAGGGTTCGAGGTAGGCGTACGCAGCGGGGGCGCCCGGCTGCTCCACCATGCCTGCGTTCTCCGGCAGCCCCTCGCCCGGGACCTGGCCGGTGTCGGTCATGCGTACCCCTCGCCCATCGGTTAGTGCTCCTACGACCAGCTCGCCGGAACGGCGCACCGACCGCCCCGCCATGAAGAACGAGCGTGCGTGCCGAGCGGCACGAACGACCCGCCCGCAAAGCAGACAAAGCCATTAACTGGCATTGTCGCGGTCGTCCCGCCGTCGCGACAGCTTGATCCGCGACGGCCCACTGTGGACTGCGCCACGTTGCGCGTCCTCCGGTCCCGCCGTACCACACCCACCTCAAACGGGTGGCGTTTTCCGGACATTGGCCGACGAAGCGCCGGGCAGCCGGGTGCGGTACAACGATCGGCCAGCCTACCCCGCGCGGTAGGACAAACAGATCACGGGGCGCGGTCCGGGAGGACCCCGGTGAGCAGGAACGCGACGCTCCGCTCCGTCTCCGTCCAGGCCCTGGTGTCGAGTTCGACGGACTGCAGGAGGGCGCACTCGACGAGGTAACCGTGTTCGGTCAGATTCCGGCCGACGAGTTCGGCCGCGTCGCGGGTGGCGGCGTGCGTGACGATGCGCTGCGGGCGGCGGTCGGCGACGGCGGAGACCACTGCCGCTCCCCCGCCGCCGACGCGTACGACGTCGGGTTCGGGGAGGTTCTCCAGGACGTGCGGGGCGATGCCGTGCACGACGTGCAGCTGGACGCCGAAGCGGCGGGCGGCGTCCTCGGTGCGGGCGCAGTACCCCTGGTCGCGGTCGACCGCGATGACGGCGGCGCCGCCGCGCGCGGCGTCCGTGGCGAAGGCGCCGCTGCCGCAGCCGATGTCCCAGACGAGGTCGCCCACGCGGGGTCCGAGGCGGGCGAGTTGGGCCGCGCGCAGCAGCTCCGTCTCGCCCTCGCCGACCGTGCCGCCGTACGCCTCGGCGGGCAGCGCCCAGCCCCGGGGGCCGGCGGGCTCGCGTCCGGCGATCCAGCCGCCGCCCTCGGCCGCGGCCATGAAGCCGCCGATGACGATGACGACGTTGGGGTCGCGCCAGGTGTGGTCGGCGGCCTTGTCGGAGGTGACGACGGTGACCTGTTCGCGTTTGGTGCCGAGTTCCTCGCAGATGACGAAGGTGCGGTGCACTCCTTCGAGGAGCAGCCCGAGTTCCGCGGGGCCCGCGCCCGGTGAGGTGAGTACGGCGACCTTGGTGTGGGCTCGGCACACATTCACCGCGCGTCGCAGCGAGCGGGGGTGTGCGACGACCACGTGTGCGTCGTCCCAGGGCATACCGGCGCGGGCGAAGGCGGCGGCGACCGAGGAGACGGCCGGGACGACCTCGACCTCGAGGCCGAACTCGGGGGCGCGCAGGGTGCGGACCACTCCGAAGAAGCCGGGGTCGCCGTCGGCGAGGACGACGGCGGTGCCGCGGTGTCCCGCGATGCGGCGGGCGGCGAGGGCGACGCTGCCGAGGCGGATGCGTTCGGCGCCGGCCGGTACCTCGGGCAGTGCCAGGTGGTGTCCGGCGCCGGCCACCAGCGTGGCGGCGCCGAGGGCGGAGCGCGCCGCGGCGGTCAGCGGCGAGCCGTCCCAGCCGATCACCGTGACCCGGTCGGCCATCGTCGTCAGTCTCCAGGGTTCTCGCAGCTCGGCAGGGGTACGCCCGGGGGCGGGCTTGGTGAGGGTACCTGGTGGGGCCGGGCGGCGCCGCGCCGGGTACCGCGCCGTGGGAGCGGTCCCGCGGCTCCGGTTCCGCTCCTGGTACGGGAGGGGTCCGGGTACGTGGGGCCGGTTCCGGTCCTGGTACGGGGTTCGGTTCCGGTCCTTGTACGGGGTTCGGTGCCGGGCCGGGTACGAGGGCTCGGTGCCGGTTCGGTACGAGGGTTCAGTTCCAGTCCGAGTACGAGGTGAAACCCGAGTCGGCGAGATCCTCCGCGACTCCCTCAAGGTCCTCGGGCAGCAGGCTCCACACGATGAAGTCGGTGCGGATCTCGGCCCAGGTGCCGTCCTCGGTGCGGGTGCGCGCTATGCAGGCGTTGCGCAGGACGCCCTCGCTGATACAGCCGATCTTCTGGGCGACCTGCTGGGAGGCGGTGTTGGCGGCCGCGGTGCGCAGCTCGATGCGTTCGAACTTCTGGTCGCGGAACAGCCATTGGGCGGTCGCGAGGGCCGCTTCTGAGGCGTAGCCCTCGCCTCGGGCCCAGGGCGCGATGATGTACGACAGCTCGGTGGAGCGCACGTGCCAGTTGGTCTTGCCGAGCTGCACGACGCCGACCAGGCGCTGGGTGAGGAACTCGGTGACGGCCAGGTCGAGGCCGCGGCCCGCGGCGCGTTGGGCGGGCGCGTACTCGGTGATCCAGCGGCGGGCGCCGGTCTCGCCGAACGGCTGCGGCACCGATGTCCAGGCCGCGACCAGTTCGTCGTTCATCATCTCGGCCAGGGCGGGGACGTCGTCCTCTTCGAGCGGGCGCAGCACCAATCGCTCCGTGCTGATGGAGATGCCGGGGAAGGTGCTCGTCATGCGCCGCTCCGTAACCTTCGGAAACCTTCGGGCCTTCGGAAATCGTCGGGCCTGCTGAACTGCCCAGCATGCAGCATGAAAGCATGCCGCCGCACCACGGGGTCCACTCCCGGTGAGGAGTGGACCCCGTGCGGTGACCGGCGGGCCGGCCGGCGTGGCCGGTCCCCGCCGTTCGCGGAGGCGTGGGTCAGAAGGACGCGATGACGGAGCCGGCGTACTTGTCCTCGATGAACTTCTTCACCTTGTCCGAGGTGAGGAGCTTGGCCAGCTTCTTCACGCGCGGGTCGTCCTCGTTGCCCTCCTTCACGGCGAGGAAGTTGCCGTAGGGGTTGTCCTTGGCGGACTCGAGGACCAGGGCGTCCTTGGACGGCTTGAGGTCGGACTCGATGGCGTAGTTGCCGTTGATCACCGCGGCGTCGACGTCGTCCAGGGAGCGCGGGGTCTGGGCCGCCTCCAGCTCCTTGAACTCGAGGTTCTTCGGGTTCTTCGCGATGTCCTTGGGCGTCGCGTCGTTGCCCGCGCCGTCCTTGAGCGTGATGATCCCGTTGGCGTCGAGGAGCTTGAGCGCCCGCGCCTCGTTGACCGTGTCGTTCGGGACGGCCACCGTCGCCCCGCTCTTGAGGTCGTCGACCTTCTTGATCGTGTGCGAGTACAGGCCGAGCGGCTCCAGGTGCACCGTGACGACGGGCACGATGTGGGTGCCCTTCTTCTTGTTGAAGTCGTCGAGGTAGGGCTGGTTCTGGAAGTAGTTGGCGTCCACGGACCCGTCCTCGGTCGCCGTGTTCGGCGTGACGTAGTCGGTGAACTCCTTGACCTCGAGGTCGAGCCCGGCGTCCTTCGCCAGGTTGTCCTTGACGTAGTTGAGGATCTCGGCGTGCGGGACGGGGCTCGCGGCGACGACCAGCGGGCCGCTGGTGTCGGAGCCGGAGTCCTTGTCGGAGCCGCAGGCGCTGAGCCCGAGGGTGAGGGCTCCGGCGGCGAGGACGGCGGTGGTGATCTTGGCGGCGTTACGCACGAAAAGTGCCTTTCCTTGGTGAAGCGGCCCCGTCGTCGGGTGGGACGGGGAGATCGGGGGGACGGGCGTCCTTGCGGGCGTCAGCCCTTCCTGACGGCATCGGCCGCCACGGTGCCGGGCTTGACCGTGTCGGTCCCGGCCGTGCCGGTCCCGGCCGAGTGAGTCCCGGCCGTGCCGGGCGCGCCGCCCCTGAGCGGGCGGAAGAGCAGCAGCGGACCGGTCCTCGCCGCCCTGCGGTGCAGCGAGCGGGCGGCGAGGTCGCCGCCGAACTGGAGCACCGAGATGACGACGGCCAGGATGGCCACGGTGATCCACATCAGGCCGGTCTCGAAGCGCTGGTAGCCGTAGCGGATGGCGATGTCGCCGAGGCCGCCGGCGCCGACGGTGCCCGCCATGGCCGAGTAGCCGATCAGCGCGACGATCGTCGTCGTGGCGCCGGATATCAGCGACGGCAGGGCCTCGGGCACCAGCACGCTGCGTACGGTCTTCCAGGTGCTGCCGCCCATCGACTGCACGGCCTCGACGAGACCGTGGTCGACCTCGCGCACGGACATCTCGACCAGGCGGGCGTAGAACGGGATCGCCCCGACCGCGAGCGGCACGATGGCGGCCTCGCGGCCGATGGTCGTGCCGGTGATGGTGCGGGTGAAGCTCATCAGCGCGACCATCAGGATGATGAACGGCATCGAGCGGGCGATGTTCACGACCTGCCCGATGACTCTGTTCGCCAGGACGTTCTGGAGCAGTCCGCCGCGGTCGGTGAGGACCAGCAGGACACCGAGCGGCAGTCCGCCGACGATGGCGATGAGCGTGGACCAGCCCACCATGTAGAGCGTGTCCCAACACGCCTGGGACAGCAGCGGCTGCATCTCCGACCAGGTCACTTCGTACCTTCCTTCACCAGGGCGGGCGCGTGGCCCAGTACGTCGATCTGCAGGCCGCGCTCGCGCAGGAAGCCGATCGGCACGACGTTGTCCTCGTAGCGGCCCGGCAGCTCGATGCGCATCCGGCCGACCTGCTTGCCCGCGACGGTGTCCATGGCGGCGCCGAGGATCGAGATGTCGATGTTGTACGTGCGCGAGAGCTGCGAGATGACGGGTCGCGTCGCGGCCTCGCCGTGGAAGGTGACGTCGACGACGGTGCGGTCCTCGCCGGAGGCGTCGCCGGAGACCGGGAACAGCGCCGAGGCGAGCTCGGAGCCGGGCGTCGCGAGCAGTTCGCCGACCGTGCCGGATTCGACGATCCGGCCGTTCTCCATGAGCGCGGCCGAGTCGCAGACGCTCTTGACGACGTCCATCTCGTGCGTGATGAGCAGGACGGTCAGGCCGAGCTGGCGGTTGAGGTCGCGCAGGAGCTGGAGGATGGAGCGGGTGGTCTCCGGGTCCAGGGCGCTGGTCGCCTCGTCGGAGAGCAGCACCTTCGGGTCGCCGGCCAGGGCACGGGCGATGCCGACGCGCTGCTTCTGGCCGCCGGAGAGCTGGGCCGGGTAGGACTTGGCCTTGTCGGAGAGGCCGACCAGGTCGAGCAGCTCGCGCGCCTTGCGGGAGCGCTGTCCGCCGGAGACGCCGAGGATCTCCAGCGGCAGCTCGACGTTGTCCTGGACGGTGCGCGAGGACAGCAGGTTGAAGTGCTGGAAGACCATCCCGATGCGGCTGCGCGCCTTGCGCAGCTCCCGGCCGGCCCGGGGGCCGCGGCCGGCCAGGGCGGTGAGGTCCTGCCCGGCCACGGTCACGGTGCCGGCGGTCGGACGCTCCAGGAGGTTGACGCAGCGGACGAGGGAGGACTTGCCGGCGCCGGACTGGCCGATGACGCCGTACACCTCGCCTTCGCGGACGTGCAGGTCGACGCCGTCGAGGGCGGTGACCTCGCGGCCGCGCGAGCGGTAGACCTTCGTGAGGCCCGTTGTCGTGATCACTGGGGTTTCCGTCACTGTCGAGTGCGGGGCGTGGGTGTGCGCCGGGCACGGGTGCATGCGGTCGGGATCGCGGCACGGTTCTCGCTGTGGCGAGGGAACCGGAGGGAGAAACGTGTGCGCGGGGCGGCCCGGTCACGTACGCGGTACGGCCAGGGCGCGGCTGCCTCGCTTCGGGGCGCGAGGCTCTGGGGGTGGTGCGGGGGCCCTCAGAAGGCGCACATTCGACACATACAACGAGCACCGGGCGTCATGGTCGCCTCGGTCGCAAGGATGCGGCTGCTCGTCGTGGTCATGCCTGCAAGTAAAGCAGACACGGGGTCCGCGACCACCTCCACTGTCCGCATACCGGACACCGCCGAAACGCCCTACGCCCCGGCCAGGCCGCCCCACCCACCCCCCGCACCCCAGCGAGGACGCGGCCCAGCGCCCCCTCGCCCCCGCGACGGCCTGTCCGCCGGGTGTCCGGGTGCTGTGTCCAATGCCACGACGGCGGGGGCGCGGGCGCGGGCGGCCTCGCGGGAGCGGCTGCCGCGTGGGTGCCGCCGAGCGCGGGTGCCGCCGTCCACGCGGACGGCCGGACGGGGCACGCGAGGGCCGGGGGGCATGCGCTGCGGGTCGGAGGACGGCATGCGCGGACGGCCCGGGTGCGGTCCGGGTCCGGTCCGGGCGTGGCCCAGGCCCGCCCGGGGTCGCGCGCGGCGGGTCTTTTGGGGCGTAATAGGGTCGCGGCATGCTTGATGCCCTGACGGTCGCCACGGCCGTCGCCGCGCTCGTGCTCGCCGCCTGGTGCGGCTGGGCCGCCTACCGCGATGAGCCCACCAAGGACTGGCACCTCATCGGCATGGCCGTGGTGTCGCTGCTCGCGCTCGTCCAGCTCGTCGTCGGTATCGTCCAGCTCGCGCGCGGCGAGAAGCCGGACCAGGGCACGACGATCTTCGTCGCCTATCTCCTGGGCGCCTTCGCGTGCCTGCCGGCCGCCGGCTTCATGTCGCTGGCCGAGCGCACCCGCTGGGGCTCGGTGACCGCGGCGGCCGGCGGCGTGGTCCTCGCCGTGCTCGAAGTACGGCTCTACGACATCTGGGGAGGCTGAGATGGCGGCCACGGAGAAGAACGGCAGCACGCCGACCAAGTCGGAGCAGAGCTCTGCCCCGACCGCGTCGGGGCAGAGCTCTGCTCCGACCGTGCCGGACGGCAAGGACGAGAAGCGGACGCGGACCCGGCTCATCAGCGGGCCCGGCATGCTGCTGGTCTGGCTGTACGGCGTGATGGTCGTCGGCGCCGTCTCGCGGTCCGCCGTGCAGATCTCCACCGAGTTCGACAAGGCCCCGCTCGCCTACTCCCTGTCGGCGGTCGCGGGGGTCGTCTACGGCTTCATCACGTACTCGCTCGTGCGCGGCGGCGAGACGGCCCGCAAGGCGGCGCTCGCCTGCTGCGCCGCCGAGCTGGCCGGGGTGCTCGTCGTCGGGACGTGGACCCTGGCCGACAAGTCCGCCTTCCCCGACGCCACGGTGTGGTCGGACTACGGGATGGGCTACCTCTTCATCCCGGTACTGCTGCCGCTGACGGCGATGTACTGGCTGCGCAAGTCCCGCCCGACAGCGTGAGGGGGAACGCGCCCCCGAAGGGGGCGCGCCGTAAGGGGCGCGGGGAGCCGCGCGCCCAGCCCCCACCGGCCCGCAGCCGACCCACACACAGAGTCCCGTCCCCCCGCCCGCCGCAGCCGAGCTCACCCACGTCCACCGAACCCCGCAAACCCGGCGGAGCGCCTACGCGCTGGCGACGAACGCGCTCGCCTCCGCCTCCTTCGCCAGCGTCACCAGGGTGAGCCGGTCGTCGATCCGCTCCGTGGAGATCTGCGCGTAGCCGTGCTTGCGGTACAGCCGCAGGTTGTGCTCGCTGCGGTGGCCCGTGAAGAGCGTGTACGACTTGGCCCCGCCGTCCGCGCCGAGCTGCGTCTCGATGGCGGCGAGGAGCCGGCCGCCGAGGCCGTGGCGCTGCATGCGGGGGTGCACGATGAGCTTGTTGATACGGGCCGTGCCGTCGGCGTCCACGACGCCGCGCACGGAGGCCACCACCTCGTCGCCCAGCCGGGCCACCAGGAACTTGCCCGCGGCCAGCTCGGCCTTGAGCGAGTCGAGCGGCTGGGTGAGCGGTTCGATGCTGTAGTCGCCGTACAGCTCGGCCTCGCTCTGGTAGCAGAGGTACTGCAGCTTGAGGATCTGCTCGGCGTCCTGCTCGGTCGCCTCCGAGATGGTCACGCTCATGCCCATGTGTGCATGCCTCCCGCTCACCTGTTCCACCGGTTTCCCCCACTCCTATCCCCGCCGTTCGACGCCCGCAACCTCCGGGGCCAGCGAACGACGCAGACATCCCAGGCATCTGGAACGTTCCGGACCCAGACTCCCCTGTGAGATACCCAACTCGCCTGCGATCTCCCGGTACGTCAGGTCCTTGGGGGACAGCAGTGCCGCCAGCAGCTTCGGGCAGCGGCCGGGGAGCCTGCGCACCGCCTCGTGCAGCGCGCGGTGCCGTGCCGCGGTGAGTACCTGCTGCTCGGGGCGGGTCTCGCGGTCGTCGGCCGGCTCGGCCCCGTACGGCCGCTCCCGGCGCACCGCGCGGCTGGTGCGGCGGGCCTCGGAGCGGATGGCGCGGCGCAGCCAGCCCTCGGGGTTCACCGGTGGGCCGTCCGTGTCGAGGCGCTCGAGCAGACGCACCCAGACGGCCTGTTCCAGATCGCCCGCCTCCACGCCGGACGCATATGCCTCGGCCGACGCCTCCGCGATCAGCAGGGGACGCAGAGCGACAACCATTTCGTGTGTCATATGCAGCACGACGTGGCCGCCCCGGCATAAGTTGCCGGGGCGGCCGTCGGTTCATCCCATCCGGGGTGCGCGGGTCATCCGTTGACGAAGTCCGCGCGGGCCAGCAGCGCGGTGTCGGCGTTGTCGGAGAAGATGCCGTCGATGCCCGTCTCGAAGTACGCCTGGAAGGCGCCGAAGGCGTCGCCGTAGGCGGTCGGGTCGCTGCCCTTGCGGAAGTTCGCGGGCAGGAAGGTGTTCTCGTTGCGCATCGTGTACGGGTGCAGGATCAGGCCCGCCTTGTGCGCGTCGGCGACCAGGGTGGTCGGCGTGCCGAGGGCGCCGCTCGCGTCCCTGGGGATGATCAGGTCGAGCGTGGGCCCGATGCCCTGCGCGTACGTCGCGATCTCCTTGAGCCCCTTGGGCGTGATCAGGTCGGCGACCGTACGCGGGTCGCCCGTGTCGACGAAGTCGTAGGGGCGGCTGCTCGCAGTCGACAGGAGCACGGCGAGCGGGTTGTCCACCAGCTTGTCCAGCCGCTGGATGCTGGTCGGCTCGAAGGACTGGATGATGACCGGCGCGTTCCTGCCGTCCTTGCCGTGCTTGCGCAGGATCCTGGCCAGCCGCTCCTCGACGCCGAGGCCGAGCCCCCGGAAGTAGGTGGGGTGCTTGACCTCGGGGTAGATCCAGACCTGCTTGCCGCGCTTGCGGGTCTGCTCGTCCTGCCAGCGCAGCACCTCCTCGAAGGTGGGGATCTCCCAGCGCCCGTTGTAGAGGGTGTTGTGCGGGCGGGTGCCGGGGATGCGCTCGGCGGCGCGCAGGGTCTTCAGCTCGGCGAGCGTGAAGTCCTCGGTGAACCAGCCGGTGGTGGCGACCCCGTCGAGGCTCTTGGTGGTCTTGCGGCCGGCGAACTCGGGGTGGTCGGCGACGTCCGTGGTGCCGCCGATCTCCGGCTCGTGCCGGCACACCAGGTGGCCGTCCTTGGTGGGCACCAGGTCCCCGGCCTCGATGACGTGCGCGCCCATGTCCAGGGCGAGCTGGTACGAGCCGAGGGTGTGCTCGGGGCGGTAGCCGCTGGCTCCGCGGTGCGCTATGACGGTCGGCGTGGGCAGAGCGCGGTAGCCGCCGCTGCCGTGCCGCGCGGCGGCGCTCGCCGCACCGGGCAGGCCGAGGACGGCTCCCCCGGCGCCGAGCACCGCCGCGCCGAGCAGTGCCCGCCGCGCCGTGCCCCGTTCCTGCTCGTTCGACCCCTGCGTCCCCATGAGCGCTCCTCTCGCCTTCCGCCTTGCACCTGTCAAAGCGGGACGATCGTAGGTGCCCGTGGATGACCACAGGGAGACCCCGGAGGGAACACGGAGGTGACGCTGGATGTCGTACGGGGAACGAGTGGTGACGTTCCGTCAAGTTTGGGGCCGGGATCCTGGGTACCCGGCTCAGTGGTCGCCGTGGCCGTCGCGGTCGCGGAGGGCGCCGAGTCCGGCGGACCCGGCGAAGTGGTCGGCGGCGTGGGCCCTGCCGCGTGCGTCGCGCAGTCCGCGGGTCGCGCGCGCCTCGATGCCCGCGGAGTCGTGCCCGCCGGCGAACCGGCGGCGGTCCCTGCGGACGAGCGCGGTCACGGCTGCGGCGACGATCACGAACGGTACGGCTACGGCCACCACGAAGTACCCCATCGCTCCCCCTGATCCACCCGCCGGCCGGCACCCGGCGCGACGTCCGTCACATCCTGCGCCCCGGCGGGCGGCCGGGCAACCGGGCGCCGCCGCAGGTAAACGTGCGTCAACACCTCGTATCGGGTCGGTGAACCCGATGTGCAATCACCCGGGAGCCACGAGTATCGTCCTCACCTGCACAGACTCATACCGAAAACCTTGACACCGGAGGGCCCGTTGTCCCGCTTCGCGCTCATCAAGGCAGTGCTCGGACCGATCGTGCGCCTGATGTTCCGACTGAAGGCGGAGGGCGTGGAGAACATCCCGGGCGAGGGCCCGGTCATCCTCGCCGGCAACCACCTCACGTTCATCGACTCGTTGATCCTCCCGCTGGTCTGCGACCGTCAGGTCTTCTTCATCGGCAAGGACGAGTACGTGACCGGCAAGGGCTTCAAGGGCCGCCTCATGGCCTGGTTCTTCACCGGCACCGGCATGATCCCGGTGGACCGGGACGGCGCCAACGGCGGTGTCGCGGCGCTGATGACCGGCCGCCGGATCCTGGAGGAGGGGCGGATCTTCGGCATCTACCCCGAGGGCACCCGCTCCCCCGACGGCCGCCTCTACCGCGGGCGCACCGGCATCGCCCGGCTCACCCTGATGACCGGCGCCCCCGTCGTCCCGTTCGCCATGATCGGCACCGACAAGCTCCAGCCGGGCGGCTCCGGCATCCCGCGCCCCGGCCGTGTCACGGTCCGCTTCGGCGAGGCGATGGAGTTCTCCCGGTACGAGGGCATGGACCGCGACCGCTATGTCCTGCGTGCCGTGACCGACTCGGTGATGACCGAGGTCATGCGCCTGTCGGGCCAGGAGTACGTGGACATGTACGCCACCAAGGCGAAGGCCGCGTAACGCTCGCGCTGTTCGGTTTCCGCGACTTCCACGACGGCGGGCCACCCTTCGGGGCGGCCCGCCGTCGGCGTCGAGGTGCTCCCCTCGGCGCTCCGGGCGGCGGGCTCGGCAGCCCCTCGGCGCCTCGGGACGGCGGCCCCGCCCAGTGGGGCCGTCACCGGTCCGGGGAACGGCCCACGGCCTCCGCGAGCCGTGGCAGGCGGACCCGCAGCCCGCCGGCGGCCCGGCGGCACGTAACGGCGAGCCCACGGCAGTTCGGCAGCCTGGGGCAGGCGGCTCCGGGGCCCCTCCGTCACCGTCACGAATGCCCCGAGCCACCCCCGTCCCCGTCCTCCAGCCGCTGCCCGCGCAGCATGAACCAGGCCGCCACCGCCGTCGCGAGCAGCACCACCGCGCCCGCGCCTGCGGCCAGCGTCAGCCCGTCCACGAAGGCGCCCCGGGCCGCCGCCAGCAGCGCGTCCGCGGTGTCGGCGGGCAGTCCGGCGGCCGACTCGACGGCGCCGCCCAGGGACTCGCGGGCCGCGGCCGGGGAGCCCGCCGGGCCGGTGAAGCCGCGGTACACGCCGGTCACGATCGAGCCGAGCACGGCGATGCCGAGCGCGGCGCCGAGTTCGTACGCCGTCTCGGAGACCGCGGACGCCGCGCCCGCCTGCTCCTTGGGCACGCTGGAGAGGATCACGTCGGCGGTGACCGTGAACGAGAGGCCGGCGCCGACGCCGACGGCCAGGAGCGCGCCGCCGAGCAGCGGATAGCCGGTGGACTCGGTGAGCAGGGTGAGCGAGGCGAGCGCGAGGCCGACGGCGGCCAGACCGCCGGAGACCACCGCGCGCACCGAGAACCGCCGGGCGGCCGTGCCCGCGACCAGCCCCGCCGCGACCGCGCCGATCGCGGCGGGCAGTTCGGCGAGCCCCGCCTCGAACGGCCGTCTGCCCTGGACGAGTTGCAGGTACTGCGAGAGGAAGAAGACCAGTCCGGACAGTCCGAGCACGGTCAGCAGATCGGCGAGGACGGCCCCCGAGAAGCCACGGTTGCGGAACAGCCGCATGTCCAGCAGCGGTGCGGTCAGGGTGAGCTGACGGCGTACGAAGGCGTACAGGGCGGCGGCACCGAGCAGGCCGACGGCCACCGGCGGCCAGGCGAACCCGTGCGAGGCCAGCTCCTTGACCGCGTACACGACGCCGATCATGCCGACGAGGGAGAGGGCGACGCTGACCAGGTCCCAGGGCCCGCCGCCGGGGTTGCGCGACTCGGGCAGCAGCCGGCTGCCGACGAGGACGAGCACCGCCATCACCGGCAGGTTGATCAGGAAGACCGAGCCCCACCAGAAGTGTTCGAGCAGGAAGCCGCCCGCCACCGGGCCGACCGCCGTGCCCGCGGACGCGGTGGCGCCCCATATGCCGATCGCCAGGCTGCGTTCGCGCGGGTCGTGGAAGAGGTTGCGGATCAGGGCGAGCGTGGCGGGCATCAGGGTCGCGCCCGCGACGCCGAGCAGGGCCCGCGCCGCGATCATCAGCTCCGGGGTCGTCGCGTAGGCGTTGAGCACGGAGAGCGCGCCGAACGCGGTGGCGCCGATGAGCAGCAGCTTCTTGCGGCCGATGCGGTCGCCGAGGCTGCCCATGGAGACGAGGAAGCCCGCGATGACGAACGAGTAGACGTCCCCGATCCACAGCAGCTGGGTGCCGGAGGGCTTCAGGTCCTCGCTGATGTACGGCGTGGCGAGGCCGAGGACGGTCGCGTCGACGGCCACCAGGAGCACGGCGAGGACGAGCACGGACAGGGCGAGCCAGCGTCCCGGGCGCCGCTCCGCCGCCGTGTCCTCGCGCGGGGCCGTGCGCTGCTGGGTGCCGGTCATGGTGCCACTCTCCGTACGGCGCCGCCGAGCAGCAGCTCGACGATCATGAACTGGAAGTCCTTGGCGGCCACCCGGCCGTCCAGCACCGCCCAGGCGCCCGAGCCGATCAGCCCGTAGAGCGCCTCGGTCAGCCAGGCGGGGGTGAGGTCGATACGGAACTCGCCGCTCTCCTGGCCGCGCCGGAACAGCGCGGCGATCCGGGCGTCGAGCCGGGCCCAGCCCTCGTGCTGGGCGTCGCCCTCGAAGAGCTGGTTCTCGGTGACGAGGAAGGCGAGCAGCCCGGCCGCCGGCTCGATCTCCTTCACCAGGCGGCGCACGGCGTCGCTCGCCGCGCCCTCGTCGAGCCGGGCCGCGTCCAGGGCCGTCTCGCACTCCCGGATGCCGAGGTCCTCAAGGGCCCGTACCAGGGCGTCGCGCCCGGCGAACCGGCGGTGCAGCGTGGCCCGGCTGATCCCGGCGGCTCTGGCGACCTCGTCCATGGTCGCGGTGGCTTTCCGGGTCAGCAGGGCGGCGGCACTGCGGAGCACGTGGTCACGTTCGACAGCCATGAGACGAGTGTAACCCATGTGAGACACAGATGTCTCATGCGCGGCACGCGTGGATCAGCACCGTCACCGGTGGTGATCCACGCGGCTCCGAGCCTGTGTCGCGCGCCCGGCCGGGGACATGACACAGGCGCTCAGTGCCAGGGAAGCTGTCCGCGGTGCTCCCAGTAGGCGCGCGGGTCCTCAGCCAGGGCGTCGAGGCGGGCCACCTGCTCGTCGTCGAGGTCGACGGCCGCGGCGTGCAGGTTCGAGGCGAGCTGTCCCGTGGTGGCCGCGCCCGAGAGCACGACGCCCGCCCAGGGCCGGCGCAGGATCAGCGCGAGGGCGACCGCGTCGGCGCCGAGGCCGGTCGCGGCGGCGATCTCCCCGACCGCCGCGGGCGCGTGCGGGGCGGCGAGCCGGCCGTTGGCCATGCCCTCCTTGACGATCACCGTGAGCCCGGCCGCGTGCGCCTCGGCCAGCGCGGGCCCTGCGGAGGTCTCCAGCACGTTGTACGTGGACTGGACGGTACGGAAGAGGGGGGCGCCGTCGACCGTCACGGCGAGTGCGGCGCGGATCGCGTCGGCCTGCGCGGGACCGCTGGTGGAGAAGCCCACGGCGAGGCCCCCGGCCGCCGCCTCGGCCAGCCTGGCGTGCAGCTCCTTGTCGGTCAGGGCCGGGCTGTCCGGCGTCACCGAGTGGATCTGGTAGAGGTCGAGCCGGCCGCCGAGCAGTTCCGCGGTCTCCGCGCGCTGCCGCTCGTACGTGGCGAGGGCGTGGTCCTTGACCTCGTGCCGCTCGGCGTCGGTGCGCCAGCCGGCGGTGTAGGTGTAGCCCCACTTGCTGCCGATGACGACGTCGTCGGCCTCGGGATGGTCGCGCAGCCAGCCGGCCAGGAACTCCTCGGAGCGGCCGTAGGAGCGGGCGGCGTCGAAGTAGCGCACGCCCTGGGCGTAGGCGGCGTCCAGGAGAGCGTGGGTACGCTCGCGCAGGGCCTCGACGCTGCGGTCCTCCGGGAGGTCGGTGTCGCGGCCGAGGTTGATGTAGCCGGGGCGGCCCACGGCGGCGAGGCCCAGGCCGAGGTGGGCGGTCGGGGTGGTCGCCGAGGCGAGTCGGGCGAAGGGCATCGCGGTGCTCCGTGGGGTCGGCTTCTACGGCTGCCGACCAACGTAACCCGTGATCCTTTTCGCGGTGCGGGGACGGGTGCCCGAAATCCGGCCGGACTCCGGGCACCCGCCCCGGCGGTTGGGCCTGCGCCATATCCCGGCCGGAGATATGACACAGGCTCCTACTTCTTCGCGTTCGCCCACGTGTGCTGGGCGGCCACGTCCGTCTTGAGCTCGGCGAGCTGGGCGGCGACCGCGGAGGGCGCGGTGCCGCCGCGGCCGTCACGGGAGGCGAGGGCGCCCGGGACGTTGAGCACGGAGCGCACGTCCGGCGTCAGGTGCGGGGAGATCTTCGCGAACTGCTCGTCGGTGAGGCCGTCCAGCTCCTTGCCGTCGGCCTCGGCGACCTTGACGCACTCGCCCGCGACCTCGTGCGCGACACGGAACGGCACGCCCTGCTTGACCAGCCACTCGGCGATGTCGGTGGCGAGCGAGAAACCGGCCGGGGCCAGCTCCTCCATGCGCTCGCGGTTGACGGTGAGCGTGGCCATCATGCCGGTGAAGGCGGGCAGCAGGATCTCGAGCTGGTCGCAGGAGTCGAAGACCGGCTCCTTGTCCTCCTGGAGGTCGCGGTTGTACGCGAGCGGGAGGGCCTTGAGGGTCGCCATCAGGCCGGTCAGATTGCCGATCAGCCGGCCGGACTTGCCGCGCGCCAGCTCGGCGATGTCCGGGTTCTTCTTCTGCGGCATGATCGAGGAGCCGGTCGAGAAGGCGTCGTGCAGGGTGACGAAGGAGAACTCCTTCGTGTTCCAGATGATGACCTCCTCCGCGATCCGGGAGAGGTTCACGCCGATCATCGCGGTGATGAAGGCGAACTCGGCGACGAAGTCCCGGGAGGCGGTGCCGTCGATGGAGTTGGCCGCGCTGCCGTGCTCGAAACCGAGGTCCCGGGCGACGGCCTGCGGGTCGAGGCCGAGCGAGGAACCGGCCAGGGCGCCCGAGCCGTACGGGGAGACGGCCGTGCGCTCGTCCCACTGGCGCAGCCGCTCGGCGTCCCGGGAGAGCGCCTGGACGTGCGCGAGGACGTGGTGCGCGAAGAGCACCGGCTGGGCGTGCTGGAGGTGCGTACGGCCGGGCATGGCGACGTCCGGGTGCGCCTCGGCGAGGCCCGTCAGCGCGTCCTGGAGGTCGGCGAGCAGGCCGCCGATGATCCGGGCGTGGTCGCGCAGGTACATCCGGAAGAGGGTCGCGACCTGGTCGTTGCGGGAGCGGCCCGCGCGCAGCTTGCCGCCGAGGTCGGGGCCGAGCCGCTCCAGCAGACCGCGCTCCAGGGCGGTGTGCACGTCCTCGTCGGCGATGGTGCCGGTGAAGGAGCCGTCCGCGACGTCCGCCTCGAGCCGGTCGAGGCCCGCGATCATGCGCGTGAGCTCGTCCTGGGTGAGCAGGTCCGCCTGGTGCAGCACGCGCGCGTGGGCACGCGATCCGGCGATGTCGTAGGGCGCGAGCCGCCAGTCGAAGTGGACCGACGCGGACAGCTTGGCCAGGGCCTCGGCGGGTCCGTCGGCGAACCGGCCGCCCCAGAGCCGGACGTCACCGCTGTTGCTGCTCACTTGCGTGCTCCTCGGAAGAAGGTGAATCCCGGCAGCGCCATCGCTGCATGCATGAGTATGCAGAACCCTGCATGATTCGTCAAAGCGAGAGGCCGGGGAGCGGGGTGCCGGGAAACACGGCCCACGGGCGTGAACAAGAGGAAGCGCTTTCTCGTATCTGTTGTCGAACGAACGCAGGCGCCGCGTTCGGCACATGAGTGCGCACCGAGGACTCCCCCGACCCGAGTGAGGCATCCGCATGTCCAGGGCTCTCCCGAAGTACCACAAGCGCCGGGTGGCGCTGATCGGCGGCGCGGCCGCCCTCGTGCTGTCCGGCGCGGTGATCGCCGGAAACGCGCTGGCCGGCGAGACGGACGACAGCGGCGGGGACGGCCGTACCGCGGCGTCCCCCGGCACGGTCGACTGCCCCGACGTCGAGCCCGGCCTGCCCGCGATCCCGGCCTCCGCGCAGGCCGAGGTCGACCGCAACCTCGCCCTCCTCGACACCCAGATCAGCGAAGCCAACCAGCGCCTCGTCGACACCGTCGGACAGGGCGGACCCAACTTCGTCCAGAACGCCATCCTCGGCCCCCTCGAAGACAAGCGGATCGCCACCGTCAACCGCATCGCCACCGCCATCGGCCGCACCGCCGACCGGCCCGAAGGGCTGGAAGCACTGGCGCCGTGCACGCTGAGCTCGGCGGACGACGGCGGCGGGGAGGACACCGCGACGGCCGATCCCACGGCGAGCGCGTCGGCGACCGAGGGCACCGGCGGCGAGGACACCGGGGACGCGGGTGACACGGGCGACGAAGGCGGCGCCGGCGCCGTGGGCACCATCGACTGCCCCGACGTCGAGCCCAGTCTCCCCGCGATCCCCGCCTCCGCGCAGGCCGAGGTCGACCGCAACCTCGCCCTCCTCGACACCCAGATCAGCGAAGCCAACCAGCGCCTCGTCGACACCGTCGGACAGGGCGGACCCAACTTCGTCCAGAACGCCATCCTCGGCCCCCTCGAAGACAAGCGCATCGCCACCGTCAACCGCATCGCCACCGCCATCGGCCGCACCGCCGACCGGCCCGAAGGGCTGGAAGCACTGGCCGCCTGCACTCTCGACGAGTGACAGGCGCCGTGGCCGCCCCGCGCGCCGGCCGGGGCGGCCATGGACGGTGCCGGCACCGCGACACCGGCACGGCGGCGACCGGATCTGCGCACCGAACCCGTAATTCCTTAGACGAACGAACGACCGTGCCCGATAATCGTCGGACATGGGGAAGACCTATGAGCGCATAGACGGCAGGCTGCGTACGTTCATCGAGGCGCAGCCCATCTTCTTCACGGCGACCGCGCCCCTGTCCGGGGACGGCACGGTGAACCTGTCGCCGAAGGGACTGGCGGGCTCCTTCGCGGTGCTCGACGAACTCACGGTCGCGTACCTGGACTTCGCGGGGAGCAACGCGGAGACCATCGCGCACCTGCGGGAGAACGGGCGGATCACCCTCATGTGGTGCGCCTTCCAGGGCCCGCCGACCATCGTCCGGGTGCACGGCCGAGGCGAGCCGGTCTTCCGTGACGACCCCCGCTTCGGCGGGCTGCTCGCCCGCTTCCCCGACATCGACCCGACGCCGCACGGCCTGCGCGCGATCATCGTGGTGACGGCCGAGCTCGTCCGCGACACCTGCGGCTACGCGGTGCCCTTCATGGCGTACGAGGAGGACCGCGACCTGCACGGCAAGCGGTTCGCGCACGAGGACGACGCCTCGCTGGACGCCTACTTCCACAAGAAGGAGCACGTAGCGACGAGCCTGGACGGACTTCCCGGGCTGCCGTTGCCGCTGCCGCCCAGTACGGTCTGAGCATGCGCCTCGCCGCCGCCGCTCTCGCGTCCGCGTCCCTGCTCGTGCTCGCGCCGGGCGCCGCGAGCACACCGGGCGCACCGCCGGCCGCGCTCGCGCAGTGGCCCGCGGACACCGGCGGCGGCAGCCAGCTCATCACCGCGCGGGCGCCGCGGACCTCGTCCACCACCGGCACGGTCACCTGGTGGGACCTGCGCGGCGGCCGCTGGACGGCGGCCGGTTCGGCCCCCGCCCGCTTCGGCTCCGGCGGGCTCGTCGAGGGCACCTCGCGCGAGCAGGGCACGAACACCACCCCGACGGGCGTGTACGACCTGCCGTACGGGTTCGGGATCAAGGCGGCGCCCCCGGGCACGACGGTGCCGTACCGCCGGGTGCACCAGGACTCCTGGTGGTGCCAGGACAACGCCTCCCGCGCCTACAACCGCTGGACCGAACCCCGCCCGCCCGACTGCCGCGCCACCGAGTCCGAGCACCTCGTCTCGTACGGCACCCAGTACGCGCACGCCCTGGTCATCGGCTTCAACTACCACCGCCCGGTGCCCGGCCGGGGCGCCGGCATCTTCCTGCACGTCGACGGGGACGGCCCGACGGCGGGCTGCGTGTCCGTGCCCGCGTCCGCGATGCGGCGGATCCTGGCGTGGGCCGACCCGGCACGCGACCCGCACATCGCGATCGGCACGGACAGCGGGACGACGGCGCCGGGCCGCTACTGAACCGCCGCTGCTCCGCCCCGGGTTTCCCCACCGGCACTGAACGGACGGCCGCCCCGGCCCGTATCTCTGGGCCAGGGGGCCACTTCCCTTGCCCCGTCCACCCGGAGCAACACGGAGGAACCGTGTCCACGATCGCCGGTGGTCGCGCCGCGCGACGCCAGACCATGCGCCGCATCCGCCCCCGCCGCTCCCCCGCCGTCCCGCTGCTGCTCGCCGTCTGGGCGGGCGCCGCCGGGGTGATCTGGCTGTGGTGGAGCAACACCCCGTCCATCGCGGACGACACCAGCAGGGTCCTCAACGCGGGACGCATCACCGGGCTGCTCGCCGGTTACCTGATGGCGCTCGTGGTCCTCCAGATGGCCCGGGTGCCGGCACTGGAGCGCCGCGTCGGCTCCGACCGGGTGGCGCGCTGGCACGCGATGAGCGGCCGCTACACGCTCTGCCTGGTCCTCGCCCACCTCGTCCTGATCATGTGGGGGTACGCCCTCCAGGCCGGGCTCGGCTTCGGCGACATCGTCCAGCAGACCGTCGACTCCGTCGAGCAGCTGCCCGACATGGGCAAGGCGGCGATCGGCACCGGACTGCTGATCCTCATCGGCCTCCTCTCGGTCGGCCCGGTGCGCCGCAGGATCCCGTACGACTTCTGGTACCACGTGCACCTGCTGACGTACGCGGCCGTGTTCCTGACCTTCTGGCACCAGCTCTCGACCGGGAACGAGTTCGCGGTCGAGCCGGTCGCGAAGACCGTCTGGTACGGGCTGTACGGGTCGGTGACGGCGCTGGTGCTGTGGTACCGGGTGCTCGTGCCGATCCGGCTGAACCTGCGGCACCGGATGCGGGTCGAGGCGGTCATCGAGGAGACGCCGGGCATCGTGTCGGTGCTGATCCGCGGCCGGAAGCTGCACCGCATGGGCGCGGAGGCGGGGCAGTTCTTCCGCTGGCGGTTCCTCGCCCCCGGCATGCGGATGAGCTCGCACCCGTACTCGCTGTCGGCGGCGCCGCGCCCCGAGATGCTGCGCATCACGGTCAAGGCGATCGGCGACCACAGCGCCGCGCTGCGCGACCTGGAGCCCGGCACCCGGGTGTGGGCCGAGGGGCCGTACGGCGCGCTGACCGCGTCCCGGCGCAGCCGCGGCAAGGTGCTGCTGGTCGCGGGCGGGGTGGGCATCACGCCGATGCGGGCGCTGTTCGAGACGCTGCCCGGCGCCTCCGGCGACCTGACCCTGCTCTACCGGGCCAACAGCACCCAGGACCTGGCCCTCTGGGACGAGCTGTCCAAGATCGCCGATGAGCGCGGGGCCCGGCTGATGTACGCGGTGAACAGCCCCGACGGGGAACGGCCCGACATCTCGGCCGAGACCCTGCGGATGAAGATGCCGGACATCGACCGGCACGACGTCTTCCTGTGCGGGCCGCCCGGCTTCGCGCAGTCGGTGTACGAAGCGCTGCGCGGCGCGGGGGTCCCCGCCCGCCGCATCCATCACGAGTCGTTCGAGATGTGAGCGACGGGACCGGAAGAACGGGAATCGGGAGTCCAGAACGATGAAGAAGAGCCATCCCATACGGCGTGTCGTGCTCGCCACCGCCGCCACCGTGTCCGGGGTCGTCCTGCTGCTGTCGCTGAAACCGGGCGGCGACGCCGCCGCCTCGGCGCAGGGCGGGGCCGCCGCGCAGCAGTCGGCGGCCGGTCAGGAGTCGCCGCAGGGCGGCACCTCCGCGCAGTCCGGCACCGTCACCGGCAGCGTGACGCAGACCCAGTACGGTCCGGTGCAGGTCCGCCTCACGCTCAGCGGCGGCAAGGTCACCAAGGCGGAGGCCGTACAGGCGCCCAGCGGGGGCCGCAGCGACCAGATCTCCGGCGACGCCGTGCCCAAGCTCAACCAGGAGGCGGTGGCCGCCCAGGACGCCGACATCGACGCCGTCTCCGGGGCCACGTACACCAGCGCCGGCTACAAGAAGTCGCTCCAGTCGGCCCTGGACAAGGCGAAGACCTCCGGGTCCGCCGGATCCTCCGGGTCTTCCGAACCCTCAGGGTCCTCCGGGGCCTCCGGTTCCTCCGGGGCCTCCGGTGGCGGAGCCGCGTCGTCGCAGGCGCCCGCCCCCGAGGGCAGCCGCACCGTCGACGGCGACGTCGTGCAGACCCAGTACGGCCCCGTACAGGTCCGCCTCACCGTGAACGGCGGCGCGATCAGCAAGGCGGAGGCCGTCAAGGCGCCCAGCGGCGGCCGCAGCACGCAGGTCTCCGCCGACGCCGTCCCCAAGCTGAACGAAGCGGCCGTCACCGCGCAGAGCGCGCAGATCGACGCCGTCTCCGGAGCCACGTACACCAGCGCCGGCTACAAGAAGTCCCTCCAGTCCGCGCTGGACGAGGCCGGTGTCTGAGCCGCCCGCCGACACCGCCGGGTCACCGGCCGCCCTGCGCCACACGGAGGAGGTCATGGGCACGGTCTTCTCGTTCGACGTCCGCGGCGGCGAGCCGGAGGCGGTGCGGGCCGCGCTGGAGGAGGCGGTCGCCGGGCTGCATCACGTGGACCGGGTGTTCAGCACCTACCGGGACGACAGCCAGATCTCCCGGCTCGCCCGCGGTGAGCTGACCGCGGCGGAGTGCGATCCGGAGGTCGCCGAGGTGCTGGCCCTGGGCGCCGAGGCGGAGCGGCTCAGCGACGGCTGGTTCAGCACGACGTACGAGGGGGTGCTCGATCCGACGGGGATCGTGAAGGGCTGGGCGGCCGAGCGCGCGGCCCGGCACCTCGCCACCGCCGGGGCGAGCGGCGTCAGCGTGAACGGCGGCGGCGACGTGCAGCTCTACGGCGCGCCCGGTCCGCACCGGCCCTGGCGGATCGGGGTGTCGGATCCGCAGCGGCCCGGTGCGCTGGCCGCCGTGGTGTCCGCCGCGGGCGTGTCCCGACTGGCCGTGGCGACCTCGGGCACGGCGGAGCGCGGCGCGCACATCGTGGACCCGCGCACCGGCCGGTCGGCGGTCACCGACCTGGTCGCCGTGACCGTGGTGGGGCCCCGGCTGACCTGGGCCGACGCCTGGGCGACCGCGGCCTTCGCGATGGGCTCGCGGCAGGCGCTCCAGTGGCTCGAATCGCTCCCGGACGTGGAGGCCCTGCTGATCACGGCGGGCAGCGAGGTCCGCTGCACGGGCGGGCTGCCCGACCGGCTGGGCTGAGAGCCTGTGTCATGTCCCCGGCCGGGCGCGGCGCTCAGTGGTGGTTCTGCGCCAGTCGCAGCAGGTGGTCGGCGAGCGCCTGGCCGCCGGTCGGGTCGCGGCTGATCAGCAGCAGCGTGTCGTCGCCCGCGATGGTGCCGAGGATGTCGTGCAGTTCGGCCTGGTCGATGGCCGAGGCGAGGAACTGCGCGGCGCCCGGCGGGGTGCGCAGGACCACGAGGTTGGCCGAGGCCTCCGCGGAGATGAGGAGTTCCGCGGACAGCCGCCGCATCCGCTCCTCCTTCGCCGACTCGCCCAGCGGTGCGCGCGGGGTGCGGAAGCCGCCCTCGCTCGGTACCGCGTAGATGAGGTCGCCGTCGTTGTTGCGGATCTTCACCGCGTTCAGCTCGTCCAGGTCCCGGGAGAGCGTCGCCTGCGTGACGGTCAGCCCGTCGTCGGCGAGCAGCTTCGCCAACTGGCTCTGGGAGCGCACCGGTTGCCGGTTGAGGATGTCCACGATCCGGCGGTGGCGTGCGGTGCGGGTCTGCGGTACGGCGGGCCCGGCCTGCTCGTGGTCCTGCGCCTGACTCATCGTCGCCTCATTCTCCGGCTCGTCCTTCCCCGTCGGCCGCGTCGACCGCGCTGACTGCGTCGAGGACGCCGGGCAGCGCCCCGAGCAGCGCGTCCACTTCGTCGTCGCCGAGGTTCAGCGGCGGCATCAGCCGTACGACGTCGGGGGCGGGCGCGTTCACGAGGAGGCCGGCGTCCTGAGCCGCCTGCTGCACCTGCGGCGCGAGCGGCTCGGTGAGCACGATACCCAGGAGCAGGCCCGCGCCCCGGACGTGGCCGATCAGCGGGTGGCCGAGCGCCTCGATCCCGTCGCGCAGCCGCGCCCCGGCCCGCTTGACGTTCTCGAGCAGTCCCTCGGACTCGATGGTGTCGAGCACGGCGAGACCGGCGGCGCAGACGACCGGGTTGCCACCGAAGGTGGTGCCGTGGTGGCCGGGCTTCAGCAGTTCGGCGGCGCGTCCGAAGGCGACGGTGGCGCCGAGCGGCAGGCCGCCGCCGAGCCCCTTGGCGAGCGTGACGACGTCCGGCAGGACCCCGTCGTGCGCCTGGTACTCGAACCACTGCCCGGTGCGGCCGATGCCGGTCTGCACCTCGTCGAGGACGAGGAGGCTGCCGGTGGCGGCGGTGATCGCGCGGGCGGCCTTGAGGTAGCCGGGGGGCGGTACGACGACGCCGTTCTCGCCCTGGACCGGCTCGATGATCACCAGTGCGGTGTCTTCGGTGACCGCTGCCTTCAGCGCCTGGGCGTCGCCGTACGGGACGTGGGTGACGTCGCCGGGCAGCGGCCGGAAGGGGTCCTGCTTGCCGGGCTGGCCGGTGAGGGCGAGGGCGCCCATGGTCCGGCCGTGGAAGCCGCCCTGGGTGGCGACCATGTGCGGCCGTCCGGTGAGCCGGCCGATCTTGAAGGCGCCCTCGTTGGCCTCGGCGCCGGAGTTGCAGAAGTAGACCCTGCCGTCACGCCCGAAGAGGCTGAGCAGCCGTTCGGCGAGCGCGACCGGCGGCTCGGCGACGAAGAGGTTGGAGACGTGCCCGAGGGACGCGATCTGCCTGCTGACGGCCTCGACGACGGCCGGGTGGGCGTGGCCGAGCGCGTTGACCGCGATGCCGCCGACGAAGTCGAGGTACTCCTTGCCGTCGGCGTCGTACAGCCTGGTGCCTTCGCCGCGGACCAGGGGGAGGCGGGGGGTGCCGTAGTTGTCCATCAGCGAGCCCTGCCACCGCTGGGTCAGTTCCTCGTTGGCGGTCATGCGGCGTCCCCCTTCTCCTTCTGTTCTTCGTCGTCCGGCACGACCATCGTGCCGATCCCTTCGTCCGTGAAGATCTCCAGCAGGATCGAGTGCTGGACGCGGCCGTCGATGACGCGGGCGGTGGTGACGCCGTTGCGCACGGCGTGCAGACAGCCCTCCATCTTGGGCACCATGCCGCTGGCCAGTTCGGGCAGCAGCTTCTCCAGCTCGCTCGCGGTGAGGCGGCTGATCACCTCGTCGCTGTCGGGCCAGTCCTCGTAGAGACCTTCGACGTCGGTCAGGACCATCAGCGTTTCGGCGCCAAGCGCCGCAGCGAGTGCCGCAGCCGCCGTATCAGCATTGACGTTGTAGACATGCCCCTTGTCACCGTCGTCCTGTGAGCGGGCGATCGAGGAGACGACCGGGATGCGGCCGTCGGCGAGCAGGGCCTCGATCGCGCCCGTGTCGATCTCGGTGATCTCGCCGACCCGCCCGATGTCGATCAGCTCGCCGTCGATCCGGGGTGTGTGCTTGGTGGCGGTGATCGTGTGCGCGTCCTCGCCGGTCAGGCCGACGGCGAGCGGTCCGTGCTGGTTGAGCAGCCCGACCAGCTCGCGCTGCACCTGTCCGGCGAGCACCATGCGTACGACGTCCATGGCGTCCTCGGTGGTGACCCTGAGGCCCGCCTTGAACTCGCTGACGATGCCGTGCCGGTCGAGCGCCTTGCTGATCTGCGGTCCGCCGCCGTGCACGACGACGGGCTTGAGGCCCGCGTGCCGCAGGAAGACGACGTCCTGGGCGAAGGCGGCCTTCAGCTCCTCGTTCACCATGGCGTTGCCGCCGAACTTGATGACGACCGTCTTGCCGTGGTGCCGGGTCAGCCAGGGCAGCGCCTCGACGAGGATCTGGGCCTTGGGGAGTGCGGTGTGTTTCCGCGTCACATTGCTCATGACGAGTACGCGCTGTTCTCGTGGACGTAGTCCGCGGTGAGGTCGTTGGTCCAGATGGTGGCCGTCTCGTCGCCCGCGGCGAGGTCGGCGACGATGTGGACCTCGCGGTAGCGCATGTCGACCAGGTCGCGGTCCTCGCCGACGCCGCCGTTCTTGCAGACCCAGATGCCGTTGATGGCGACGTTCAGCTGATCCGGCTCGAAGGCGGCGGACGTGGTGCCGATCGCGCTGAGCACCCGGCCCCAGTTGGGGTCCTCGCCGTGGATGGCGCACTTGAGCAGGTTGTTGCGGGCGATGGAGCGGCCCACCTCGACGGCGTCGGCCTCGCTCGCGGCACCCACGATCTCGACCTTGATGTCCTTGCTGGCGCCCTCCGCGTCACGGATCAGCTGCTGGCCGAGGTCGTCGCAGACGGCCCGTACGGCCTCGGCGAACTCCGCGTACCCGGGGCTGACGCCGGACGCGCCGGAGGCGAGCAGCAGGACGGTGTCGTTGGTGGACATGCAGCCGTCGGAGTCGACGCGGTCGAAGGTGACCCGGGTGGCGTCCCGCAGCGCCTTGTCGAGGACCTCGGCGCCGAGGTCGGCATCGGTGGTGACGACGACGAGCATGGTGGCCAGGCCCGGGGCGAGCATGCCGGCACCCTTCGCCATGCCGCCGACGGTCCAGCCGTCCTTCGTCACGACGGAGGTCTTGTGGACGGTGTCGGTGGTCTTGATGGCGATGGCGGCCTTCTCGCCGCCGTGCTCGGACAGGGCGTCCGCCGCGGTCTCCACCCCCGGCAGCAGCTTGTCCATGGGCAGCAGGACGCCGATCAGCCCGGTGGAGGCGACGGCGATCTCCCCCGCGTTCTGCCCGAGGACCTCGGCCGCCTTCTCGGCGGTGGCGTGCGTGTCCTGGAAGCCCTTGGGTCCGGTACAGGCGTTGGCACCGCCGGAGTTGAGGACGACGGCCGAGACCAGACCGCCCTTGAGCACCTGCTCGGACCAGAGGACCGGCGCGGCCTTCACACGGTTGGAGGTGAAGACGCCCGCGGCGGCCAGACGGGGCCCGTTGTTGACCACGAGGGCCAGGTCCGGGTTGCCGTTCTCCTTGATCCCGGCGGCGATACCGGCCGCCGTGAACCCCTTGGCAGCGGTGACACTCACGGTGCGACTCCGATCGTGGAAAGACCCGTGGCCTCGTCGAGGCCCAGGGCGATGTTCATGCTCTGGACGGCACCGCCCGCGGTGCCCTTGGTCAGGTTGTCGATCGCGCTGATCACGATCATGCGGTGCGCCGCCGCGTCGTACGCGACCTGGATCTGAACGGCGTTGGAACCGTGGACGGACGCGGTCGCGGGCCACTGCCCCTCGGGAAGCAGGTGCACGAACGGCTCGTCCGCGAGTGCCTTCTCGTAGGCGCTCCGCACCGACTCCCCGCTCACCCCGGGGCGGGCCTTCGCGCTGCACGTGGCGAGGATGCCGCGGGGCATCGGGGCGAGCGTCGGCGTGAAGGACACGGAGACGGACTCGCCGGCCGCCGCGGAGAGGTTCTGGATCATCTCGGGCGTGTGCCGGTGCCCGCCGCCGACGCCGTACGGGGACATGGAGCCCATGACCTCGCTGCCCAGCAGGTGCGGCTTGGGCGCCTTGCCCGCGCCGGAGGTGCCGGACGCGGCGACGATCACGGCCTCGGGCTCGGCGAGCCCGGCCGCGTACGCCGGGAAGAGCGCGAGCGAGACGGCCGTCGGGTAGCAACCGGGCACCGCGATGCGCTTGGACCCCTCCAGCGCTCCGCGGGCACCCGGCAGTTCGGGGAGCCCGTAGGGCCAGGTCCCGGCGTGCGCGGAACCGTAGAACCGCTCCCAGTCGGCCGGGTCCTTCAGCCGGAAGTCGGCGCCCATGTCCACGACGAGGACGTCCGGACCGAGCTGCTCGGCCACCGCGGCGGACTGGCCGTGCGGCAGCGCGAGGAAGACCACGTCGTGCCCGGCGAGGACGTCGGCGGTGGTCTCCTGGAGCACGCGGTCGGCGAGCGGCAGCAGGTGCGGTTGCAGGGCGCCCAGGCGCCGGCCCGCGTTGGAGTTGCCCGTCAGGGCGCCGATCTCGATCTCCGGGTGCGCCAGGAGCAGACGCAGCAGTTCCCCGCCCGCGTATCCGCTCGCTCCGGCCACCGCCGCACGTACCGCCATGGAACCCTCCTCTTGGATGGCATGACTATACGTATCGATGCACGTTTATGCAATATCGATCCATGGGTACGGGAGGGGCGGCGGGGCCGGGCGGGCCCCGCGGTCAGGACGGCTGGACCTCGTCGAAGAGGGCGAGGGCCTGGGCGGGGTCCGGGCTGACCAGGCGTTTCAGACCGGCCGTCGTGAACTCCGCCCACCGGCCCGCCCGCGCCCACATCCGTTCCTCGAAGGCGCGGACGGTCGCGTCCAGCTCTCCGGGGGCGGCGACGGCGACGGCCTCGGCGAGTTCGGCACCCTCCAGCATCGCGAGGTTCGCGCCCGCCCCCAGGGGCGGCATCAGGTGGGCGGCGTCGCCCAGCAGCGTCACCCCGGGGACGTGGGTCCAGGTGTGGGACACGGGCAGGACGTACAGGGAGCGGCGGACGAAAGCGGTGCCGTGGCGGAGGAGGTCCAGAAGGGGAGCGGCCCAGCCGTCGAACAGGGCCAGGAGGCCCGATCGCACGGTCTCGGTATCCGCCGACTCGGGGTCCGTGCGCCGGTCCAGGGGCGCCCGGAGCTGGGCGTAGACCTTGACGTGGCCGTCGCTGTTGCGCTGGGCGACGAGCGACCGGTTCACGCCGTACACGGCCAGGGAGCCGTCACCGACCAGCCGGGCCAGGTCGGGGTGGCGGGTGTCGATGTCGTCCAGGGAGGTCTCGACGTAGGTGACGCCGGTGTAGTGCGGCGTCACCGGCGTCAGGGCCGGGCGGACCCGCGACCAGGCGCCGTCCGCGCCGACCACGAGGTCGTACGTCTCCTGCCGTCCGTCCGCGAAGTGGACGCGTACGCCGTCCCGGTCCCCCGGCACCACCTGCGTCACGGTCCGCCCCCACTGGACGTCGAGGGGGCCGAGCAGCAGGTCGCGGAGGTGCCCGCGGTCGATCTCGGGGTTGGCCCGGTCGTCCGGACGGGCCGGCCAGTCGCGCAGGACGGTCCCGTCGGGGTCCAGGATGCGCATGGCCTGCCCCTCGGGACGCGACAGCGCCCGGAACTCCGCCAGCAGCCCCGCCTTGTCCAGCGCGCGCTGGCCCAGCCCCTCGTGCAGGTCCAGCGCGCCGCCCGGCGGACGGGCGTCGGGGGCGGGGTCGCGTTCGAGGACGGTGACGGGACGGTCGTGGCGGTGCAGGACGCGGGCGAAGGTGAGGCCGCCGGGACCGCTTCCGACGACGGCGATGCGTTGTCTCATGTCGATACACTGTATTGGCTCGATACACCGTATCGCAACAGTACGGTGTGACCATGACTGTCTGGGACCGGCCCGAGCCGCCGCATCGCCCCGTACCGCTCGACCGGGAGCGGATCGTCGCCGCCGCCGTCGCACTCGCCGACGAGGGCGGCCTGGAGGCGGTGTCCCTGCGCAAGGTCGCCGCCCGGCTGAACGCCGGGCCGATGCGGCTGTACGGATTCATCTCCACCAAGGAGGAGCTGTTCGACCTCATGCTGGACGAGGTCCAGGCCGAGATCGTCCCGCGGGAGCGGCCCGGTGACTGGCGGGAGACGCTGGCCGACCTCGCCCACCGGACGAGGCGGGCCGCGCTGCGTCACGTGTGGCTGGCCGACCTGCTCGGCGGCCGTCCGGCCATGGGCCCGAACGGGCTCGCCGTGGCCGAGGCCACGCTGTCCGCCCTCGACGGCCTCGCCGACATCGACACCGTCATGCGCGCCGTGGAGACCGTCAACGCGTACTGCATCGGCGCGATCAGGCGCGAGACCGCGAACCTGCGGGCCGAGCGCGCCACGGGTCTGTCCAGGCACGACTGGCAGCGCTCCCGCGGCCCGCACATGACGAAAATGCTGGCCACGGGCCGCTTCCCGGCGGTGGCCAGGGCCGTGCACGACGGCACGGACGTGGACGCCGAGACCACCTTCGCGACCGGCCTCGACTGGGTCCTCGACGCCGTGGCCGCCCGGATCGCCCCGCCGCCGGCGTGATGACGGCCGCCCGCCGCTCCTCGTGACCCCGGGGGCCGGGCGGGGGCGGCCCGCCCGGCCCCCGGACTCGTGGCTCAGGCCGCGTCGAGGACCGCGATGTCGACGGCCCGGAGCCGGTCCGGGTCGGCGATGACGTCGATGCCGGTGACCGCGCCGTGGGCGGCCGGGTCCGAGGTGCGGATCCTCAGCCGGCGCGGCGGCGATCCGGGGCCCGGCGTCGAGCACGTCGCGGTCGACCTGCTCGGTGACCATGACGGCAAGGGGCTCGGCGCCGCGCTCACGGGCGTGGCGACGGTGCTGCACCTGGCGGGCGGCGACAAGGGCGACGACAGGGTGGCGCGGAAGCCGGCCGGTGCCGCCCGCTGCTGCCGGTGCGGATGCCCGGGAAGGCGGGCCGTGCCTACCGCGCGGGCGAGAACCTGGCCCTGACCGGCCATGACGTCGGCGAGCGGACCTGGGAGTCCTTCCTCGCCGAACGGGTCGGCGCGGCTGCGGTGGGCGGCGGGCAGCGGGTACCGGCGGGGTCCTGAGCCCGAGGCCCGGGCCCGCGGAGGATGGGCCCGAGGCCCGGGCCCGCGGAGGATGGGCCCGAGGCCCGGGCCCGCGGAGGATGGGCCCGAGGCCCGGGCCCGCGGGGGACGGGCCCGGGCTCCGGCCGCCCCCTCCCGGCTCGATGGCCGGGCCCCGGCCGCCCCTTCCGGTCAGTCGGCGATCAGGCGGTTGCCCAGTCGTCCGGCGCGCTGCGAGCCGCGTTCGCGCTGGCGGCGTACGACATAGCGGCCGGGTGCGATACCGGTGCCGCCGTGCTCGGGGTGGATGAGATACGCGACCGCCGTGGTGTCGAGCATGCCGAGGCAGAGGCCGAGCGGATCGCGGAGGCCGGTCGTCCACCGGCAGGTGCCGGGGTCGGCCACCAGGGAGTGCGGGTTGCCGCCCGCCGCGCCGCGCAGCAGCTCGACGCCGTCGGCGGGCACGTCGGTCCAGGTGGCCCACGAGTGCAGCCGCACGCTGTGCGCGACGAACCCGTAGGGGACGACGATCAGATCGCCCTGTGCCTGGAGCCCGTCGACGACGGGGATGGTGACCTGGCGCTCCAAATGGTCGAGGACGTCGAGTCCGGTACGGCTGGTGAGGTCGGCGAGGGTCATGGTCGGCATGGTCATCTGCATCACCTTGGGTGTGGGTGGAAGAGGTGTACGGGTCGGGCGGCCGGGCACGGGCGTTCACGTACGGCGGGCCAGCCGGGCGTACTGCTCGCCCGAGAGCCCGTAGGTCCAGCCGGCGGCCGCGACCGGGTCGTCGAAGTGGGCGGGGACGCCGAGCCCGTAGCGGCGGTGGCGTCCGTCCGGCTCGACGGAGCCGTTGACGACGAGCAGCAGCCGCGCGGGGCGTCCCCACAGTTCGTTCGGAACGTCGTAGAGGTGCAGGTCGGAGCCGTCGTTGCCGGGGTCGCGGGCGGTGGCGACGAGGCCGAGGCGGGCCTGTGCGAGGTAGCCGTCCCAGCCGATGCGCTCGATGGCGCTGCGGCGGACCTCCACGTTGCGCTCGGCGTGGATGCGTTCGACGGTGGGGTCCGTGATCACCCAGGCCGGCACGTGGGTGCCGTGCAGGGCGTGCACCGCGGCGCCGTCGGCGAAGCGGACGGCGGGGCCGTCGCCGCGGTGCAGCCGCCGCTCGCCGTGCCAGGCGTCGGGGAGGGGTTCGGTGTGGATTTCGGTGGGCCGTTCGGCCAGGACGCACACTCCGGCGCCGGGCCACCACCAGCCGGTGGCGCGCGCGAGCGCGGCCCACAGGCCGAGCTGGGCCCGGTCGCCGGACCGGTAGCGGGCGAGTCCGACGCGGTCGAAGACGTCGTAGTGCCCGATCCACTGGGCGTCGTGCTGCCCGTACCAGGTCGTTCCGTCCAGGCCGCCCGTCGTGGGCATGAACTCGGTGCGCAGCAGGGCGCGTACGGAGCTGTGCAGGGTGGTACGCAGCGCGAGCCGGCCAACGCTGTCGATCACCGAGTTCAGCGGCCGGCCGGCCGCCAGCGCCTGTTCGGCCGGCAGCTCGCCCGGCGTCGGCCGGCGGTCCCGGCCCAGCGGGTGGCCCACCCGGTCGTCGAGCCGTTCGCGCAGGTCGCGCTGGAGGGAGGCGAGCCGGGCGGCGGGCGTTCTGAGGTCCGGCCGGACGAGCGCGGGCCCGCTGTCCAGCCGGAGCGGCGGGAAGGCTGCGGGGTACCGGCGCAGCAGCCGGAGTGCGGCGGGCGGCGACGGGGTCCAGCGGAACTCCGGGGCCGGTTCGCCGATCAGGCGGTACAGCTCGGTGACGGCGGCCTCGGCCGCGGGCCGGTCGGCCGGACACGCGGCCAGCCCGTGGGCGAGCCAGTCACCGGCGAGCAGCCGCGCCCGCGCGAGGCGGTCCTGTGGGGACACGGGCCGCGGGAGGTCGTGGTGGGGGGCGGACGGGACAGGTCCCTCCTGGGGACCGGGCACCGCGCTCACCGGACGGTGGCGGTGGCCGCCTTTCGCATCATCATGCGAGGGATCATGACAGCGACACCGGTACGCCGCAAGGCAATTACCGCGCGGACGATCACCACGGCGAAGGCCACGGCGGGCGCCCCGTACGGGAAGCCGTGGTCCACCGCCCGGTGGACGGCGGACCACGGCTCCGGCGGGCCCGGCTCACTCCCGGACCCGGGCCCGGCTCACTCCCGGACCCGCGTTGCGCCTACCCCTTCTTGATGCGCAGGAACGTCACGGAGTTCGCCGGGAAGGTGTACGTGAACCGGTCGGCGACCCCGGTGAAGGTCGACGTGACCGGGGCGACGGCCGTGTCCGTCTCGCTGTTCACCGCGTCCGGCGCGGCGGCGAGCGTGGTCACCGGGGCCTTCTTCGCGACCTTCGCACCACCGAGGTCGACGGCCGTACGGGCGTCCGCGGACTGCGCGTTGACGACCTTGACGATGAGGTCGCCGGTCTTCGCGTCCCGGGTGACGACCTGCCGGAACGGCTCGGCCGGCTTGTCGTCGGTGAAGCTGCCCCACTCCTCGCCGTCGAGCAGCAGGGTCACCTGCCGCCCCCGCACCTCGATGTCGATGTCGTAGGCGCGCCCCGTCTCGATCGAACCGGCCTTGGAGATCAGGGTCGACTTGCCGCCGTCCACGGCCTGTTCGACGGCGGAGGAGGTGTTGTTCCAGCCGCCCAGGTTCCACCAGTAGTAGTTGCCGGTGTCCTTGACACCGAAGGCGACGAGGAAGCCCTCCTTGCCGGACTTCTTGGTGGCCTTCACGTGCAGGTCGTAGTTCTGCCAGGAGGTGTCGCCCGCGGAGACCATGGTGTTCTCGGCGGCCTCGTCGGTCTGCACGTACTGCCCGTCCTGGACGCTCCAGCTCCCGCCGCCGGTGTGCGTCCACCGGGCGGCGTCACCGGAGAAGTCGTCGCTCAGCAGCGTCGAGCCGTCCTCGGCCGTGACCTTCACGTCGTCGTACGCGGCCGTCGTCGCCCAGGTGGACAGGCCGACGGCGCCGGAGATCGGGCCGCTCACGTCCGGGGTGGTGGTCGCGGTGGAGGGCACCACCCGGTCGCCCACGTTGTTCATGAAGAGCTTCTGCACCTCGTAGTCGGCGGAGCCCCACGAGGCGTGGTTGTTGAACCAGATCATGTCGGGGCGCCACTGCACGTAGTCCTCGTTGGCGAGCAGCGGGGCGTACGAGGCCAGCTTCACGACATCGGCGTTGCGCTCCAGGCCGGTCATGTACGCGGCCTCGGCGAGCGCGTTCTTGAAGGTGTTGCCGCCGGAGGCGTACTCGCCGAGGAAGACCTTGGGGCCGTTCCTGTCGTAGGAGTCGTAGCGGTCGTTGTTCTGGAGGAACCACTGGGGGCTGTTGTAATAGTGCTCGTCGACCATGTCGACGCCGGCGTCCTTGTTGAGCTGCCAGGCGGTGTCGAAGGTGGTGCCCGCGTCGTCGGGGCCGGAGTTCGAGATCACCTGGATGTCCGGGTACTCGGCCTCGATGGCGTCCCGGAACTGCGTGAAGCGCTCGAAGAACTCGGCCGGCAGGTTCTCCTCGTTGCCGACTTCGAGGTGGGTGAGGTGGAAGGGCTTGGGGTGCCCCATGGCCGCCCGCTTCTTCCCCCACTCGCTGGTCACGGGCCCGTTGGCGAACTCGATCAGGTCCAGGGTGTCCTGGATGTGCCGCTCGAGCAGCGCCTCGTCGTCGGTGGCCTTGTTCTGGCCGCAGCCGGTGACCAGCGCGGGCACGACGGGCAGCGGCATCGCGCCGATGTCCTCCGAGAACTGGAAGTACTCGTAGTAGCCGAGTCCGTAGCTCTGGTTGTAGCCCCAGAAGTTGGCGTTGGTCGCGCGCTGCTCGACGGGGCCGATGGTGTCCTTCCACTGGTACGAGCGCTTGCGCTGGTAGCCGGACGCCTCGTCGTAGCCCTCCATGGAGCCGGTGTTGACCAGGCAGCCGCCCGGGAAGCGCACGAAGCCCGGGTGCAGGGCGGCGATCTTCTCGGCGAGGTCCGTGCGCAGGCCGTGGCCTTTGTACGTGTCGCGCGGCAGGAGCGAGACCATGTCGAGCGCGACGGGCCCGCCCGCGGTGACGGTGAGCCGCCCGGTGGTGCTGTCGCGGGTCGCGGTGAAGGTCGCCCGGTACTCGGCCCAGCCGCCGCGCACCGCGACCTTGCGGGCGCTCGCGAGGGTGCCGTCGGCGTCGTGCAGGGTCACGGTGAGGGGGGTGGCCGCGTCGGCGCGGGCCCACACCGAGAAGTCGTAGCGCTCGCCCTTCTCGGTCCGGATGCCGGTGTTGTAGCCGGAGTTGGTGACCGCCGAACCGGCGCCGAGGGAGAGATAGGTGCGGTTGCGGGCGTTGAGCCGCCCGCCGTCGCTCACCGCCTCGGCGCTGCCGTCCGCCGCCCAGGAGGTGAGCGGGGTGTAGGAGGAGTTGTCCGCGGTGCTGTACTCGAAGGACCGGTTCTGGACGAGTTCCGCGTAGAGTCCGCCGTCCGCGGCGCGGTTGATGTCCTCGAAGAAGACGCCGTACATCGTGTCGTCGATCTTCGCGCCCGACCCCTTGGGGTCGACGGTGATCGAGTAGTCGGTGACGGCCTCGGCGTGGGCGGGTGCCGGGACGACGGCTCCGGCCACCAGGAAGGCGGTGGCGGTGAGACCCAGTCTCCAGCGCGTGCGGGTGCGGGTGCGTGACATGGACACTCCGTAGTTCGTCATTTCGAACATTGGTCAGCACTTCGAACGGCAAGATAGGGAGGGGACTGTGGAGCGTCAATGGGTCGCGCAGCACGGACAGGACGGAGAGCGGGACGGGATGGGCGGGACGGGCGGTATGGGCGGGGTGGGCGAGACCGGCGGGTTCTGGCCGGTGCCGGACGTACTGGCGTATCTCGCGGGGGACTGGCGTGTGGCGCGTACGGTGCGGGACCTGGCGAGCGGCGACGAGGGGGACTTCTCGGGCGGCACGGTGTTCGGCCCCCTGGAGGGCGGCGGGCTGCTGCACCACGAGTCGGGCACGTTCTCCTGGCGGGGCGCCGCCCGGCCCGCCGAGCGGACGCTGCGCTATCTGCCCGGCGACCGCCCCGGCACGGCGTCCGTACGGTTCGCCGACGGCCGCCCGTTCCACGACCTGGACCTGACGACGGGGCACCACGTCGCCGACCACCCGTGCGCGGCCGACCTCTACCGCGGCGAGTTCACCGTGTACGACCCCGGCCACTGGCGCACGGTGTGGCGGGTGGGCGGCCCGGCCAAGGACCTGCTGCTCACCACGGAGTACACGCGCTAGGGGTGCTGGGCGCCCGCCTCGATGCGCAGGTTCCAGCGGCCGTTGTGGCCGGTGAGCGTGACCGTCGACAGCGGGCGCACGTCGAGGTTCCAGTACGCGGACGGCGGCACCCTGAGGGCGTAGACCACGGCGGCCCTGACCACCGACGGCTCGGCGACGGCGACGATCCGGCCGCCGTCGTCGGCGGGCCGGGTGTCGAGCCAGCCGCCGACCCGGAAGACGAAGGCCAGCAGCGATTCACCGCCGTACGGGGCGGAGCGCGGGTCGGCGAGCCAGGCGTCGACGGCCTCGGGCTCGCGCGCCATCGCCTCGCCCAAGGTGAGCCCTCGCCAGCGGCCCATGTCACAGTCGCGCAGGGCGAGTTGGACGAGCGGGGAGTAGCCGAGGGCCTCGCCGGTGGCCCTGCTGCGCGGGGTCGGCGAGCAGTACCGCAGCTCGGCCGCGGCCAGCGGGACCAGCTCGTGGGCGACACGCTGCACCTCGCCCCACCCCGCCTGGTCCAGCGGCCGGTCGTCCTCGAAGCGCTCGGCGAGCAGCGAGGAGCTTCGCGCGGCGGCGACGAAGGTGACCCGACAATGCATGCGGCGATGGTCGACCGCGAATCAACGCAGGTCAAGAGCTGTAACTGAAGGTATTCTGAAATTCACGTACGCGAACGGGAGTCGGCGTGCGGGGCGTTGGAACCATCCAGCGCCTCGTCGCAAGCCGCCCGCAGCCGTCGTACCCCCTCCGTGATCTCCGCCGCCCCGGCGACGGCCGCGAAGCTGAGGCGGAGGTGGCCGGCCGGGGGCTCCGCGCTGAAGTAGGGGCGGCCCGGGGTGATGGCGACCCCCGCCCGCAGGGCGCCCGCGACCAGGGCGGATTCCGCCGCGGCGCCGTCGGGCAGCCGCAGCCAGAGGTGATAGCCGCCGGACGGGACGTGCGGCAGGTCCAGCTCGGGCAGGTGCAGGCGGAGCGCGGCGGTCATCATGTCGCGCCGGTTGCGCAACTCCGCGGCGATGGACCGCAGATGACGCGGCCACGCGGGCGAGCCGACGAGTTCGAGCGCCGCCTCCTGGAGCGGGCGGGGGACGAAGAAGGTGTCGACGACCTGGATGGCGCGCAGCCGTTCCAGGACGGGCCCCTGCGCGGCGAGCGCGCTCACCCGGAAACTGGGCGAGGTCGCCTTGGTCAGCGAGCACACGTGCACGACGATTCCGTCGGGGTCGTCGGCGGCGAGCGGACGCGGCAGCGGCCCCGCGTCCTCGTGCACGAGCCGGCGCACGAAGTCGTCCTCGACCACGAACGCCCCCGCGTCCCGCGCGATGCGCAGCACCTCGGCGCGCCGCGCGGGCGCGAGCACCGCGCCCGTCGGGTTCTGGAACAGCGGCTGGCAGACGAACACCCGCGCCCCGGTGGCCTTGAACGCGTCGGCGAGCAGCGCCGGTTTCACCCCGTCGGGGTCCACCGGCACCGGCACCGGGCGCAGCCCGGCGGCGCGGGCGATGGCGAGCATGCCGGGGTACGTCGGCGACTCCACGAGCACGGGCGCGCCGGGCGGCGCGAGGGCGCGCAGGGCGGTGGTGAGCGCGGACTGCCCGCCCGCGGTGACCAGTACGTCGGCCGCGCCGATCGCCCCGCCGATGCCCCGCGCGAACCACTCCCGCAGCTCGGGCAGGCCCTCCATGGGCGGCCGCCCCCAGACCCCGGGCCTGCGCCCCGCCCGGGACAGCGCCGCGCCCATCGCCCGCTCGGGCTGGAGGGACGGATGGAGGTAGCCGCCGTTGAACTCGATCACTCCGGGTGGCGGCGCGGCCAGCGACACCAGCACCCCGGAGGCGTCCACGGTGCGCGGTACGGACTCGGTGGCGGCGTCCGCGCTGAGCGCCACGGTCTGCCAGGCGGTGTCGCCGGCGGCCGGCGCGGTGCGGGGCTCGGCCCGGAAGGCACCGGCTCCGGGCCGGGTGACCACCAGGCCCTCGGCGGACAGTTGCGCCAGCGCCCGCGAGACCGTCACCGGACTCACCCTGAACCGCTCCACGAGCGCCCGGCTGGACGGCAGCTTTCCACCCGGCGAGTAGCGGTCCAGCTCCCGCCGGAGCCGATCCGCCAGACCATCGACGCTGCTACCAGCACTGCTACGCTCATGCATGAGAGCAGAGAATAGCGCTACCGCCGAAACCGCAATAGCAGTCAGCGCCTCCTCCCGGGAATCCACCGAGCCCGCCCCGGCCGTCACGCCCGCCGCGACCGCCACGGCCACCGAGCCCGGCGACCGTTCCCCCCACGCCCGCACCGGCACCCTTCAGGCCGCCCTCGGCGTCGTCGCCTTCTCGCTGACGTTCCCGGCCACCGCCTGGGGCCTGGAGGGCTTCGGGCCATGGTCGCTGGTGACCGTGCGCAGCGTGCTGGCGGCGGTCATCGCGGGCGGCTGTCTGCTGGCGCTGCGGGTACCGCTGCCGGCCCGGCGGCACCTGCCCGGCCTGGCCGTGGTCGCCCTGGGCGTCGTCCTCGGCTTCCCGCTGCTCACGACGCTGGCCCTGCGGACGTCCACCACCTCGCACGCGGCCGTCGTCGTCGGACTGCTCCCGCTGACGACCGCGCTGTTCTCGGCGCTGCGTACGGGCGCGCGACCCTCCCGTACCTTCTGGGGCGCCGCACTCGCGGGCGCCGCCGCGGTGATCGCGTTCACCGTGCAGCAGAGCGGCGGCGCCCTGACCGGTGCGGACGCCTATCTCTTCGGCGCGCTGCTGGTCTGCGCCGCGGGCTACACCGAGGGTGGCAGGCTGGCGCGGATCATGCCGGGCTGGCAGGTCATCGGCTGGGCGCTGGTACTGTGCCTGCCGCTCACCGTGCCGGGCACCGTCCTCGCCCTGGCGTACGAGCCGGTGCACTTCACGGCGCACAGTGTGACCGGTCTGCTCTGGGTGGCGGCCGGTTCGCAGTTCCTCGGCCTGGTGGTCTGGTACCGCGGCATGGCGGCGATAGGCATCCCGAAGGCCAGTCAGTTGCAGCTCGCACAGCCCCTGCTCACACTGGTGTGGTCGGTGCTGCTGCTCGGCGAGCGGCTCACCCCGGCCGCGCCGCTGACGGCCGCCGCCGTACTGGTCTGCATCGCGGTCACCCAGCGGGCGCGAGGCTGACCGACGGCGCGTACGGGCCGGGCCCAACCGGGCCCGCCCGCCGTAGACTTGCGGTCACGGACCGCTGGATCCGCACGTGCGAGAGGAGGCCCTCCAAGATGCGTGCAACCGTGGGCGACCAGTTGGTGACGCACGGCAGGATCGTCGGCCAGCACGACAAGGTCGGCGAGATCACCGAGGTCATGGGTGCGGGCGGCACTCCCCCGTACCGCGTGCGCTTCGAGGACGGACACGAGGCAGTGATGTCACCGGGCCCCGACTCCGAGATCCGCCACAAGGAAGCGCCCGCGTAGCGGCGCCGGTCCCGCACAGGGAAGAGCCGGGGTACGGGGCCGCTCAGCGCGGCGGCCTCGCCCGCCGCCGGTAGTGGTCGGCGACCACCCGGGCCATCGCGCCGATCCGGTCCTCGCCCACCTCCTTCGCCGAGAAGAAGACGTGCCCGCGCACCTGCGGCCAGTCCTTGGCGAAGGTGAGGTGCCGGGACAGCTCCGCGGGGTCCTGCCAGGCCGCGGGCTGCGCCGGGTCGCCGGCCTTGTACAGCGCCTCGCCGATGTAGAGGCGCACACCCGTCCCCCGGGCGGCCTCCGCCCACCACGGCACCAGCTTCGCGTAGTCGGCCGCCTCGAACCCGATGTTCCAGTACACCTGCGGGCAGATGTAGTCGACGGTCCGCTCCCGCACCCATTTCCGGGTGTCCGCGTACAGGTCGTCATAGGTCTGCACGCCGGCTCTGGTGTCCGAGCCGAGCGGGTCGGTCGCCTCGTTGCGCCACACGCCGAAGGGGCTTATCCCGAACTGGACGGAGGGGCGGATCCGCTTGACCCGGGCGGCCGTCTCCCGCACCAGCCGGTCGATGTTGTCGCGCCGCCAGGCCGCCCGGTCGGGGAAGCCGCCGCCGTGCGCCGCGTAGGCCGCGTCGTCGTCGAAGACCTGCCCCGCGACCGGATACGGATAGAAGTAGTCGTCCCAGTGCACGGCGTCGATCGGATACTTCCGTACGGCGTCGAGCATCGCGTCCTCGACGAAGGCGCGGACCTCGGGCAGGCCCGGGTTGTAGTAGAGCTTCCCGCCGTACGGCACGACCCACTCAGGATGCAGCCGCGCCGGATGGGAGGCGACGAGCCTGGTCGGGTCGGTGTGGTTGGCGATCCGGTACGGGTTGAACCAGGCGTGCAGTTCGAGCCCGCGGGCGTGCGCCTCGGCGACGGCCGTACCCAGCGGATCCCAGCCGGGGTCCTGGCCCTGGACACCGGTCAGGTACTGCGACCAGGGCTCGTACGGCGAGGGCCACAGCGCGTCCGCCGTGGGGCGCACCTGGAAGATCACCGTGTTGAGACGGCGGCGCACCGCCGTGTCCAGATGGGCGAGGAGTTCGGCCCGCTGCTCGGCGGCGGTCAGGCCCGGCCGTGACGGCCAGTCGCGGTTGGCGACCGTCGCCAGCCACATGCCGCGCAGCTCGCCGCTTCTTCGCCCCCGCCCCCCGGCGCTGCCGCCCGTACCCGGGGACGCCGCCGCGTCCCCCGCCATGGTGAGCCCCGACAGTGCCGCCGCGGCGGCCACCGCGAACGCCCGCCGTGTCATCCGTGTCATGCGTACACACCCCCACACCCTGCGGATCCGCCCGGTCACGGATCGTCCCTGCGCCACAGCATGCCCGACCCGGACGATCGATCGGGCGGACTTCCGGAGTAACGTGCTCGGTCGGAGCGGGCGCCGCGGGGCGGTCGCCCGCCGGGTCCGTGAACAGCGAAAGGGACGATGTGACCGACATCGAACGCGTCGGAGTGGTGGGCTGCGGCCAGATGGGAGCGGGCATCGCCGAGGTGTGCGCCCGCGCCGGTCTCGACGTCAGGGTCGCGGAGACCACCGGCGAGGCGCTGGAGATCGGCCGTACCCGCCTGTTCAACTCCCTCTCCAAGGCGGCCGAGCGCGGGAAGATCACCGCGGACGAGCTGACGGAGACCCAGGACCGGCTGAGCTTCACCACGGACCTCGGCGAGTTCGCCGACCGCGACCTGGTGATCGAGGCCGTGGTCGAGAACGAGCAGGTCAAGACCGAGATCTTCCAGGTCCTCGACCAGGTGATGGTCCGCCCGGACGCGATCCTCGCCTCCAACACCTCCTCGATCCCGCTGGTGAAGCTCGCCGTCGCCACGTCGCGCCCCGACCAGGTCATCGGCATCCACTTCTTCAACCCGGCGCCGGTGCAGCGGCTGGTCGAGCTGATCCCCGCGCTGACCACCTCCGAGGGCACCCTCAGCCGGGCCCAGGCGCTGGTCGAGAAGATCCTCGGCAAGCACGCGATCCGCGCCCAGGACCGCTCGGGCTTCGTGGTCAACGCGCTGCTGATCCCCTATCTCCTGTCGGCGATCCGGATGTTCGAGTCGGGCATCGCGGGCCGCGAGGACATCGACAACGGCATGGAGCTGGGCTGCGCCCACCCGATGGGCCCGCTCAAGCTGACCGACCTGATCGGCCTCGACACGGTCGCCTCGATCGCGCACTCGATGTACGAGGAGTACAAGGAGCCGCTGTACGCCGCTCCCCCGCTGCTCCAGCGCATGGTCGACGCGGGACGCCTCGGCCGCAAGACCGGGTCGGGCTTCTACACGTATGCCTGAGAACGGCTCCTCTCGTCACACTCCGTGAGATTCGGGCCCCGTGCGGGCTCCGTCGGCGTTGGCGTGCCGGGTTCGCGGTATTCACACACCGTGTGCGCGGCGGGCACGCATATGCCTTTCGCACACGCTCCCCACACGCCTACCAGGCCGGTTGACTTTCCGTGCGCATGCGAAGCATGCGACGACTACGGAAAGGAGCGGATACGTGACCGCCGACCCCGAGCATCGCGTGGTCCAAGGGGAACTCGCAGAGTTACGTCGCCGCCTCGACGTGGCGCATGCCCGCGTCGAGGGAGGACTGGCTCTGCTCAATCACCGGGCAGAAGAAACCGCGAAGGAAGTCGATGACCTCAGCTCACGCGTCATCGCGATGGAACACTCCCGCTGGCCCTTGCCGGCCGTCGCGGCCCTGACGGCCGTGGGCGCACTCGTCGTGGCGTTCTGGCAGGCCTTCGGCAACTAGGCCCGGGCCGCCGGACCGGCACCGGCCCGAGGGGCGACGACGCCGGTACGACGACACAGGGCCCGGGCCCGAGGACGCCGTGGGGGGAGATTCAGGGCTAGGCGTCCTGCCCGAGCCGCAGATGGTGCAGCAGGAGCAGTGCGGCCGCCATGTTGGCGGCCGGGACCTCACCGCGGGCGACCATGTCGGGAACAAGCTTCAAGGGAACCCATTCCCGGCGGTCGGACTCGAAGTCGTCCACGGGGTGTCCGATGTACGTGCCTTCGTCGGCCCAGTAGATGTGGTGCCGCGCGTCGGTGAGCCCGTTCGAGGGCTCAACGCTCATCAGATGGCGCAGAGGTCCCGGCCGCCAGCCGGTCTCCTCCTCCAGTTCGCGGGCCGCCGCGACGGCGATGTCCTCGCCGTCCTCGACGACGCCCGCCGGGAGCTCCCACCCCCAGCTGTCGGTGATGAAACGGTGCCGCCAGAGCAGCAGCACCTCGTTGGCCTCGTTCACCACGGTGGCCACGGCCACGGGCCGCAGCCGGATTAAGAAGTGATCGAGGTGCCGCCCGTCCGGCAGCTCCACATCCGCGAGATTGACGCTGAACCAGCGGTTTGCATACACAGTCTGTTCGTTCTGTTTCGTCCACTGCACGGTTCTGCCACCTTCCGCCGAGTAGATGGCAATATCGCAGTAGGAGCGACCTCACAGCAGGCTCACAGTGGTGCGCTCACGGCGCGGCGGCAGGCGCGAACGCGCGCGGGGACGGGCCCGGGGACCGGCACGGCCGGCCTGGTCACGGGGCGGATGACGAGCGCCTCTGGCTAGCGCGGACGACGGCCCGGGCGGGGCGTGCCCACGGATCCGTGCGTGGGGGGTGTCACAGCGGTACGCGCAGTGCCCCGTCGATGAGTTCGGCGGCCTCCGCGGTGCCGGCGCACCCGCTGGCCACCAGGTGCTCGCGCACCGCGCGCAATCTGTCGCGCAGCCGCTGGGACTCCATCCCGCGCGCCTGCTCGGCCATCTGCACGGCGGTCGCGACCGCCTTCTCCGCGTTGCCCTGGCGCAGCTCGATCTGGCTGAGCATGGCGAGCCGGTGCACCCGCCCCCGGTCGTGCGCCGGGGTGTCCACCGCGGCCACCGCGTGCTCCGCCGCGGCCCCCAGGTCACCGAGGCTCAACAGCGCCTCCGCCACCTGGACGTTGACCAGGCCTGGCTGGACATAGCCGGTCTCGTCCGGCTCGTAACCGCGCCGGATGCGCTCCGCGGCCTGCTCGGCCCGCCGGATGCAGGACAGCGCGCTGCTGCCGTCGCCGAGATGCGCGTACGCCTTGGCCTGCATCGCGTAGAGGTCGGAGGCGAGCGCGGGGGTGATGTGCCGGCCCGCGGCGCGCAGCGCTGCCTCGGCGAACGCGACGGCCTGCCGGTACTCCCGCATGAACAGCGACTGGTTGACCAGCAGGGCTATGACGTAGGCCCCGAGGCCCCGGTCCCCGCTGGCCTTGGCGAGCCGCAGCGCCTGGTGGAAGTAGCGCTGGGCGAGTCCGTGCGCGTCGGAGTCGTAGGCGCAGATACCGGCGACGGCGACCAGGCCGCCGGTGGCGCGGTGCAGTTGGCGCCCGGTGGCGTCGGTGTAGCCGCCGCGCAGCAGCGGCGCCGTCTCGGAGTTGAGGAAGCCGACGATCCGGGTGCGGGTCGCGATGCCGCCGGTCTTGCGGTACATCTGCTCGTAGTGGGCGCGGGCGGCGCGCAGCATCTCGATGTCGGCCTCGCTGACGTGGTGCCGGCCGCCGCGCGAGACGTCCACGTCCTCGGGCGGGTTCTCCCATTCCCAGACCGGCATCACGGCCGGCGTGCCCGTGACGGCCGGGGCGCCGAGGATGTGCGGGCGCTGCTGCTCGTCGGAGCGCCACAGGGCGGTGGCGCGCTCGACGAAGCCGGAGAGCGAGGTCCCGTGCGGCGCGGACGGTTCGCCCGGGACGCCGAGGCCGATGTCGTCGAGCGTGACGGGCCGGTGCAACCGGATGGCGAGCACCTCGCAGATCAGGTCGGGCACCTGGCCCCGGGGCCGCTGGCCTTTCAACCACCGCGCGACGGCGGTGTGTTCGTACCTCAGGGCGATGCCGCGTGCCCGGCCCGCCTGGTTGACGTGCGCCGCGAGTCCCGCGTGGGAGATCCCGGCCTCGTCGAGGATCGCGTCGAGCAGGGTGTTGGGCTGCATGACTGCCCTCCGGTGGCTCGGTGTAGCCAGCGTAATACGGACGGCTTCACACGGGGTGTGATCGGAATGCCCGAATCCCAGCAGTTCGCGCGCTGTTGCGCGGGGGTGCCGGTCGATTGACTGAAATGCCTCGCAAGAGGCCGGCCGGGCCGCCGGCTCCCCCTCGTACAGTGCGGCGGCCCGCCCCCGCGCCGTCCGCCCGGCCGCCTGCACTCCCTGGCGGGGCGGACGGCGCCGCCCGGCCCCGGACGCTCAGCGCGGCCGGACCTGATGTCCCACGGGTTCGCCGTGTCTGCGGCACGGGCGGTCGTTGCGCAGGATCAGCAGGGCCACGTCGTCGGTGGGGCGGCCGCGGGTGTGCCGCAGCAGTCCGGCGAAGACGGTGCTCAGCACGGCCTCGGCCGGGACCGGCGCGGCGCGCACGGCCTCACCGAGGGCGGCGGGCAGCGGGAAGAACCGGCCGTGCGCGTCGCGCGCGTCCTCGACGCCGTCGGTGTGCAGCACCAGCGCGTCGCCGGGCAGCAGCGGCCCGTACGCGGTGTCGGACAGCTCCGCCGGCAGCGGGAAAGGACCGAGCGGCGGCATCGGTTCGCCGGTGGACAGCGGCACCACCTCGCCGCGCTCCCCCACCGGTCCGATACCGCCGCGCAGCAGATAGGGCCAGGGGTGCGCACAGTTGAGGGCGCGCATCTCGCCGTCGGCACGGATCTCCAGGAGCAGCACGGTGACGAACTCCTCGGCGAACGGGCCCTCCGGGTCCGCGCCCTCCGCCGGATGCTCGGCCCTGGCGCGCTCGCGCAGGTGCCGGGCCAGCGCCCGCTCCAGGCGCAGCAGCACCCGGCCGAGGTCCGGTTCGTCGTGCACGGCCTCGCGGAAGCTGCCGAGCACGGCGGCGACCGTGCCGATGGCGCCGAGGCCGTGCCCGCGCACATCACCCATGATCACGCGGACGCCGTACTCGGTCGCGATCGCCTCGTACAGGTCGCCGCCGAGGATGGCGCCGCGGTCCGCGGAGAGCTGGGTCGCGGCGACGCTCAGCCCGTCGATCCACGGCGGCAGCGGGCGCAGTACGACGTCCTGCGCGGCGCCCGCGATCTTCCGGATCTGCCGCAGCTCCCGCAGCAGCGCGTGCCTGACCTGGAGGATCAGACCGGTGCCGACCACGAAGAACACGGCGCTGGTGACGACCCTGGCCTCGATCCCGTTCCGCTGCGCCAGCGGACAGGCCAGTTTGTACGTGATCGCGATCGCGCCCCACACGATCGGGAGTCCCGCCGCCACCACGCGCCGCAGGCTCTGCCGGTCGGCCCTGCGGACCGCCCGGACCAGACGGGCCCGCAGCTCCGCCGCGCTCGACCGGGCCGGGAACGCCGTCCGCCGCGTCCCTCGCCGTCGCGCCCGTGGCTCCGGCCCGTCGGTGCCCCTGGTCTTGGTAAGGATCATGCCGCCGGCCCCCCATCAGGCCCCGCCCGCGCAGAACGGCCCACGGGCGTCCGACGGACCCGGGACCGGTCCGATTCTGTCGGGGCCCGCCCCGGTCCCGGCCCGATCATCCGCAAGTGCCACCCGAACGAGTGAGGGGCCCCTCCGGTCACCCGGAGAAGCCCCTCACCGCGTCGAACACGTCAGGACGCTCAGGCCCCGCGCAGCACCGCCCCGGTGCGCTCGGCCGCCAGCGCGACGGCCGCGTCACGGGCCGCGGTGGCCTCGTCGACGGTCAGGGTGCGGTCGGACGCGCGGAACCGCAGCGCGTACGCCAGGGACTTCTTGCCCTCGCCGAGCTGCTCGCTGGCGTAGACGTCGAAGAGCCGGACGGACTCCAGGAGTTCACCGGCGCCCTCGCGCAGCGCCGCCTCGACGTCCGCGTGCGGGACGAACTTCTCGACGACCAGCGCGACGTCCTGCGTGGCCACCGGGAAGGCGGAGATCCGCGGGGCGACGGGCACTCCGGCGCTCGCCGCCTGGAGCGCGTCCAGGTCCAGCTCCATCGCGCAGGTGCGCGCAGGCAGGCCCAGGGTCTTCACGGCACCGGGGTGCAGCTCACCGGCGTACCCGATGACCCGCTCGGCGCCGTCGATCACCACGGACAGCTCGGCGCAGCGGCCCGGGTGCCAGGGCGCCTGCTGGCCGGTGCGCACGCGCAGTTCGGCGCCCGCCTCGCGGGCCAGGGTCCGCGCGGCCTCGATCGCGTCGGCCCAGTCCGCCGGGCGGCCCTTGCCCCACCAGCCGGCCTGCTCGCGGGCGCCCGCGAGGACGACGGCGGCGTGCCGGGGCTGGGCGGGGAGCGCGGCGGTCAGCGACGCGATCTCCTCCTCGGTGGGGCGGCGGTCGACGGGCAGCCGCCCGGCGACGCTCGACTCCTCACGCGGCTGGAAGACCAGGCCCGTCTCGAAGAGCGCGAGGTCGTGGCTGCCCCGGCCGTCGTTGCGGCGCAGCGCGCCGAGCAGGCCCGGCAGCAGCGTCGTACGGAGCGCGGGCTCCTCGTCGGAGAGCGGGTTGACCAGCTTGACCACGCGGCGCTGCGGGTCGTCGGCGGCAAGGCCGAACTGGTCGAAGACCTGCTCGCCGAGGAACGGGTAGTTCGGCGCCTCGACGTAGCCGGCGCCGGCCAGCACGCGGCCGGCGCGGCGGTGCAGCACCTGCCGGCCGGTCAGGCCCCGGCCGGCGGGCGGCCTGGGCAGCGTGGAGGGCAGGTTCTCGTAGCCCTCGAGCCGGATGACCTCCTCCGCGAGGTCGTTCGGGTCGCGCAGGTCCGGGCGCCAGGACGGGACGGTGACGATCAGCTCGTCCTGTCCGTACACGTCGCAGCCGACCTGCTGGAGACGGCGTACGACCGTCTCGCGGCCGTAGGCGACGCCCGCGACCTTGTCAGGGTGGTCGGCCGGGATGGTGAGGGTGTGCGGCGCGGACGGCGCGATGACCTCGGTGACCCCGGCGTCGGCGGTGCCGCCGGCGAGCAGGACCAGCAGGTCGACCGTGCGCTGCGCCGCGGCGGACGCGGCCTGCGGGTCGACGCCGCGCTCGAAGCGCCGGGACGCCTCGGAGGACAGCTTGTGCCGGCGGGCGGTGCGGGCGATCGAGATCTGGTCGAAGTGCGCGGCCTCGACGACGACCGAGGTGGTGGCCCCGTCCTCGGCGCCGTGGTCGGCGATCTCGGTGTCGGCGCCGCCCATGACGCCCGCGAGGCCGATGGGCCCGCGGTCGTCGGTGATCACCAGGTCCTCGGCGTCGAGCGTGCGCTCGGCACCGTCGAGGGTGGTCAGCTTCTCGCCCGGCTCGGCCCGGCGGACGCCGATCGGGCCCTGGATGCGGGCGCGGTCGTAGGCGTGCAGGGGCTGGCCCAGCTCGAGCATCACGTAGTTGGTGATGTCGACGGCGAGCGAGATCGGGCGCATGCCGGCCTTCTGGAGGCGGCGCTTGAGCCAGATCGGGGAGCGCGCGTCGGGGTCCAGCCCGGTGACGGTGCGCGCGGTGAACCGGTCGCAGCCCCGCGGCTCGGCGATCTTCACCGGGTAGCCGAAGGCGTTCGGCGCGGGGACGTCGAGCAGCGCCGGGTCGCGCAGCGGCAGGCCGTACGCGGTGGCGGTCTCGCGGGCGACACCGCGCAGCGACAGGGCGTAGCCCCGGTCGGGGGTGACGGCGATGTCGAGGACCTCGTCGACGAGCTGGAGCAGCTCGATGGCGTCGGTGCCCACCTCGTGCTCGGGCGGCAGCACGATGATGCCCTTGGTGCCGTCGTCGCCCATGCCCAGCTCGTCGGACGAGCAGATCATGCCGTGCGAGGTCTTGCCGTAGGTCTTGCGCGCGGCGATCGCGAAGTTGCCGGGCAGGACGGCGCCGGGCAGCACCACGACGACCTTGTCGCCGACGGCGAAGTTACGGGCGCCGCAGACGATCTCCTGCGGCTCGCCGGTGCCGTTGGCGGTGCCGACGTCGACGGTGCAGAAGCGGATCGGCTTCTTGAAGCCCTCCAGCTCCTCGATGGTCAGCACCTGGCCGACGACGAGCGGACCCTTGAGGTCGGCACCGAGCTGTTCGACGGTCTCGACCTCCAGGCCGGCCGAAATCAGCTTGGCCTGCACGTCACGGCCGGTCTCGGTGGCGGGGAGGTCGACGTACTCCCGCAGCCAGGAAAGCGGGACCCGCATCAGATCTCCATCCCGAACGGCCGGGTGAACCGGATGTCACCCTCGACCATGTCTCTCATGTCTTCGACGTTGTGGCGGAACATCAGCATCCGCTCGATGCCGAACCCGAAGGCGAATCCGCTGTACTTCTCCGGGTCCACGCCGCAGGCGACGAGGACGCGCGGGTTGACCATGCCGCAGCCGCCGAGCTCGATCCAGCCCTCGCTGGAGCAGGTGCGGCAGGGGCGGTCGGGGTTGCCGACGGACTCGCCCTTGCACACGTAGCAGAGCATGTCCATCTCGGCGGACGGCTCGGTGAAGGGGAAGTAGTTCGGCCTCAGCCGGGTCTTCATGTCCGCGCCGAAGAGAGCCTGGACCATGTGGTCGAGGGTGCCCTTCAGATCGGCCATGGTCAGGCCCTCGTCGATGGCCAGCAGCTCGATCTGGTGGAAGACCGGGGTGTGCGTGGCGTCCAGCTCGTCCGTGCGGTAGACGCGGCCGGGGGCCACGACGTAGACGGGCGGCTCGCGGTCGAGCATGGCGCGGGCCTGCACGGGCGAGGTGTGCGTACGCAGCACGACGCCGGACTCGCCGTCGCCCTCGGCGCCCCCCGGGCCCTGGACGAAGAAGGTGTCCTGCATCTGCCGGGCCGGGTGGTCGGGCGTGAAGTTCAGGGCGTCGAAGTTGAACCACTCCGCCTCGACCTCGGGACCCTCGGCGATCTCGTACCCCATGGACACGAAGACGTCGGCGACCCGCTCCATCATGGTGGTCAGCGGGTGCCGGGCGCCGGACGGCACCCGGTCGTACGGCAGGGTGACGTCCACCGCCTCCTCGACCAGCACCCGGGCGTCGCGCTCGGCCTCCAGCTCGGCCTGGCGGCCGGCGAACGCCTTGTTGACCGCGCCGCGGGCCTGGCCCACGCGCTTGCCGGCCTCGGCCTTGGCGTGCGGGGGCAGGGCGCCGATCTCGCGGTTGGCGAGCGCCAGCGGCGAGGTGCCGCCGGTGTGGGCGACCTTGGCCTCCTGGAGCGCGTCGAGGTCGCCGGCGGCCGCGAAGGCGGCGAGCGCCTCGTCCCGCATGCGCTCGATCTCTTCCGGTTTCAAGGCCTCGACCTCTACAGGGTCGTACGACTTATTCGGTGCCGACATCTCTTCCCGTGCTTCCGGTTGGCTGGCTGAGGGTCCCCGCGTTCGACTCGGGCCGACCCGGGGGCCGCGTCGTCCCTGAACGGGGACGCAAAGGTGCCAAAGACCGAGTCTAACGGGGGTGGGGGTGCGTCCCGGACGGGGCCGTCCGGGGGTGGTGTCCCGAGCAGGTGCGCCCGTGGGTCCTCTTCGGCGTTACTGGAGATACGCCGGGGTGCCCACGGGCAACGTAAATCGGAATTCGGCGCCGCCGCCGGGGGCGCGGCCGACCGTGATGGTGCCGCCGTGGGCCTCGACGATGCCCTTGACGATGTACAGCCCGAGGCCGGTGCCGCCGCGCTTGCTGCCCCGCCAGAAGCGGGTGAAGACGCGGTTCATGGACTCCTCCGGGATGCCGGGGCCCTCGTCGCTCACGGTGACCGACGTGGCGGGGTGCGCAGCGTTCGCGGCGCTCTCTGCTGGTTCGCGCTCGCGCGCGGACGGCGCGGGCGTGACGTCAATGGTGACGGTTCCCTCGCCGTGACGCACGGCGTTTTCCAGCAGGTTGCTGAGGACCTGGTCGACCTTGTCGGGGTCCGCCCACAGCGCGGGCAGCGGCTGCTGCATGCGCAGCAGGAAGCGGTCGGCGGGCTGGCCCGCGGCGACATAGGCCTGAATGTGCCGGCCGACGGCGGCGCCGATGTCGACCGGCTGGCGGCGCACCTCCAGGCGCCCCGAGTCGATGCGGGAGATGTCGAGCAGCTCGGCGATCAGCCGGGTGACCCGGTTGGCGTCGGCGTCCACCGTCTCCAGCATCAGCTTCTTCTGGTCGTCGGTGAACCGCTCCCACTTGGCCAGGAGGGTGGCGGTGAAGCCCTTGACGGAGGTGAGCGGGGAGCGCAGCTCGTGCGCGACCGTGGCGATCAGCTCGGCGTGGCTGCGCTCGGTGCGGCGGCGGGCCTCGGTGTCGCGCAGCGAGACGATCACGCGGCGGACCGGTCCCGTGGGGTGGCTGCGGAGGTAGCGCGCGGAGACCAGGACTTCGCGTCCGCCGGGGAGCAGCAGGTTCCGCTCCGGTTGTCCGACGCGGATGGCGAGGCCGCCGTAAGGGTCGGTGAGCTGCCACCAGCGCCGGCCTTCGAGATCCTCCAGGGGCAGGGCCGTCTCCAGGCGGCGCCCGAGCGCGTCGGCGGCGGGCACGGCGGTGATGCGGGCCGCGGCAGCGTTGAAGCAGATGACGCGGCCGCTCTCGTCGGCGACCACGAGGCCGTCGGGCAGGTCGTCGGGGTCGATGCCGAGCCCGGTCAGATCACCGCGCCGGGGCGCCGGCGCACCGCGCGCGTCCCGTGTCCCGAGTGTTCTGCTGGTGCCGACACCCATCCCCGCTCCCCACCTCTCCTTCGGCGCAGTGGGCCCCCGAGCCCGTCACCCTACTAGCTCTCGGTGACGGAACGGCACCCTCCGGAGGCGCGCTGTGCACGGGCCGACGCATACAGGCATACGGCCGCGGCGGTCGCGAGGTTCAGACTTTCGGCCCTCCCGTGGATCGGCACGCGCACGACGGCATCCGCCAGCGCGCGCGTCTCCTCCGGCAGCCCCCACGCCTCGTTGCCGAAGACCCAGGCGGTGGGCCCGCCCATGGTGCCCTTGTCTAGCTCGGCGTCGAGGTCGTCCGTGCCCGCGCCATCCGCCGCGAGGATCCGCACCCCGGCGTCCTTCAGCCCCCGTACGGCCGCTTCCACGGGTACGCCGACGGCGACCGGCAGATGGAACAGCGATCCCACGGACGCCCGTACCGCCTTGGGGTTGTACAGGTCGACGGACGCGTCGGTGAGCACCACGGCCTCGGCCCCCGCGGCGTCCGCGCAGCGCAGCACGGTTCCGGCGTTCCCCGGGTCCCGCACGTGCGCGAGGACGGCGACCAGCGCGGGCCGCGCCCGGACGATGTCGTCGAAGGGGGTGTCGAGGAACCGGCAGACGCCGACGAGGCCCTGGGGGGTGACGGTCGTGGAGATGTCGGCGATCACGGTGTCCGCGGCGAGGTGCACCCGGGCTCCGGCCGCGCGGGCGTCCTCGATGATGCCGGCGTACCGCTCGGCGGCGTCGGCGGTGGCGAAGAGCTCGACGAGGGTGGCGCCGTGCGCCCCGCGGTGCGCGGCCGCCTCGCGGACCGCCTGGGGCCCCTCGGCCAGGAACAGCCGGTCCTTCCCCCGGAAGTTCCGCTTCGCCAACCGCCGCGCGGCGGACACACGGGGCGAACGCGGAGAGATCAACTCAGGATCAGGAACGGCAACCATGGCAACGTACTTTCAGCCGGGGGCGCCCCTTGGGGGCGCGAGGAACTGCGCGACCAGCCACAACCGGCCCGCACACGCGATCCAACAGAAGAGGGCAGACGCGAGCGAGACGCAAACGGACCCGCAGGCTTTGCAACCTGCGGGTCCGGCAGTCACGTCGGCCAAAGCCAGCGCAGCGTCACGCGGCCTTCGGCGCGTTGACGTCCGACGGCAGCGCCTTCTGCGCGACCTCGACGAGGGCGGCGAACGCGCCCGCGTCGTTGACCGCCAGGTCGGCGAGGATCTTGCGGTCCACCTCGATGTTGGCGGCCTTCAGACCCTGGATGAAGCGGTTGTAGGTGATGCCGTTGGCGCGGGCAGCGGCGTTGATGCGCTGGATCCACAGCTGACGGAAGTCGCCCTTGCGCTTCTTGCGGTCGTTGTAGTTGTAGACCAGCGAGTGGGTGACCTGCTCCTTGGCCTTGCGGTACAGGCGCGAGCGCTGACCGCGGTAGCCGGAGGCCTGCTCGAGGATCGCCCGGCGCTTCTTGTGGGCGTTGACTGCCCGCTTGACGCGTGCCACTTGTTAACTCCTTGTAGCGGGGCCGTGGATGTCGTCACACGGCCCGAAATCGATTGGGTCCCGGTCCTGACGTACGGCGCTCGCGCGCCGTCGCGTCACTTGCCGAGAAGCTTCTTGATCTTCTTGGCGTCGCCCGGGGCCATCTCGGCGTTGCCGGTGAGGCGACGCGTCAGTCGGGACGACTTGTGCTCGAGCAGGTGGCGCTTGCCGGCGCGCTCACGGAGCACCTTGCCGGAGCCGGTGACCTTGAAGCGCTTGCTGGCACCGCTGTGCGACTTGTTCTTCGGCATAGCGCCGTTCTCTCCTCGTCAGTGGCGCTCCGGTGCCCGGTCGCGAAACCGGGCACGTCGGAACGTCATATGTATCGATTGACATCCCCGGACCGCCGTCCCGGGGTGTCCCCCCGAACGTCCGTCCTGGGTGATCCCGGGGCTCACGCCCTGGGATCAGGCCTCGGCGGAAGCCTCGGCGTCGGCCTCGACAGGGGCGTCGGCGTCCGCGGCGTTCTGCGAGCGGCCGGGGTTGGCCTTCGCATCCGCCTTACGGGCCGCCTGGGCCTCGCGGGCCTCGGCCATCGCCTCGGTCTTCTTCTTGTGCGGCCCGAGGACCATGATCATGTTCCGGCCGTCCTGCTTCGGGTTCGACTCCACGAAACCGAGGTCCTCGACGTCCGTCGCGAGACGCTGCAACAGCCGGTAGCCGAGCTCCGGCCGGGACTGCTCGCGACCACGGAACATGATCGTGATCTTGACCTTGTCGCCCTGCTTGAGGAACCGGACGACGTGACCCTTCTTCGTGTCATAGTCGTGCGGGTCGATCTTCGGCCGGAGCTTCATCTCCTTGATGACCGTGTGCGCCTGGTTCTTGCGCGCCTCACGGGCCTTCATGGCCGACTCGTACTTGAACTTGCCGTAGTCCATGAGCTTGCAGACGGGCGGGCGAGCGTTCGCCGCCACCTCGACCAGGTCGAGGTCGTACTCCTGAGCAAGCTCAAGGGCCTTGGCAAGCGGAACAATCCCGACCTGCTCGCCGCTGGGACCGACAAGTCGCACTTCGGGGACGCGAATCCGGTCGTTGATGCGGGGCTCGGTGCTGATGGATCCTCCTCGGTAGCACCACACGGCGGTCTGGCGGACAGCCGTGTACGTCTGGATGACACTTGGACCAACCACCGCGGGGCACGAAAAATGCCCCGGACGGGACACAGGCGGGGCTCCAAGGACTACCGGAGCACCGCCGCGTCGACCGCGGGGCGCGCTTCGGGCGACTCCATCGTCCGTACGGAACGATGGCGGCCGCCTGACCGGGTGACCCGCCTTCCCGGAGGATGGTCGGGTGGGAGATCGGAGCCTCCACTTGCGGGCCGGACAGGGATGTCCGACCGGTCGTTACACAAGGTTAGCAGGATCCGCAGGGAAACGGCCAATCGAGCGCCCCATCGAGCGGTCCCGCACCTGGCCGGGGCTGGGTCCTGAGCACGTCCGCGGTGGACCTATCGTGAGGGACATGAGTGACACCCCTCCCCAGAATGCCGACTTCACCGCCATGGCCCGCGACATCGCCGAGGTCCCCGCGGTCGAGGTGATCGTGACGGTCGCCGTCAATCTGATGAGCGCCGCCGCCGTGAAGCTCGGGCTCACGGAGGAGGGCGACGAGCACAAGGACCTCGACGAGGCGCGCAAGCTGGTGCACGCGCTCGCCGGGCTGCTCGACGCGAGCGCGACCGAGATCAGCTCCTTCCACGCGGCGCCGCTGCGCGACGGCCTGAAGTCGCTCCAGCTCGCGTTCCGCGAGGCGTCGATCGTCCCGGACGAGCCGGGTCAGGGCCCGGGCGAGAAGTACACGGGTCCGGTGTACGCCTGAGCCCGTACGCCCGAACCCGTACACCTCGTCCCGTACGTCTCACCCCGTACGCCCGAACCCGTAAACCTCGTCCGTACGGCTGAATCCGTACGGTCAGATCTCCCGCACGTACAAGGGCTCGCCCGGTGGCGTCGCCCCGGCCGGCAGCAGTGCCAGGTCGAGGCCGCGCACCAGGCGGGCCCGCAGTGTGTCGTCGGCGGCCAGCCGCGCGGCGACCGCGCGGGCGGCCTCGGCCGGGACCGCGGTCGGGTCGAGGACCAGGGCGAGGGTGCCGTCCGCCTGTCCGGGGCCGAGGTGGGCGGAGAGCACGCCGGGCTCGGCGGCGACCGCCGCGCGTATCGCCTCGGTGACGGCCGGGTCGGCCAGCGGATCGGTGCTGGTGCGGCCCTCGGCGAGGGCGAGCAGCGCCGGGCCGGTCAGCTCGTAGGTCACCGGGCCCGCCATGTCGAGCAGCAGCGTGTCCGCCTTCTCGTGCGCGGCGGCCTGGAGCGCCTGGTGCAGCGGTACGGCGACGGGGCGCGCCGCCGGGTCCCAGCGGGCCAGCGACTCGGTGGAGGTGAAGGCGGGCAGGGCCGTGCGGTGACCGGCCTTCAGGGTCGGTACCGCCATGTCGCTGGTCTTCTCGTGGCGCAGTCCCCGCTCGTCCGTCTCCACCTCGCCGAGGACGGCCACCACCGGGACGAGCAGCCGGGCCCCTTTGAGCGCTTCCAGGACCGGGGTCTCGGCGGTGCGGTCCGCGGCCCAGGCCTCGAGCGCCGCGCTGAGCCGGGGATCGGCGGAGCCGTCGTCGTCGGAGAAGCCGGGGTCGGGGATGTTCTTGTTCGCCACGGTCGTCGACCCTATCGGGGGCGGGCCGGCGACTCCGCCGGGGGCGGGCGCACGGGTCGTCGGGGGCGGGCGCACAGCTCGTCGGGGGCGAGCGCACGGATCGTCGGGGGCGAGCGCACGGATCGTCGGGTGCGGGTGCACGACTACGGCCGTCTCGCTCTCACGTGTTTCTCAGCTTTCCCTGACACGCCTCTAACTTTTGTCTAACGGCGTGCACAGGGGCGGCCCGCAGCATCGCCGTCATGGAGTCTCACAGAGGTCGTCGCAGGCGCGCCCGCAGGCCCGGGCGCCGGCCGTTCGTCTGGACGGCCCTGGCGGGTGCCGTACTCGTGGGCGGTACGGCGGCGGGCACCGCGTACGTGAAAACGCAGGCGCACGCCGACTCGGGCGCCGTATCGTCGTCGGCGTCGTCGGCGGCCGGTGAGGAGGCGTCCGTGGAGCCTGTGGCGGAGCCGTCGGTGGACCGGGACGCGGTGCTGGCCGAGGCCATGGAGTCGGTGACCCTGGAGGACGGTGCCGCGACGTCGGTGGCCGTGCTCGACCTGGCGTCCGGCGAGAGCGCGACGTCCGGGGACGAGTCCTTCGACACGGCGAGCATCGTCAAGGTCGACATCCTCGCGGCGCTGCTGCTCCAGGCGCAGGACGCGGACCGGGAGCTCACCGCGCAGGAGAAGACGTACGCCACCGCGATGATCGAGGACAGTGACAACGACTCGGCAACGGCGCTCTGGGACGCGATCGGCGGCACGACCGGGCTCGACGCGGCGAACAAGCGCTTCGGGCTGACCGCGACGGCGGGTGGGGCGGGGCCGTTGTGGGGGCTGACCCAGACGACGGCCGCCGACCAGCTCGTGCTGCTCCAGCAGGTGTTCGGCGACGACTCCGAGCTCAGCACGGACTCGCAGACGTACCTGCAGGGCCTGATGGGTGCCATAGCCGACGATCAGCACTGGGGGGTGTCGGCCGCCGCCACCGGGAGCGGCGACGGGGAAGGTTCGGCCTGGGCGCTGAAGAACGGCTGGCTGGCGCGCAGCACGACCGGGCTGTGGGACATCAACAGCATCGGCCGGATCACCGTCGACGGGGACGACTACCTCGTGGTGGCGCTGTCGAACGGCAACACCACGAAGGCGAAGGGCATCTCGCTGGTGGAGACGGTGGCGAAGACGGCGGTCACGGCGTTCCGCGACGCGGAGAGCTAGTGCCCCGGCAGGCAACGTTTGCCCGGCACGGAGCGGCGTTCGGTGCGTGCTCTCGGCGTGCCGGGCGCAAGCCCTCGTACTGGACGTACCTGGGTTTGTGCCCGGTGCGGCGAGAGTGCGTGCCGGGCGTCGCGACGGGGCGAACGTTGCCTGTTGGGCACTAGCGAGCCGGCCGGCCTCGCGCCGCTCGATGCGACCGGCGTCACCACGCGCACTGGTGATTTCGCCGATGGCGCCCGCGCTCCGCCCCACGACTCTGGTCGGGCCAGGCACCCGCATCCCCCGTCAGGAGGGCTCCATGGGCTCCACCCGTCGCCGTTCTCTGCGTCAGCTTCTCGGCGCGCTCGCCGCCACCACGACAGCGCTCACTCTCTTCGCCGCCGCCCCCACGGCAGGCGCCGCCGACACCACCGGCACCGCCACCGCCACCACGCGGTCGGCCGACACCGCCGTGCGCACGCTGTCCACCAGCACCCCGGTCGTCTTCGTCCACGGCTACACCGGCAACGCCTCCAACTGGGTCACCGCCATGAGCGTCTTCCGCGCCGACGGCTGGTCCAGCTCGAACCTGTTCGCCTACGAGTACGACTCGTACGGGAACAACATCACCAACGCCCAGGGCCTCGCCACGTTCGTGAACAGCGTCAAGGCGAAGACGGGTGCGAGCAAGGTGGCCATCGTCAACCACTCGATGGGCGGCCTTGTCAGCCAGTACTACCTGAAGGTGCTGGGCGGGAACACCAGCGTCAGCCACCTCGCCTCGATCGCCGGGGCCAACCACGGCACGACGTACGCGAGTGCCTGTCTGGTCTATACGACCTGCCAGCAGATGTACCCGGGGTCCTCGTTCATCTCGCAGATCACCTCGGGCGACGAGACGCCGGGCGACACCAGGTACGCCACCTGGTACTCGGCGTGCGACGGCGTCATCATCCCTTACACCAGCACGAAGCTGGACGGCGCGACCAACAACAACGTGGCGTGCCAGACCCACATCGGGTATCTGACGGACACGGTCGTGCTCGGCCAGATCGCCGACTTCGTCGGGTCCTGAGCGACCTGTCCCGTCAGCGGCCGAACCGGTGCGGGTCCCTGCGGTTGCGCCAGAGCAGCACGGCGGCGGCCAGCAGGACCGCGCCGAGGCCGCCGGCGAGCGGGCCCGCCCAGCCGGTGGAGTCGTCGTCCTCGGCGGCGTCGGGCCCTGAGCCGAAGTACTTCTGGCCGTACGCCGCCGAGCGCAGCCCTTCCGGTTCGAGCCTGCCGCCCTCCTCGATGGCGGCCGCGGGGTCGATGAAGCCGAAGCCGCGGGAGTCGTCACGGCCGCCGCTGGGCACCTCGCGGGCCGTGTCCTCCAAGAGCTGCTTGATCTGCGCCGGGGTCAGGCCCGGGTGGGCGGCCCTGATCAGGGCGACGGCGCCGGAGACGAACGCGGAGGCGGCGCTCGTGCCCCAGCCCTCGTAGTACTTGTCGTCCGGGTCGGCGATGACGACGTCGACGCCGGGCGCGCTGACGGTGGCGTACCAGCGGCGGGTGGAGAAGGAGGCGCGGGTGCCGTACTGGTCGACGGCGGTCGCGGCGATGACGCCCGGATAGGCGGCGGGGTACGAGATGTGGTCGCCCTTCTCGCCGCCGTTGCCGGCCGAGGCGACCACGACGGAGCCCTTCTTCAGGGCGTACTGGACCGCCTCGTCCTCGGCGGGCTCGGGGTGGGCGGACTTGGAGTCGTCGCCGAGGGAGAGGTTGATGACGTCGGCGCCCTGGTCGGCGGCCCAGCGGATGCCTTCGGCGAGGGCGTTGCCGCGGGTGTTGCGGGCCTTGGAGCGGGCGGAGTCGCCGTCCTCGAGGATCACGCGGACGGGGAGGATCTTCGCCTCGGGGGCGATGCCCAGGACGCCGTCGCCGTTGCCCGCGCCGTGTCCGTGGCCCGCGATGATCCCGGCCATGGCGGTGCCGTGCCTGGCCCAGGCCCGGTCGCCGCGGCCCGCGCCGAAGCCGACCATGTCCTTGCCGGTGAGGACGTTGCCCGCGAGGTCGGGGTGCTGGTCGTCGACGCCGGTGTCCAGGACGGCGACGGTGATGCCGGCGCCCTTGGTGGTGCGCCAGGCCTGCTGGGTGTGCATGGCGTCCAGGGCCCACTGCTTGTCCCGGATGGTGTCGCCGTGCGCGGTGCCGGCGGGCAGCAGGGCCAGGGAGCCGGCGAGCAGCAGGGTGAGCAGCCGGCCGCCGGACTTACGGGTCATGAGGGCTTCTCCGAGGCCGAGGTGGCGGTCTTGCGCAGGCCCCGTTCGACGCGGTCGGCGAGGCCCTTCGCCTCGTTGCCGAGCCCGGACTGGGCGGGGGCCGTGGTCGCGCCGGTCCTCACGGCTTCCGCGGCGGGCTGCGCGGCCGTGACCGTGCGGCCGTCGGCGAAACCGGAGACGGCGTAGACGACCACGGGGACGTCGGTGAGCACGGACACCGTCCAGGACGCGCGCTGTGCGTCGCCGAAGTCCGCCGCGACGGTGTCCTTCGCGGCGTACGGGCGGGGCATCAGGTCGCTGCGGCGGTCGAGGCCCTCTTTCCCGAATCGGTTCTTCAGCGAGGTCATGGCCGCCGCGTCCGCCTTGGTGAACAGCAGCCCCACGGTGGTGACGTGGCTGCGGGTCGCGTCGGTGTAGGTGGCGCGCAGCAGCCGGAGGCAGCCGACGGGGGCGAGGGCCTTGCGCAGCAGCGGGTCGAAGGCGTCCGCGCAGCCGCTGTCGGGGGCGACGGCGATCCGCGTCCAGGTGCGGTCGGCTCCGCCGGGGCCCGCGCCCTCGCCGTCCACCGTGGGCGGGAAGAGCCGGTCGACGGGAACGCTGTGCCACAGGCCCGCGGCCGCCGCGAAGTTACCGGCCGAACCGGCCTCCGTCGCGCTGTCGCCGGTCAGCCAGCTGCCCGTCACCGCGCCGCCGATGAGTCCGAGCCCGAGGACGACGCAGGCCGCGGCGGTGAGCGTCCGGGGCCGGGGCCGGCCGCGCCCGCCGACCGCCCGGAACCGCGCGGCCCCGTCGTCGTACACCTCGGGCTGCCCGAACGACACGAACGCGGCCGGCCGCGCCGCCCCGTCCCCAGGGGCCCCGTCACCGGGGACGGGCCGCAGCCGGGTGGTGGTCTCGGAGGGGTGCGCGGGGTGAGCGGCGTCGCTGACGACGGAGGCGGGCTTGCGGGCCGTGCCCGTCGGCGGGGCGTCGGGGAAGCGTGCCGAGGCGGGCGGGGGCGGGGGCGTGGGGCGACCGTGGGGCCGGTCACCGGACCGGCGCGGGACCGGTGCGGAGCCGGACACCGTGTCCCGCCCGACGCCGGACCCGCCCCGGGGCGGCCCCACAGGACGCGGCGGAACGGAAGCGCCGGCCGACGAGGGCGGCGTCCCGGGCCGCGGCGGAGGCGCAGTCGGCGTCCGCCCGGCCGCGGGGGGTCCCTGCGGGGGCGGGGGCGACGCGGCGGGGCGACGCGGCGGACCGCCCTCGGCGGACGCCACCGGGATACGGCCGGTGGGGGACGCCGGGGCGGACTCGGCGGAGGGCGAGGAGGGGCGGGGCCGGCTTCCCGGGCGGTGCGCGGGCGGAGCGGGCGTGCCCTCGGCGGGCCCCGCCGAGCCGAAGGCCGCGGACGGTGCGGGCGCGCCCCCGGCGGACGGTGTCGCAGGAGTGCGCGAGAACCCTGAGCCGTACGCAGCGGGAGCCGTGCCCTCGGCGGACGCCACCGGGATACGGCCGGTGGGGGACGCCGGGCCGCGCCAAGTTTCCGGGCGGTACGTCGGCCGGGCCGGAGTGCCGTCGGCGCGCGGGGCGGGAGCGGGCTCGTCGGCCGACGACGCGGGGCGGCGCGGGAGCCAGCGGCGGCGCGCGGGCCGGGCCGGGGCCGGGCGGGGCGCGGCGGACGGCGCCGGGCCTGGCGCGGCAAGCGGGGCCCGGGCGGGCGCGGCGGACGGAGGCGGGGGCACGTCAGGGGCCCCGGACGGAGGCGGGGGCGCGTCAAAGGACGCGAACGTGGGCGCGGGTGGGGCCGGGGACGCGAACGTGGGCGCGGGTGGGGCCGGGGTCGAGGGTGGGTTCGGGGCTGTGAAGTCTTCGCCCCTGATGGGGTGGGGCGGCGACGGTGGGCGCGGGGGGATGGAGGCGCTGCGCGCTTCCGTGCTCATGCACCCCCCGTTTCCTCGTCACCGGGCCACCGGCCCGCCGCCCAGACCGTGCGGGTCGCTACGTACGCGGGGCAGGGCGGCGCCACACCGTCCTGGGCAGACATACCCGTACGGACGTGCCGCCATCCGGTCGGAACCGGTCGGACAAGGGGCCGTCCGTTCCCGCGTGCGCGTCACTCTACGGGTTGACGCGGCCCCGGCGGGAACCAGTCCGCGGCGCCGGGGCATCTGCCCGGAACGTCCCCCTACCCTGCGGTAATCCTCTCTGGCAGGCTTCGTTCATGACTGCCTGCGCCGCGGACCGGGCCCGCTACGACCGGGCCACCGCTCATCTCGACGCCCCTCTCGCGATCGTGGACCTGGACGCCTTCGACGCCAACGCCGACGACCTCCTGCGCCGGGCCGCGGGGAAGCCGATCCGGGTGGCCAGCAAGTCCGTACGCTGTCGCGCACTGCTCGAACGGGTCCTGGCGCGGGACGGTTTCGCGGGCGTGATGTCCTTCACCCTTGCGGAGTCGCTGTGGCTGGCCCGCTCCGGCTTCGACGACGTCCTGCTCGCCTACCCCTCGGCCGACCGCGCCGCCTACGCCGAGCTGGCCGGCGACCCCAAGCTCGCCGCCGCCGTCACGGTCATGATCGACGACCCGGCCCAGCTCAGGCTGATCGACGACGCACGGCAGGGCGGCACCGAAGTCGTCCGGGTGTGTCTGGAGTTGGACACCTCCCTGCGCCTCCTCGGCGGACGGGTCCGGGTCGGGGCGCGGCGCTCGCCGCTGCACTCGGCCGCCCAGGTCGCCGAACTGGCCCGCGCGGTGGCCCGCAGGCCCGGCTTCCGGCTGGTGGGGATCATGGCGTACGAGGGGCACATCGCCGGTGTGGGCGACGCGGTCGCGGGCAGCCCCGTGCGCTCGCGGGCCGTCCGGCTGATGCAGTCGGCCGCCCGCCGGGAACTGGCGGCGCGCCGCGCGGAGGTGGTGCGCGCGGTACGGGCCCTCGTACCGGACCTGGAGTTCGTCAACGGCGGCGGCACAGGCAGCGTCCAGCACACGGCGGCCGAGGACGCGGTGACGGAGATAGCGGCGGGGTCGGGCCTGTACGTGCCGCGGCTCTTCGACAACTACACGTCGTTCAGCGGGCGTCCGGCCGCGCTCTTCGCCCAGCCGGTCGTGCGCAGGCCGGGCGTCGGCGTGGTGACGGTCCTGGGCGGCGGCTATCCGGCGTCGGGCGCGGCGGGCCGGGACCGGCTGCCGGTGCCGTACCTGCCGGAGGGGCTGCGGTACGACCCGCAGGAGGGTCCAGGCGAGGTGCAGACGCCGCTGCTGGGCTCGCCCGCCGACGATCTGCTCATCGGGGACAAGGTGTGGTTCCGGCACGCCAAGGCCGGAGAGCTGTGCGAGCGGTTCGAGGCGCTGCACCTGGTCACGGGCGAGACGGTGGCGGAGACCGTCCCGACCTACCGCGGGGAGGGTCACACCTTCCTGTGAGCCGGTCGGGCTGTCGGGCCGGTACGGGAGCGTCGGGCCGGTCGGGCCGGTACGGGAGCGTCGGCCCGTGCCCCGCGTGCCCCGGTGTCCGTCCCGCCGGTGGGGCCCGTGCTACCGGCCCGTGCCGATGCTGCTGCCCACTCCCCCGCTCGAACCGGCCGCGTCGCCGACCGGCTTGATGCCCTTGGTGATGCGGTCCATGTCGGAGACGGGCGGCCCGTCCGCACCGGCGTCGAAGGCGAAGCGGACGAGGATCATCGACTGGGAGCCGACGGTGGAGGCGAAGGCCAGCGACTCGACGTAGCCGCCGGGTCCCGCGCCGGTCGTGACCTGCCAGCGCACGAAGTACCCGGCCCGGCCTCCGACCGCCACCGAGCCGGACTTGACCACCTGGTGGGACTTGATGCCGGAGTAGGGGCGTTCGTCGAGCACGCCGCGGTCGTACGTGTCGTTCGCGGCGTCCTCGATGTCGTTCTCGGCGAGCGCCTTGGGCGACTTCTCGTCGTTGGAGGTGACCGTGCGGGAGAAGACCCGGCCCCGGCGGCACAGTCCGGGGTCGCCCGGGCAGTCGTAGGTGCCGGGGGTGATCATGACGAGGTCGTCCTCGGCGACGTTCTCGGGTCTGACCCAGCCGTCGGGCAGCGCCAGGGTGATGCCGTTGAGGTCGTCGACGACCGTGGACGGATCGTCCGCCTGCGCGGACTTGGAGGCGGAGGCCGACGGCGAGGGCGAGGCGTCCTTGCTGTCGGAGGCGGCGGCGGTGGTCGTCCTGGCCTCCGCGCCGCCGCCGTCGTCGTCGCGGCCGAGGACGACGGCGCCGGTGACGATGGCGGCGACCAGGACGACCGCCGCCGTGGCGAGGGCGACGGCCTTGGCCCGCTTCGGGCCGCCGGACCGCCGCGGCTCCGCTGCGGACTGCGGCGCGAGCTGCGGGTCCTGGCCGGCCGGCGACACCGGGATCGGTACCGGCTGCTCGGGCTGACGCCGGTGGTCGGTCCACGCGGCACCGTCCCACCAGCGCTCGACGAGCGGATAGGACGGGTCGCGGTACCAGCCGGGCGGAGGCGTCATGCTCATCCCGGCACTCTAGGACGTGCGGGTGATCGATGTGACCGGAGTTCCGGGTCCTCGGTCAGTGCTCCTCGGTCAGTACACGGTGTCCTCCTGGTCCGGTACGACCGAGCCGTCCCGGCGCAGGACCGGTCCCTTGCCGCCGTCCGGTTCGTTGTAGGCGCTGGTGGAGCACGGGTAGGGGTCGGTCTTCTGGGGCAGCGGCTCGATGAACATCGGGTTGATCACCCAGCGCCCGTCGGCGTCGTCGTAGGCCCGGCACATGATCTCGCTCTTGTTGCGGTTCAGGACGAGGTGGGCGCCGGTGGCGTCGTCGACGAAGGTGACGTCGGTGTCGGCGTCGCCGCCGCCGACGGTGATGCGGTGGGACCGGTCCTGCCGCTGCCAGGCCGCGGCGCCCTCCACTCCGTAGATCTCCTGGTTGATCCAGCAGCGCTTGCCGTCGATGTACGGGATGGCCTCGCCCTGGCTCGCCGGTACGTTTCCGCAGCCCTCGTTCCAGGTGGTGATCCGGCCGCGGCGGTCCAGGACCGAGCGGATCGCGATGGTGTGCGCGCGGTCCACGCCGACGCCGCGCGACCACTCCTCGGTGACCGGTTCGGAGCCCGCCGAGACGATGTAGACGTCGAACCCGGCCCGTTGCAGCGTGCGGATGAGGTCGCGCTGCTGGTCGTAGTAGCGCACGTACGCCGGGACGGTGTGGGTGCCGAGGGTGCGGGTCGAGCCGACGGGGGCGGCGAGCGCCTCGGTACGGGCCTTGCGGGCGTAGGAGCGGAGTTCGGCGACGGTGTGCCCGGCGAAGAGCTGGGGGACCCAGGCGTACTGGGGGACGGTGCGCCGGTGGTTCCACTCCCCCGCGAAGGCGGCGGCGCCGCTCATCGTCTTCCCGTCCTCGCGGATCTCGAAGATCTCGTCGGTGCAGCGGGTGTTGGTGGAGGTGGGCAGCGGTGCGCCCACGGGGACGTCCGTGCCGCACGCCTTGGTCAGGGCGGTGTCCGCCTCCTTGGTCAGCCACTTGCTGGTGTCGCGCCAGCGGGCGGGCCGCAGGATCTTGTCGTGCCGCAGGGACCAGGAGATCGTGGCATCGGTGACGTCGTTCTTGGTGACCGTGTTGTCCCAGTCGAAGGCGGCGACGGGAACCTGCCCGTGCTGCCCGTGCCCGGAGCAGCTGCCCCGCTCGTCGATCACCTGCTGGAGGTGGGCGCGGTTGTCCCCGTACCAGTCGAGCTTCGTCGACAGCCGGGGACAGTTCGTACGGGCGGCCGTGGCGGCGGCCGCCGAGGGTGGCGCGGCCGCCAGGGCGGCGGCCGCCGCCAGGGTCCACGCGAGAACTCGTCGGTATCGCATGGAACGTGGACCGTACACCTGTTGGCCACCTGCGCTTAAGAGGTACGACACGGACACGCGGCGGCGGGACGCGGGTGACGTCCCGCCGCCCGGTGTCCCGCGGCCGTGTGTCCCACGGCCGCGCGTCCTACAGCGGCGTGACGTAGGCCCCCGAGATGCCGCCGTCCACGAGGAAGTCGGTGGCGTTCACGAAGGAGGAGTCGTCGCTGGCCAGGAAGGCGACCGCGGCGGCGATCTCCCCGGCCTCGGCGAACCGCCCGGCCGGGATGTGCACCAGGCGGCGCGCGGCCCGCTCGGGGTCCTTGGCGAACAGCTCCTGGAGCAGCGGGGTGTTCACGGGACCCGGGCACAGGGCGTTGACGCGGATGCCCTCGCGCGCGAACTGCACGCCCAGTTCCCGGGACATGGCGAGGACGCCGCCCTTGGAGGCGGTGTACGAGATCTGCGAGGTGGCGGCGCCCATCCGGGCCACGAACGACGCGGTGTTGATGATGGAGCCCTTGCGCTGGCGCCGCATGTAGGGGAGGGCGGCCTTGCAGCAGAGGTAGACGGAGGTGAGGTTGACCTCCTGGACCCGCTTCCAGGCGTCGAGCCCGGTCTCCAGGATGGAGTCGTCGTCGGGCGGTGAGATCCCGGCGTTGTTGAAGGCGACGTCGACCGAGCCGTAGGTGTCGTACGCCGCCTTGAACAGCGCCTCTACCTGGCCGGGGTCGGTGACGTCGACCTTCACGAAGAGCCCGCCGGTCTCCTCGGCGGCGGCCCGGCCCCGCTCCTCGTCGATGTCGCCGCAGACCACGTGGGCGCCCTCGGCGGCGAGCCGGCGCGCGGTGGCGAGGCCGATGCCGCTGCCGGCCCCGGTGACGACGGCGGTGCGGCCGGCCAGCCGGCGGCACACCGGGTTCCGCGTGCTGTCCTGCGTCCCGCTGTCCTGCGTCGCGTCCTGTGTGCTGTCGTCGGTCATGTGCGGTTCAGGCCTCCGTGCTGATGAAGACGTTCTTGGTCTCGGTGAACGCGGTGAGGGCGTCGGGTCCCAGTTCGCGACCGATGCCCGACTGCTTGTAGCCGCCGAACGGGGTCCAGTAGCGGACGCTGGAATGGGAGTTGACGGAGAGGTTCCCGGCGCGGACGGCCCCCGAGACGCGCAGCGCGCGGCCGACGTCCCGGGTCCAGATCGAGCCGGACAGGCCGTAGTCGGTGGCGTTGGCGAGGCGGACGGCGTCGTCCTCGTCCTCGAAGGGCAGCACGACGGCGACCGGGCCGAAGACCTCCTCGACGGCCACGCGCGCGTGGGGGTCGGCTCCGGTGACGACGGTGGGCGGGAACCAGAAGCCGGGTCCCTGGGGTGCCGTGCCGCGGATGCCGGGGGTGCCGTCGGGGACGTAGGACCGTACGCGGTCGAGCTGGACGCGGGAGATCAGCGGGCCCATCGCGGCGCTCTCGTCGGCCGGGTCGCCGACGGTCACGGACTCGACGGCCGGGGCGAGCAGTTCGAGGAAGCGGTCGTGGACGGAGCGCTGGACGAGGATGCGGGTGCGGGCACAGCAGTCCTGGCCCGAGTTGTCGAGGAAGGACATGGGGGCCGCCGCGGCGGCGGCCTCGAGGTCGGCGTCGGCGAAGACGATGTTCGGGCTCTTGCCGCCGAGTTCGAGCGTGACGCGCTTGAGATGCGCCGCACCCTTGGCCCACACCTGTTTGCCCACAGTCGTTGACCCGGTGAAGACGATCTTCGCCACGCCCGGGTGCTCGACCAGCGCGGCGCCCGTGACGGGCCCGTGCCCCGGCAGCACCTGGAAGAGGTGTTCCGGAAGACCTGCCTCCAGGGCGAGTTCGGCCAGCCTCAGCGCGGTCAATGGCGTGGTCTCGGCGGGCTTCAGCAACACCGCGTTCCCGGCCGCGAGCGCCGGTGCCGTCCCCCAGGCCGCGATCGGCATCGGGAAGTTCCACGGCGCGATGACCCCGACGACGCCCAGCGGTTCGAGGATGGTGACGTCGAGGCCGCCGGGCACCGGGATCTGCCGGCCGGTCAGCCGCTCGACCCCGCCGGCCGCGTAGTCGAGCAGGTCCCGGACGTTGCCCGCCTCCCAGCGGGCGTTGCCGATGACGTGCCCGGCCTCGCGCACCTCCAGGCGGGCCAGTTCCTCCAGGTGGTCGTCGACGGCCACGGCGAAGCGGCGCAGCAGCCGGGCCCGGTCGCCGGGCGCGAGGGCGGCCCAGCGCCGCTGCGCGGCGGCGGCGCGTACGACGGCGGCGTCCACGTCCTCGCGGGAGGCCGCCGGGACGGTGGCGACGACCTCTTCGGTCGCCGGGTTGACCACGGCGAGTTCGTGCGGCAAGGCAGCACCTTTCACATGCGTTCGAAGGAGCGGCGCAGCTCCCAGTCGGTCACCGCGGCGTCAAAGGCGGCCAGCTCGACGCGCGCCATGTTGCGGTAGTGCGCGACCACCTCGTCGCCGAAGGCGGCCTTGGCGATGGGGCTGTTCTCCCAGAGCTCGGCGGCCTCGCGCAGCGTGGTGGGGACGTGCTCGTACTCGGCCGTGTAGGCGTTGCCCGCGCAGGGTTCGGGCAGCTCCAGCTCGTGCTCGATGCCGTACAGGCCGGCCGCGACCAGTCCGGCGACGGCCAGGTGCGGGTTGACGTCGCCGCCGGGCAGCCGGTTCTCGAAGCGCAGCGAGCGGCCGTGGCCGACCACGCGCAGCGCGCAGGTGCGGTTGTCGTGGCCCCAGGCGACGGCGGTCGGCGCGAAGGAACCGGGCTGGAACCGTTTGTAGGAGTTGATGTTCGGCGCGTAGAGCAGCGAGAAGTCGCGCAGCGCGGCGAGTTGTCCGGCGAGGAAGTGCCGCATGACGTCCGACATGCCGCCGGGTCCGTCGCCCGCCATGACGCTGTCGCCGTCCGCGTCGGCGAGCGAGAGGTGGATGTGGCAGGAGTTGCCCTCGCGCTCGTTGTACTTGGCCATGAAGGTGAGGGAGACGCCCTCCTGGGCGGCGATCTCCTTGGCGCCGGTCTTGTAGACGGCGTGCTGGTCGCAGGTGACCAGCGCCTCGTCGTACTTGAAGGCGATCTCGTGCTGGCCGGGGTTGCACTCGCCTTTCGCGGACTCGACGGTCAGGCCCGCGGCCTGCATCTCGTTGCGGATGCGGCGCAGCAGGGGTTCGATGCGGCCGGTGCCGAGGACGGAGTAGTCGATGTTGTACTGGTTCGCGGGCGTGAGGCCGCGGTAGTGCGCGTCCCACGCCTGCTCGTAGGTGTCCTTGAAGACGATGAACTCCAGCTCCGTGCCGACCCGGGCGGTGTGGCCGAGGGCGGCGAGGCGGTCGAGCTGGCGGCGCAGGATCTGGCGGGGCGCGGCCACGACCGGGGAGCCGTCGTCCCAGACGAGGTCGGCGATGAGCAGGGCGGTGCCCTCGTTCCAGGGCACGCGGCGCAGGGTGGCGGGGTCCGGGCGCATGGCGAAGTCGCCGTAACCGCGGTCCCAGGAGGACATGTCGTAGCCGTCGACGGTGTTCATCTCGGTGTCGACGGCGAGCAGGTAGTTGCAGCCCTCCGTGCCGTGCTCCAGGACCTCGTCGAGGAAGAAACGGGCGGCGAAACGCTTGCCCTGGAGGCGCCCCTGCATGTCGGGGAAGGCGAGGACCACCGTGTCGATCTCACCGCCCGCGACGAGGGCGTGCAGCTCCTCGACGGCGAGCGGGGGTGTGCGGTCTGCCACGGGAAGTGCCTCCTTCGGTCAGCCGGGAGCCATAAGGTATTGCCGAGAACCTTTGCTTGGGAAGGGGGCGCGGCCTCATGTCGCAGGCGGAAGCACATCCGGACGACGGCACGGCGGACGACCGGCTGACGCCGGTGCTGCGGCCGGTGCGGGCGGGCAACGGCTTCGAGGAGGCGCTGGAGCAGATCCTCCAGGTGGTCCGGCTGGGCCTCGTGCCGGACGGCGGACGGCTGCCCGCGGAACGCGCGCTGGCCGGGCGCCTCGGGATCAGCCGGGTGACCCTGCGCGAGGTGCTGAAGGTGCTCCAGGACGAGGGGCTGGTGGAGTCACGGCGCGGGCGGTACGGGGGCACGTTCGTCCTCGCCCCGCGGGCCGGCGCGCGGGGCGAGGACGAACTGCGCCGCCGCGTCGAGAGCGTGGACCTGGAGGACGTACTGCGTTTCCGCGAGGTCCTGGAGGTGGGCGCGGCCGGGCTGTGCGCGGCGCACGGCCTGCCTCCCGCCTCGGCGGCGCGACTGCGTGAGGCGCTGGCCCGTACGCACGAGGCGCCGCTGCCGGAGTACCGCCGGCACGACACGCTGCTCCACCTCACGCTCGCCGAGCTGTGCGGCTCGCCCTCGCTCACCGCCCAGTACGCGGCCGTACGCGCCCAGCTCAACGAACTGCTGGACTGCATACCCCTGCTGGTACGGAACCTGGAGCACTCCCAGCGGCAGCACGTGGCGCTGGTCGAGGCGGTGCTCGCCGGGGACGCGGGCGGCGCGCGGGAGGCGATGCGCGAGCACTGCGCGGGGACGGCGGCGCTGCTGCGGGGGTTCCTGGCGTGAGACGGGGCCGTGTGGGACGGGGTCGCGTGAGACGGGGCCGCGAGGGGCGCGACTTTCGGGTTTCCGCGCCGGTGGCCGCGTAAAGGTATGCAGGCGTTCCATTGTGCCGGACGCCCGGTGACGGACCAGGACCAGGACGGGGAGATGGACGAGAGATGGGGATGCACGGTGTGGGCAGGCCGCTGATCGGGGTCAGTACGTATCTGGAGCCGGGGGTGCGCTGGGGCGTCTGGCAACTGGACGCGGCGCTGGTGCCGGCCGGTTACCCGCGGCTCGTACGGCGGGCGGGCGGGCTCGCGGCGCTGCTGCCGCCGGACGATCCCGCGTACGCCGCCGAGGCCGTGGCGCGCGTCGACGGGCTGGTCGTCGCGGGCGGCCCGGACATCGACCCGGCCCGCTACGGCGCGGAGCGCTCGCCGCGCACCGGGCCGCCCGCGCCGGAGCGGGACGCGTGGGAGAGCGCCCTGATCGAGGCGGCGCTGGCCTCGGGGACGCCGCTGCTCGGGATCTGCCGCGGCATGCAGCTCCTGAACGTCGTCCGCGGCGGGACCCTCGTACAGCATCTCGACGGGCATCTCAAGGACGTCGGCGTCTTCGGACGGCACGAGGTGGTGCCGGTGCCCGGGACCCGGTACGCCGCCGCCGTCCCGGAGCCCACCACCGTGCCGATGTACCACCACCAGGCGGTGCGGCGGCTCGGCGAGGGGCTCGTCGCCTCGGCGCACACGGCGGACGGGACGGTCGAGGCCCTGGAACTGCCGGGGCCCGCCTGGGTGCTGGGCGTGCAGTGGCATCCGGAGGCGGGCGACGACCCGCGCGTCATGCGGGCCTTGGTGGAGGCAGCGGCCGCGGGGGCTGCGGGGTGCGCGGGGTCCGTCGGGGCGGAGGGCTCCGGGGCCGTCGGGGCCGTCGGGGCGGAGCGCGTCGGGTCCGTCGGGTCCGTCGGAACGGTGCGCGCCGGGTCCGTCGAGGCCCCGGCCGCCGACGCCCCGGCCGTCAGCAACCCGTCCGCCCCCGGAGCCGCGTCCTGAGCCATTCCAGGGCCGCCTCGCCCTGTGCCCGCTGGAAGGCGCGCAGGGTCGGCAGTCCCGGGGGCGGCGGCTGCCGGGAGCCGTGGATGAAGTAACCGGCCAGGCCCGCGAGGGTGGCGGTGACGCCGTCGGGGTCGGCGCCCTGGCCCAGCGGATGGGCGGCGAACACCTCCTCGGGGTCGGGACCGCCCTGCGCACGGACGCACGGCAGCATGACCAGCAGGTCGAACCAGGGCGCGGCCCGTCTGGCGTGCGGCCAGTCGACGAGGACGACGCGGCCGTCCGGGGTGAGCAGCACGTTGTCGGCGCGCAGGTCGGAGTGGACGAGGGTGTCGCCGTCGGCGGCGCCGGTCCAGCGGTCGGCGAGGTCGGCCAGCAGGGGCAGCCGGTCCCTGGTCCAAGGATCGAGGCCATCGCCGGTGTCGCCCGCGTCGAGGAGGTGCCGCCAGCCGCGGAAGTCGTCGGCGAGGTCGTCCACGGCGCCCGGGACGTCCACGGGGGACGGCGTGAGTATCCGCCCCAGCTCCCCGACCGCATCGAAGACGAGCCTCAACTCGTCGCGTAACCACGGTACTCGGGGCTGGCGCCCGTCGATGTCCTCGAAGACCAGGGCGACCCAGGTGCCGTCGTCGTGGCTGCCGAGCAGGCGGGGCGCGGGGACCTCCGGGGGCAGTGCGGCGGAGACGCGGGCCTCGGCGCGGTGCAGCCCCGGGCTCTGGGGGTTGGCGTCGGCGCTCACCGCCTTGACGAAGGCGCGGCGGCCGTCGGCCGTGCCGACGCGGGCCGCGACGCCGGGCGAGAAACCACCCGTCTGGGTGACCGCCGAGACCACCGGAGCGCCGAGCACCCCGGCGACGGCGTCCTTGACGGACTCGGGCAGGGCTTCCCAAGGGGTACGCAGGCCCGTGGCGGGCGGGGCGGTAACGGTGACCATGCCCCATCGTGCGGAACGGAGCGACTCCCGCGCCAGGCATTTTCGCCGGACCGGAGGGACACGCCGCCGGACCGGAGGGGCGCCCCGGCGGACCGGAGGAGCGCCTCGGCGGACCGAACAGAACGCACCGCAGCCGCCCCGCCCCTGTCCTCGCCTACACCCCCCGACTCCGCGTAAGTGCCAACAGCTCCCTCGCCGGTCCCGTCGGGCGGTGGCCCGTGGGCCAGACCGCGCGCAGGGAGCGGTGCAGGCGGACGTCCGCCAGCGGGACGCGGAGCAGGCGGCGGGCGGAGAGTTCCTCGCCCAGGGCCAGTTCGCTGAGGACGGCGGGACCCGCGCCGCTGACCGCCGCCGCCTTCACGGCCGTCGTGGAGGAGAACTCGAGGAGCGGCGCCGCCAGGCCGCCCAGGGCCGCGTCGAGGACCTGGCGGGTGCCCGAGCCCTCCTCCCGCAGGACGAGCGGGGTCGCGGCCAGCTCGGCCGCGGCGAGCGGACGGCGCCTGCGGACCCACGGGTGGCCGGGCGCCACCACCACGATCAGGTCGTCGTGCGCGATGACCGCCGAGTCGAGGCCCGTCGGCACCGACAACCCCTCGACGAAGCCGAGGTCGGCCTCGTCCGCGAGGAGCCGCTCCGCGACCGCCGCCGAGTTGCCCGCGAGCAGGGACACCGCGGTACCGGGGCGCTCCGCGCGCAACGCGATCAGCCAGCCGGGCAGCAGGTACTCGGCGATCGTCATGCTCGCCGCGACCCGCAGCCGCGAGTCGCGCCGGTCGCGCAGCGCCTGCGCCCCCGCGTCGAACGCCTCCGCCGCCTCGACGATCCGCCGCGCCCAGTCGGTGACGAGCACCCCGGCGTCGGTCAGGCGCGAGCCGCGCGGCGAACGGTCCACCAGCGCCACGCCGAGCTGCCGTTCCATGGAGCGGATCCGGCTGCTCGCGGCGGGCTGGGTGATGCCGAGTTCGCGGGCGGCCCGGCCGAGGCTCCCCGTGCGGGCGACGGCGAGCAGCAGCTCCAGCGCACCGAGATCCGGCACCCGCCGCGCCACCCCGGCCGTATGCCCCGCCATCCCGGCCGTGTGACCCGCCGCCCCGGCCGCGTGACCTACGACCCCAGCCGCGTGACCCGCCACCCCAGCCGTATGCCCCGCCATCCCGGCCGTGTGACCCGCCGCCCCGGCCGCGTGACCTACGACCCCAGCCGCGTGACCCGTCACCGCTGCCGTATGCCCCGCCCCGCCAGCCGCCGTCTCCGGCCCCTCACTCATGCGACCCCTCACTCACTTGGAGCCTCCTCACGCCCTCGCCCCATAAACCCAGCTTATGCCGTCATAGGTGCCTACTCCCTGGTGGGGAGGCCCACCGCGCGACACCGTGGACGGCATGGTGACCGCAGCCCAGCCCCTCCCGTCCTCCCCCACCGTCCCCACCGCTCCTTCCGCCACACCCGCCCCCTCCGCCGCACCGCGCCCCCGGCGCTTCCGTGTCGCCGCCGTCCGGCACCTCGGGCCGAACTGGTACGCCGCCGTGATGGGCACGGCCATCGTGGGCACCGCCGGTGCCGGGCTCCCCGCCGAAGCCGCGGGAGCCGCCGCCCTGCCGGGGCTCCGGGTCTTCTGCGCCACCGTGTGGGCGCTGTCGCTCGTGCTGCTCGTCGTGCTGCTGGCCGCCCGGGCCGTGCACTGGGCCCACCACCGCGACCAGGCCCGCGCCCATCTCCTCGACCCGGCCGTGGCCCCGTTCTACGGGTGTCTCGCCATGGCCCTGCTCGCCGTCGGCGGCGGCGCCCTTGTCGTGGGCGAGGACTGGACGGGCGAGCGGGCCGCCGTCGTCCTGGCCGCCGTGCTGTTCGCCGCCGGTACGGCGGTGGCGCTCGCGGCGGCCGTGGCGGTGCCGTACCTCATGGTGGTCCGGCACCGGATCACGTTCGACCGCGCGACGCCCGTGTGGCTGCTGCCGCTGGTGGCGCCGATGGTGTCCGCCGCCGTCGGCCCGCTGCTCGTCCCGCACCTGCCGCCCGGTCAGGCGCGGGAGACCCTGCTCCTCGGCTGCTGCGCGCTGTTCGGGACGAGCCTGCTGGCCACGCTCGCGCTGCTCCCGGTGATCGTCACCCGGCTGATCACCGCGGGCCCGCTGCCCGTCGCCCTGACCCCGGCCCTGTTCCTGGTGCTCGGCCCGCTCGGGCAGTCCACGACCGCCGCCGACAAGTTCGCCCGGTACGCCCCGGAGGTGGTGCCCGCCCCGTACGACGCGGGCTTCGCCGTGTTCGCCGTGCTGTACGGCGTGCCGGTGCTGGGCTTCGCGCTGCTCTGGCTGGCGCTGTCCGCCGCGCTGGTGGTGCGGGCCCGGCGCCGGGGCATGACGTTCACGCTGACCTGGTGGGCCTTCACCTTCCCGGTGGGCACCTGTGTCACCGCCGCCGAGGGCCTGGCCCGGCGCACCGGCCTCGTCGCGTTCGGGGCACTCGCCTTCGGCCTGTACGCGCTGCTCCTCGCGGCCTGGGCCGTCGCCCTCGTCCGCACGGTCCGCGGCACCGTCAGCGGCGAGCTGCTCGCAGCGCCGCGCCGATGACCTCGGGGGCCCGCGCGAGCGACGGCCCGTACCAGGTGAGGTGGCGGCCGGAGACCAGCGCGCAGGGTGTCCCCGTGAACGCTTCGGGCCCGTCGTCGGCGGTGAAGCGGTACGGCTCGTCGGGCAGGACGACCAGGGCGGGCGCGGCGGCGCGCAGTTCGTCCAGGGGTACGCGCGGATAGCGGTCCGCGTGGGCGGCGTACAGGTTGTCCACGCCGAGCCGGGTCAGTACGTCCCCGGCGAAGGTGTCCCGGCCGGCCACCATCCAGGGGCGCCGCCACACGGGTACGACGGCGGTGGTCCGGCGCTCCGGCGGCGGCAGGTCCGTCCACACCGCCTCGGCCTGGTCCAGCCAGCGGGGCCGGGACCGCGCTCCGCACCCGGCCAGCACCCGGTCCAGCTCGCGGAAGGCGCCGGGCACGTCCCGTACCTCGGTGAGCAGGACCTCGATGCCCGCCGCGCGCAGCGCCGCCAGGTCGGGGGCGCGGTTCTCCTCCTCGTTGGCGACGACCAGGTCGGGGGCGAGGGCGACGATTTTCGCGACGTCCGGGTTCTTGGTGCCGCCGATCCGGACGGCGTCGAGGTCCGCGGGCTCACTGCACCAGTCGGTGACGCCGACGAGGGAGCCGGGCAGCGAGACGGCGACGGCCTCGGTCAGTGACGGCACCAGGGAGACCACCCGCGGTGGCGGCACCTCAGCGGGCCCCGAAGGCGCGCCGGTCCTCCACCGCGTCGATGTGCTCGGCGACGGCGACCACGATCACCCGGGTGTCCCGGACGGTCGCCCGCCAGCGGTGGCGCACCCCGCCGGTCAGATAGAGGGTGTCGCCGCGGCCGAGCCGGTGTGCGCGGCCCTCCGCCTCGACCTCGACGGCGCCGTCCGCGACGTACATCAACTGGTCGTTGCGGCACTGGAGTTCACGGCCCGGGTCGTGGTCGCCGGTGAACTCCGTGGCGTGCAGCTGGTGGTGGCCGCGGACCAGGGGACGCACCCGGGCCTCCGCGGCGAAGTCGGTGCCGTCGGGGGTCTCGGCGCGCACGACGTCGACGCTGCACGCCGGGTCGGCCGCGGCGAGCAGCTCACCGGCGCTGGTACCGAGGGCGTCGGCGAGCCGCTCCAGGGAACGCCTGCTGGGCCGGGCCCGTTCGTTCTCCACCTGGCTGAGGAAGGGCACGGACAGGCCGCTGCGCTCGGCGACGACGGCGAGGGTGAGCTCCAGTGCCCGGCGCCGCCGCCGGACGGCCGCGCCCACCCGAAGGGGCTGTTCTTTGTGGTCGCCCATCGCTCCGGCTCCCTCCTTCACTCGTCGGTCCGCTGCCTGTGACTACTTCTTTACCGCACCGCTTCTGATGAGTTCTCTGCACCCTACGCATGTTCGGCAAACCGTTTCATGCGCCCGTCACATCGCTGTCACATCGGATGACACCGGGCCCGACACTTCGCGCCACGGGAGGGCCGTCCCCGGCCGGGCGGTGCCCGCCGGGCCCGGGTGCGCGAAGGGGCAGGCCAACGCCGCCGCGGGCGCGCGCAGTCGGCGGCCGGCGGTGTCACGGGCGCGCTCGGCCGGACCCCGCGGCGGCCTGGTACGGGCCCCGGCGTCGTACCCGGTCGGAGACGGCGCGCGGCGTACCGCCCCGATGGCCGCATCCGCCGGTAGGGGCACCGGGCACCGCCGTCCCGGCCGGCCGCGGACGGCGGCCGCGGTTGGCCGGAATGCGCTGGTGCACAAGGAGGACGAGCAGCTCGTACGCGCCCCCGTGCGCCCCCGGTATGCCGTCGGACGCACCACGTGCCCCGGGTACGACACGCGGCGGACGCCCCCCGTCCGGGTGCCGCCGCCCGGACACACCGCGAGGGGCGGGCCTTCGCCGCACGGAGGCTCCGTGCGGGAAGACCCGCCCCTCGACGCGGCCGGCCGGGGCCGGACCGCGGGTGACTACTGCGGGGTCATCCGGTCCACCATGTCCGGGTGCTCCTTCAGCCACGCGGAGACGGCGTCCTCCTCGTGCCCCTTGCCGCGCTTGTTGATCTCGGCCTCCAGGCTGCCGAGTTCGTCCTCGCTCATCTTGAAGTTCTTGATCCACTTCGTGAGCTGCGGGTACTGCGAGGTGAAGTCCTTGCTGGCGATGGTCCGGATGGTGTTGCCCTCGCCGAACAGCTTCTTGCCGTCCGCCAGCTTGGTCAGGTCGTACTCGCTGTAGGCCCAGTGCGGGGACCACAGGGTCACCGCGACCGGCTCCTTCTTGGCGAGGGCCCGCTTGAGCTCGGCGAGCATCGCGGGCGTGGAGCCGTCGACGACCTTGTACTCCTTGTCCAGGCCGTAGCCCGGCAGCACCTTGTCCTTGAGCAGGCTCATCTCACCGGTGCCCGGCTCGATGCCGATGATCTTCCCGTCGAAGGTGTCGGCCTTGCCCTTCAGGTCCGCCAGGGACTTGACGCCCTTGACGTAGGACGGGACCGCGATCTCCAGGGACGTCGGCTCGTACCAGGTGCCGAGGTCGGTCAGGTTGTCCTTGTTCTTCTCCCAGTAGTTCGACTGGGCGTAGGGCAGCCACGCGTCGAAGTTGAGGTCGATGTCGCCGCCGGCCAGGCCGGTGTAGACCGGGCCGACGTCCATCTGCTTCAGGTTCAGCTTGTAGCCGCGCCGGGCCAGGACGTCCTTCCACAGGTAGGTGACGGCGATGTCCTCGTCCCAGGGGAACCAGGCGACGTTCACGGTCCGCTTGGCCTCGGCCGGGGTGCCGGACGACTTCTCGACCGGGGCGAGCTTGTCGACGACGTCGGGGTTCTGCTTCAGCCAGGTGCGCACCGCGTCCTGCTGCTTGCCCTTGCCCGCCTTGTTGATCTCCGCTTCGAGGCCGGTGAGCTGCTTCTCCGTCATCTTGAAGTTCTTCAGCCACTTCGCGACGGTCGGATTGTCGTCGGCGAAGCCCTTGCGGGCGACCGCGTGCACACCGTCGCCCTGGCCCCAGGCGCCCTTGGGGTCCTCGAGCTTCTTCAGGTCGTAGTCGTTGTACGCCCAGTGCGGCGACCACAGCGTGACGACGATCGGCTTCTTCTTGGCGATCGCGCTCTTGAGCTCGGCCAGCATGGCGGGCGTGGAGCTGTCGACGACCTTGAAGTCCTTCTCCAGGCCGTACGCCTTGAGGATCTTGCTCTTGACCATGCTCATCTCACCGGCGCTGGACTCGATGCCGGTGATCTTGCCGCCGAATTCGTCGGCGTGGTCCTTGAGATCCGCGAGGGAGTCGACGTCGTCCATGTACGCCGGGACGGTCAGCTCCAGGGACGTCTCGTCGTACCAGGAGCCCAGGTCGTCGAGCTGCTTGCCGTACTTCTTCCAGTACTGCTCGTGCGTGGTCGGCAGCCAGGCGTTGGTGTCGAAGTCGACGTTGCCCTGGGCGAGCGAGGTGTAGAGCGGTCCGGCGTCGAACTGCTTGGCGTCGACCTTGAATCCGCGCTGTTCCAGGATCTCCTTCCACAGGTACGTGGAAGCGACGCCCTCGTCCCAGGGGACGTAGCCGATGGTCACCTTCTTGCCCTGGCCGACGTTCTCGCCGTCGGCGGCGGTGGACGTGCCGCCCGTGGAGGAGCCGAAGATGCCCATGCCGCCCGCGACCAGCGCGAGCACGACCACGCCGACCACGGCCACGGCGGGCCGGGGCCGGTAGGACCAGATCTTCAGGCCCTGGGCGGCGCGCAGCTTCGCCGCGGCCCGGCGGCCGAGCGGCGACACCTGGGTGCCGAGCGCGCTGGTCATGCGGTCCAGGTAGATCGCCAGGATGACGATGGCGACACCGGCCTCGGAGCCGAGGCCCACGTTGAGCTGGCCGATGGCCTCGTTGACGTCGCCGCCGAGGCCGCCGGTGCCGACCATGCCGGCGATCGCGGCCATGGACAGGCCCAGCATGATGACCTGGTTGACACCGGCCATGACGGTGGGCAGGGCCAGCGGGAGCTGGATGCGCAGCAGGGTGCTGCGGGGCGTGGTACCGAACGCGTCGGCGGCCTCGACCAGTTCCTCGTCGACCTGGCGGATGCCGAGTTCGGTCATCCGGACGCCCGGAGCGAGGGCGAAGATCAGGGTGGCGACGATGCCCGCGGGGGCGCCGGTGCCGAAGAACAGGATCGCCGGGATGAGGTAGATCATCGCCGGGAGCGTCTGCATGAAGTCGAGGATCGGCCGGACCACTCCGCTGACCCGGCTGGAGCGGGCCGCCCAGATGCCCACGGGCACGGATATGACCAGCGCGATGATGGTCGCCACGAGGACGAGCGAGAGGGTCACCATCGCGTCCTCCCACAGTTCGAGGGAGTCGATGAAGGCGAAGCCCACGAACGCGAGGACACCGGCGGAGACGCCGCGCAGCCAGAAGGCGATGACAGCGAAGATACCGGCGAGGAGCAGCGGTTCCGGGGCCTGGAGGACGGCGTTGATGCCGTCGTAGGCGCCCAGGAAGACGGTCTTGAAGAAGTCGAAGAGCCACGCCATGTGGTTCAGCAGCCAGTCGACCGCGTCGTTGACCCAGTCGCCGAAGGGGATCCTAGGCACTGGCCTTCACCGCCTCGGCGCCGTTGTCGCGCGGGGAGTCGCAGGCGGCGGGCTCGCCCTGCTGGTCGCCGAGGAAGCCGATCAGCCGTTGCCGGGGCACGACCCCGACGAGTCTGCGTTTACCGTCCAGGACCGCGACCGGGTGCGTCAGCCGGGCGCTGATGGCGCACAGCTCGGTGAAGGGCGTGTCGAGGCCGGCGGTCTCGCAGCCGCAGTCGGCCTCGTCGCCGCGCAGGCCCTCGGTCTCCATGACGGACTCCGCGGTCAGGACGCGGGAGCGGTCGACGTCCTGGGTGAAGGAGGCGACGTAGTCGTTGGCGGGGCGCACCAGGATGTCCTCGGCGCTGCCGATCTGGACGATGCGGCCGTCGCGCATCACGGCGATCCGGTCGCCCAGGCGCATGGCCTCGTTGAGGTCGTGCGTGATGAAGACGATGGTTTTCTTGAGCTTCTTCTGCAACTCGATGAGCTGGTCCTGCATGTCGCGGCGGATCAGCGGGTCGAGCGCGCTGAAGGACTCGTCCATCAGCAGCAGGTCGGCATCGGTGGCCAGGGCGCGGGCCAGGCCCACGCGCTGCTGCATGCCGCCGGAGAGCTCGTCCGGCCAGGACTTCTCCCAGCCACCGAGTCCGACCAGCTCCAGGGCCTCCTCGGCCCGCTTCCTGCGCTCGGCCGCGGGCACGCCCTGCACTTCCAGGCCGTAGGCGGCGTTCTCACGGACGCTGCGGTGCGGGAAGAGCGCGAAGTGCTGGAAGACCATGCTGATCTTGTTGGAGCGGACCTCGCGCAGGTCCCGGGCGCTCAGTCCGGTCAGGTCCTGTCCGGCGAACCGCACCTTGCCCGCGGTCGGCTCAAGGAGACCGTTGAGCATGCGCAACAGGGTCGACTTGCCCGATCCGGACAGGCCCATGACCACGAAGATCTGGCCGGGCTCCACCGTGAACGAGGCGTCGATCACCGCGGCGGTGGTGCCGTCGGCGCGCAGTTCGTCTCGGTCGGCTCCTTCGCGGAGCTTCTCCACCGCGTCTTCGGGTCGTCTGCCGAACACCTTGTACAGATGTTCCGCCTCTAGCGTGGCTGCCACGGGCGCCTCTCATCTCGAACCACGACGGCCCGCCTCCCCCGTCGGCGGGCCGTGGAGCGAGGCGGGTTCCGCCCGCACAACCGGGTGGCATTTGTCAGGTGTGGTTGAAAATGCGATCGGCTTCGCTCCGGCAGCGCGCCTGCCCCCACTTGTCCGTACCAAACTCTTGAGTGATCCACTTCACAATATGTTTACGTTTAGCGTGTACATGCTCGTCACAGCCCCTCCACAGGCCGCGACCCGGCGCCCACGGCACCGACCGGTGACTGTCGGTGTCGTACGGCATGATGCGAAGGGTGACCAGACGCCTCATGCTGCTCGACACCGCATCCCTGTACTTCCGGGCCTACTTCGGCGTGCCCGAATCGGTGAAGGCCCCCGACGGCACACCCGTCAACGCCGTGCGCGGACTGCTCGATTTCATCGACCGCCTGGTCAAGGACCACCGCCCCGACTCCCTCGTGGCCTGCATGGACGCGGACTGGCGCCCGCAGTGGCGCGTCGACCTGATCCCCTCCTACAAGGCGCACCGCGTCGCCGAGGAGCGCCCGCAGGGCCCCGACCGGGAAGAGGTGCCGGACACCCTGTCGCCCCAGGTCCCGGTCATCGAGCAGGTCCTCGACGCCCTCGGCATCGCCCGCGTCGGCGTCGCGGGCTACGAGGCCGACGACGTCATCGGCACCTTCACCGCCCGCGCCGGCGGCCCCGTCGACATCGTCACCGGCGACCGCGACCTCTACCAACTGGTCGACGACGAGCGGCACATCCGCGTGCTCTACCCCCTCAAGGGCGTCGGCACCCTCCAGCTCACCGACGAGACCTGGCTGCGCGAGAAGTACGGCGTCGACGGCCGCGGCTACGCGGATCTGGCCCTGCTGCGCGGCGACCCGAGCGACGGCCTGCCGGGCGTCCCGGGAATCGGCGAGAAAACGGCGGCCAGACTGCTCGCCGAATTCGGCGACCTCGCCGGGATCATGGCCGCGGTGGACGACCCGAAGGCCAGGCTGACCCCGTCGCAGCGCAGACGCCTCGACGAGTCGCGCCCGTACGTGTCCGTGGCACCGAAGGTGGTGAGGGTGGCCGACGACGTACCGCTGCCGCAGACCGGTACGGCGCTGCCCCGGGAGCCCCGCGACCCGGCCGTCCTGGAGGAACTGGCTGCTCGCTGGGGACTCGGTGGTTCGTTGACCCGGTTGCGGTCGACTCTTCAGGTATGACGTGTTAACTGGAGGGAGGTGCTAACTTAGGTAAGCCTAAGCAAGTGAACTTGGAGGCCGTCATGGCAGAGCGTCCGGCACGCAAAACCCCGAAGCCCCACTCCGCGCGGGTCGTGCGCACGGAGCGGCTGACCCCGCACATGCAGCGGATCGTCTTCGGCGGCGACGGGCTCGCCGAGTTCACCGCGGGCACCTGCACCGACCACTACGTGAAGCTGCTCTTCGGCGCGGAGGGCGTCAGCTACCCCGAGCCGTTCGACATCCAGCGGATCCGCGAGGAGTTCCCGCGCGAGCAGTGGCCCGTGACCCGCACCTACACGGTGCGGCACTGGAACGCCGAACTGCGCGAGCTCACCATCGACTTCGTGGTGCACGGCGACGAGGGCCTGGCCGGGCCGTGGGCCGCCCGCGTCCAGCCGGGCGAGCTGGTCCGCTTCCTCGGCCCGGGCGGCGCGTACGCACCCGACGAGAGCGCCGACTGGCATCTGCTGGCCGGTGACGAGAGCGCCCTGCCCGCCATCGCGGCCGCCCTGGAGGCGCTGCCCGCCGGTGCCGACGTCCGCGCGTTCATCGAGATCTCCGGACCCGAGGAGGAGCAGAAGATCGACTCCGACGCGGAGATCGTCTGGCTGCACCGCGGGGACCGCCCGGCCGGCCAGGCCCTGCTGGAGGCCGTGCGCGCGCTGGACTGGCCCGAGGGCCGGCTGCACGCCTTCGTGCACGGCGAGGCGGGCTTCGTGAAGGAGCTGCGCCGCCTGCTGCGCGTCGAGCGCGAGATCCCGCGCGAGGACCTGTCGATCTCCGGCTACTGGCGCCTCGGCCACAACGAGGACGGCTGGCAGGCCTCCAAGCGCGAGTGGAACGCCCAGGTGGAGGCGGAGCAGGAGACTCCCGCGTAGCCTTCGCGGCCCGTGGTCCGGGTCACCTCCGTGGCCCACGATCCGGGTGACCTCCGCGACCGCGCCATCTCCGAGTCCCGCGATCCGCGTGACCTCCGCTCCCCGCGGTGCGCCTGACCTCCGCGACCGCGTGACCTCAGCGTCCCGCGATCCGCGTTGTTTTCACGGCCCACTGTCCGCGTAACCTGCGCGGCACGCTGTCCGCGTGACCTCCGCGACCCGGAGTCCGCCTGACCTTCACGGCCCGCAGTGCCTGCGAACAGCCCCCGGCCGGGTGCCCTGACCCCGCACCCGCCCGCACCGCACCGCCGCACGGGACCGGTCATGCCGGCCGGCCCGCGCCCTGCCCCGGGACCGCCGTACCGCACTCCCCGTCACCCCCCGTAATCTTGCCCGGGATGAGACGCAAGACCCGGATCCCGCCCTCTCCCCTGCCGCAGCGTGACGGGGTCGATCCCGTGCGGATCAAACTGCCGCAGGACACGGCCGTGGCCACCGTGCGCGCGTACCTGGTGGCGCGGCTCAAGCCCGGACCCGGGGTGATCGACGAGATGCTCGGGGCGGGGCTGTTCGTCGGCGCGGACGGGCAGCCCGTACGGGCCGACACCCCCTATGTGCCCGGCATGTTCGTGTGGTTCCACCGGGACCTGCCCGACGAGGAACGGGTGCCGTTCCCGCTGGACGTCGTCTACCGCGACGACCACATCGTCGTCGCCGACAAACCGCACTTCCTCGCCACCACCCCGCGCGGCAGCCACGTCACCGAGACCGCGCTCGCCCGGCTGCGCCGGGAGCTGGACATCCCGGCGCTGGGCGCCGCGCACCGCCTGGACCGGCTCACCGCCGGACTCGTGCTGTTCACCGTCGAGCCGCGGGAACGCGGCGCGTACCAGGCGCTGTTCCGCGACCGGCGGGTGACGAAGGAGTACGAGGCCGTGGCCCCGTACGACCCGGGGCTCGGGCTGCCGCGCACCGTGCGCAGCCGGATCCTGAAGGAGCGCGGGATCCTGGCCGCACGGGAGGTCGAGGGCGAGCCGAACGCCGTCAGCCGTGTCGAGCTGATCGAGCACCGGGCCGGTCTCGGCCGCTACCGGCTGACCCCGGCCACCGGACAGACCCACCAGCTCCGGGTGCATCTGAGCGCCCTGGGCATCCCGATCCTCGGCGACCCGCTCTATCCGCTGGTGACCGGCCCCGTGCCGGCCGGTGACTTCCGGCGTCCGCTGCAACTGCTCGCGCGGTCACTGGAGTTCACCGACCCGGTCACGGGGCTCGAGCACCGGTTCCGCTCCGCCCGGACCCTGGGCGCCTGGTCGGACCACGCCGGCTGGGCCGGGTGACACCGGGCCGGTGTGTCCGCCGGCTCAGTAGCCGCGCCACCAGCGCAGGAAGCGCTGCCAGGCGCCGAGCCGGGCGGTGGGCTCCGCCGCCGGGCGCGCGGGCTCGGGGTCCAGCGGCCGGGCGGGCGGCACCAGCGGCTCGGGCCGGGCCGTCGTGACCTGCCAGCCCGGCCGCGGCCGCGGCACCGGATGCACGCCGGGCCGCTGGCTGACGTCCTGCGGCGGCTTCGGCGCGAACCGCACGGGCAGCTGCACCAGGTGGCGCGAAGCGATCGAGGACCGCCAGCGCAGCTCGTGCTCCGCGCAGTCGAGCTGCACGTCAGGCAGCCGCATCAGCAGCGCGTCGACACCGGTGTCCGCGATGGCACGGCCGATGTCCTGGCCCGGGCACTCGTGCGGGCCGCCGCCGAAGGCGAGGTGCGAACGGTTGCCCTGCATGTTCGCGGCCAGATCGGGGCGCACGCGCGGATCGACGTTGCCCGGCGCCATGCCGAGGAGCAGCCCGTCGCCCCGGCGGATGCGCCGGCCGCCCAGCTCCGTGTCCTGCTTGGCGAAGTAGCCGAGGACGGTGCTGAACGGCGGCTCGTCCCACAGGGACTGCTCGACCGCCTCCGGCACCGTCATCTGCCCGCCGCTGAGCTGGGCGCGGAAGCGCGGATCGGTGAGGACCATCCGCAGCACGTTCGCGATGAGGTTGGCGGTCGCCTCGTAGGCGGCGATGAGGACGAGCCGCAGGTGCTCGGCGACCTCGTCGTCGGTGAACCGCGCCGGGTGGCCGATGAGGTGGCTGGTGAAGTCCTCCTCGGGCTGGGCCCGGCGGCGCGCGGTGAGCCGGGTCAGCGCCCCCATGACGTACTCGTTGCTGGCGATGGCCGTCTCGCTGCCCCTGAGCATGTCGCGGGCCGCCTGCACCATGCGCTCGTTGTACTCCTCCGGCATGCCGAGGATCTCGCACATCACCGCCATCGGCAGATGCTCGGCGAACTGGCTGACCAGGTCGGCGGTGCCGCGCTCGCAGAACGCGTTGACGAGCTCCTGGGTCGCCCGGTTGATGTGCCGGCGGGTGCCGCGGTGGTCGATGGTCGACATGGCGCCGGTGACCGCGCCGCGCTGCCGCAGATGCTCGTCGCCCTCCGCGAACGCGCAGATGGGCTGCCACATGATGTGCGGCAGCAGCGGGTGGGTGGGGGCGATCGTGCCGTCCTGCACGGCGGTCCACAGCCGGCTGTCGCGGCAGAACTGCGAGGGGGTGCGCACCATGTGCAGGTTCTCGCTGTGGCCGAGGACCACCCAGACGGGCACGTCCTCGTGGATCAGCGCGGGCGCGACCGGCCCGTGCTCGGCGCGGAGCTTCTCGTACAGGGCGGACAGGTCCTCCGCCTCGGGGCCGTGGAGCCGGCGCAGCCCGCCGGGCCCCGTGCCCGCGTCGTGGGCGGGGCAGCCGGGCGGCGGGCCGAGGGTGAGGTCGTCCATGCCGGTCGGGAGGTGGTGTTCAGGCGTCACGGTGGTCGCTCCGAAACTGAAGTGGATCCGGTGTCATGGCAAGGGGAATGGCTCGTACGACGCGGGACCGGCCGTACGCGGGACGGATCGTGCGCGGGACGGTTCGTACTCGGGACGGATCGTGCGCGGGACAGTCGTGCGCGGGCGCCGGTGCGGCGCCGAGGGGCGCGGGCCCCGGTGCCCGTACGTGGGACGCGTACGGGCACCGGGAGGCGGGCGCCGGGAGACCGCGGGCTACGCGGGCCTGGACGTCATCGCGAGGGAGTGCAGGAAGCGCATCAGCGTCATCAGCACGTCCCGGCTGGAGGCCCGGCGCCGCGCGTCGCACTTGATGATGGGGATCTCCGGGGGCAGGTCGAGCGCCGTCCGCAGGTCCTCCACCGGATAGCCGGGCGCGTCCGGGAAGTCGTTCACGGCGACGACGAACGGGACACCCTTCTCCTCCAGACGCCCTATGACGTCGAAGCTGACCTCGAGGCGGCGGGTGTCGATGAGGACGACCGCGCCGAGAGCGCCTTCGAACAGCCCGTTCCACAGGAACCAGAAGCGTTCCTGGCCGGGTGTGCCGAACAGGTACAGCACCAGCTGGTCCGTGATGCTGATGCGGCCGAAGTCCATGGCGACCGTGGTGGCCGTCTTGCTCTCCGAGCCGTAGTTGTCGTCGACCCCGACGCCGGCCTGCGTCATGGTCTCCTCGGTGGTCAGCGGCCTGATCTCGCTGACCGAGCCGACCATGGTCGTCTTGCCGACCCCGAAACCGCCCACGATCACGACCTTCACGGCGGCCTGCGCCGTGTGCGGCAGATGGTCCTCGACACGAGGGCCCGTGACGGTGTCAGAGCTTTTGAAGTCCATGCATCACCGCTTCGAGGAGGGAACGGTCGGGGAGCGCCGAGCGGACGATCGGGGCGCGTGCCTGTACCAGTTCGGCCGCCAGCAACTCGGTGAGCAGGACGGTCACCACGCTGAACGGCAGATTCAGATAGGCCGAGAGTTCGGCCACGGACAGAGGGGCGGTGCAGAGCCGGAGTACGGCGGCCTGCTCCGGCTGGGCGTTGGCGGGGGGTTCGTCGGCGCGCGTCACGATCAGGGTGACCAGGTCGAGCGGGGCGCGCGCGTCGCCCTCGCCCCCTCCCGTGAGGATGTACAGCCGCTCCGGGGCCTTTTTCTCCCGTTCCGGCGCGGCGGGCTCGGGAGGCTCCGTCTTCTTCGGCAGGCGCCGCTGGCGTTGGGGAGGAGTCATACGGTCTGCCCGTTGCGCCGGGGCGGACTCGTCAGGTGGGCGCCGATCCGGACGACGAGGTCGCGCATCCGGTTGCTCATCAGCCCGGCGTCCGCGGTCTGGTCGGCGAGCACCGCGAGGTAGGCGTTGGCGCCCGCCGACATCAGATAGAAGTAGCCGCCGTCGATCTCGATGATGACCATGCGCATCCGGCCGTCGCTGCGGGGGATCTCGCCGGCCACGGCACCGGCGAGGCTCTGCAGGCCCGCGCAGGCCGCGGCGAGGCGGTCGGCGGCGTCGGGGTCGCCGCCGTGGCGGGCGATGCGCAGTCCGTCGGCGGAGAGCACCACGATCTGGTGGATGCCCGGCACGCCGTCGGCGAGTTCCTTGAGCATCCAGTCGAAGTTGGCTCGCTGCTGGATCACTTGAGGTCCCCCTCGTCGTCGGCCTCGACGCGGTCCTGCCGGTCGGTCGTGCCCGCGGCGGCCGGATCGGGGTCGCCCTTCAGGCCGTTCATGAACGCCTCGACCCACAGCCCCGGTTCGGGCTCCTTCTCCTCGGGGGCGGGCTCCCAGGACGACGCCGCCCGTGCCTGCTCCGCGGCCTCGGCGGCCTCCTGCTGGGCCCGGGTCTCGGCGATCCGCTGGCTGAGCGGGATCTTCACCCGGCTGCGGCGCTGCGGCAGTCCGTTGGCCGTCCACTCGGTGACCTCGGGGACGTCGTCCTCGCGCGGGTCGAGCTGGCCGGGGATGCGCGGGCCGGTGGTGGGGCGGCGCGTCTTGGGCTTGCGGGCGGGGCCCTCGACGCCGTCGGTGTCCATCGTCGGCACGGAGTTGACGCCGATGCCGTGGGCGAGCCCGGGGGCGGCCTCGGTGGTGAGCATGGTGTGCGGCACGACGAGCACGGCCCGCACGCCGCCGTAGGCGGAGTGGCGCAGCGAGATCCCCATGTCGTACATCTGCGAGAGGCGTCCGACGACGGCGAGGCCGAGGCGCGGGGTGTCGCTGATCTCGTTGAGGTCGAGTCCGGCCTGTGCCTGGCGGAGCATGTTCTCGGCCCGGCCGCGGGCCTCCTCGCTGAGGCTGACGCCGCCGTCCTCGATCTCGATGGCGATGCCGGTCTGCACCTCGATGGCGGTGACGTGCACCCGGGTCTGCGGGGGCGAGTACCGGGTGGCGTTGTCGAGCAGTTCGGCGCAGGCGTGGATGAGCGGCTCGACGGAGTAGCCGTTGACGGCGACCTCCGCGACCGAGTGCAGCTCGATGCGGCGGTACTCCAGGATCCGGGACATCGCGCCGCGCAGCACGCTGAACATCGGTACGGGCTCGGGCCACTGGCGTCCGGGACGGCCGCCGCCGAGCACCGCGATGGAGTCGGCGAGCCGGCCGATCAGCGCGGTGCCGTGGTCGATGCGCAGCAGGTCGTCGAAGACCTCGGGGTTGCGGCCGTGGTCCTCCTCCATCTCGCGCAGTTCCTTGTTCTGCTGGTGGACGATCGCCTGGACGCGCCGCGCGATGTTGACGAAGGCACGCTGGGAGGAGTCGCGCAGCGCGGTCTCGCGGTCGACGATGCCCAGCACGGCCCGGATCAGGTCCCGCTGGGACTTGGGGATGTCCCGGTAGGCGGGGTCGGCGTCGATGACGGTCCGCACCACTTCCGCGGGGGAGACGCCGGCGCGGAGCTGGTGCAGTGTGGCCGGCAGGAGTTCCGCGCCCAGGTGCGCGATCTGCTGGTCGTGGCCGGCGATGCGCTGTTCCAGATGCGTGGTGCGGTGCGCGGCATCGGCGCGCAGCGCGCGTACGGCGCGACCGCGGCGCACGGCCTCGGCGGCGGTCGCGATCACCAGGACCGTGGCCACGGCGCCGCACCAGCCGACGGCGGTCCGGGCCGGTCCCGTCACCAGGGCGACGGCGGTTCCGGACACCGCGGCCATCAGTATGGCCGGCAGCAACAGCACGCGCGCGTACGGCAGTTCGCGGCCACCGGGAGGCGCTTGAACACTCACCATGTATGCCCTCTGAGACAAATCGGCTGGGGGGTGGGATTTTCTGGGGGAAAGCGGGGTAAAGGTCATGGAGCGGTCGGGGTTCTCCACAGTCGTGCGGTCGGCTGGATCAGGACCTTCGTCACCTTGGGGAACAAGCGCACGAATTCAGCCCAACTCGGTGCGCTGCGGGCGAGCTTAATCCGACCGGATCAACGCCGTGTCACATTCGGCGACCCTCTGAAATCCCCCGCGCGACAGGAGTACCGTCGACCACACTCCTACGGCGCGAATACGTTCGAACGCGGTGCGTAATGTCGTATGGGCATACGAAAACCCCGCGCCCTGAAGGGGCGCGGGGCTGTGATGACATGCGGCTCCGCCGCGTGGGCGCGACTAGGGCGTGTTGCGAAAGTCCCGTCGTTCGCCCGAAGGGCGGGCCGCGCGGCGTCAGGTGCGTGCTCTCGGCGTGCCGGGCGGAAGCCCTCGTACTGGACGTACTCGGGCTTTCGCCCGGTGCGGCGAGAGGGCGTGCATGGCGTCGCGCGGCAGGCGGGACTTTCGCCACACGCCCTAGCCCACGGACGAGTACGCCACGACTCCCCGCAACAGGCCGTCCACGGCCTTACGCGCGTTCTTCGCCACCGTCGAGCCGCCCTCCGTGGCCGGCGCCGCCGCCGCGATCTGGCCGAGCACGTCGATGACCTGCTTGCACCACCGCACGAAGTCACCGGCCGGCATCTCCGCCTCGCGCAGCACCTCGTCCAGGCCCTTGCCCGACGCCCACTGGTGGGCCGCCCAGGCGAAGCCGAGATCCGGCTCGCGCTGCCCGACGCCCTCCGTCTGGTTGATCCGGAAGTCCTCCTCCAGCGCGTCGAGACGGCCCCAGATGCGGACCATCTCGCCGAGCGCGGCCTTGGCCTTGCCGGACGGCACCTTCGGCGCCATGGCATCGTCGCCGGACCGGGACTCGTACACCAGCGCCGAGACGCAGGCGGCGAGTTCCGCGGGGGCGAGGCCCTCCCAGATGCCCGCGCGCAGGCATTCACTGGCCAGCAGGTCGAGCTCGCCGTAGAGCCGGGCGAGGCGCTTGCCGTGCTCGGTGACCTCGTTGCCCCGCAGGTAGTCCAGCTCGGTCAGGAGCGCCACGATGCGGTCGAAGGTGCGGGCGATGGTGTTCGTCCGGCCCTCGATACGGCGCTCCAGCTGCGAGGTGTCGCGCAGCAGCCGGTGGTAGCGCTCGGCCCAGCGGGCGTGGTCCTCCCGCTCGTCGCACCCGTGACAGGGGTGGGCGCGCAGGGCGGTGCGCAGCCGGGCGATCTCGCGGTCGTCGGCCGCCGCGGACCGCTTCTTGCGCATCCGGTCCGGCACGATGTGCCCGGCCTTGGTGCGCAGCGCGGAGGCGAGGTCACGGCGGGACTGCGGCGAGCGCGGGTTGAAGGACTTCGGGATCCGCATCCGCTCCAGCGCCTCCACGGGCACCGGGAAGTCCATCGACGCGAGCCGCTTGACCTGCCGCTCGGCGGTGAGCACCAGCGGGCGCGGCCCGTCGACGTGCTCGAAGCCGCGGTGACCGTTGGAGCGGCCCGCGGGCAGCCCCGGGTCCAGAACCAGCGCGAGCCCCGCGTACTTGCCCGTCGGGACGTGGATGACGTCGCCCGGCTTGAGCTTCTCCAGGGCGACGGCGGCCTCCGCGCGGCGCTGCGCCGCGCCCTGCTTGGCCAGCTCGGTCTCGCGGTCCTTGAGCTCGCGGCGCAGCCGCGCGTACTCCTCGAAGTCCCCGAGGTGGCAGGTCATGGACTCCTTGTAGCCGTCCAGGCCCTCCTCGTTGCGCTGGACCTGGCGGGAGATGCCGACGACCGACTTGTCCGCCTGGAACTGCGCGAAGGACGTCTCCAGCAGCTCGCGCGAGCGGTGCCGCCCGAACTGCTCCACCAGGTTCACCGCCATGTTGTACGACGGCTTGAAGCTGGAGCGCAGCGGGTACGTGCGGGTGCCCGCGAGCCCGGCCAGGTGGTCGGGGTTCATGCCGCGCTGCCACAGCACGACCGCATGGCCCTCGACGTCGATGCCGCGGCGGCCGGCCCGGCCGGTGAGCTGGGTGTACTCGCCGGGGGTGATGTCGGCGTGCTGCTCGCCGTTCCACTTGACGAGCTTTTCCAGGACGACGGAGCGGGCGGGCATGTTGATGCCGAGGGCGAGGGTCTCGGTGGCGAAGACGGCCTTGACCAGGCCGCGCACGAACAGTTCCTCGACGACCTCCTTGAACGTCGGCAGCATGCCCGCGTGGTGGGCGGCGATGCCGCGCTCCAGGCCCTCCAGCCACTCGTAGTAGCCGAGGACGTGCAGGTCCTCGGGCGGGATGGAGGCCGTGCGCTCCTCGACCAGCTCGCGCACTCTCGCCCGCGCCTCGTCGTCGTTCAGTCTGAGGCCCGCGTACAGGCACTGCTGGACGGCGGCCTCACAGGCCGCGCGGCTGAAGATGAACGTGATCGCGGGCAGCAGCCCCTCGGCGTCGAGCCGCTCTATGACCTCGGGGCGGCCCGGCGTCCACACGCGCGAGCGCTGCCGCCGCTCCCGCTCGCGGTCCGCCTCGCGCATCGACCGGCCGCGTCTGCGGTCCTGGTACGACGGGCGGCTCGCCTCCATCCGGGCCAGCCGGGTGAGGTCGGGGTTGACGGCCTTCTTGTGGCCCTCGCCCTCCTCGAACAGGTCGTACATCCGGCGTCCGGCGAGCACGTGCTGGAAGAGCGGCACGGGCCGGTGCTCGGAGACGATCACCTGGGTGTCGCCGCGGACGGTGTCCAGCCAGTCGCCGAACTCCTCGGCGTTCGACACCGTCGCCGAGAGCGACACCAGGGTCACCGACTCCGGGAGGTGGATGATCACCTCTTCCCAGACGGCGCCGCGGAAGCGGTCGGAGAGGTAGTGCACCTCGTCCATCACCACGTGGCCGAGGCCGACCAGGGTCTGCGAGCCCGCGTACAGCATGTTCCGCAGGACCTCGGTGGTCATGACGACCACCGGTGCCTCGGAGTTGACGCTGTTGTCGCCCGTGAGCAGGCCGACCCTGTCCGCGCCGTAGCGGCGGGCGAGGTCGGCGTACTTCTGGTTGGAGAGCGCCTTGATGGGGGTGGTGTAGAAGCACTTCTTGCCCTGCTGGAGGGCGAGGTGGACGGCGAACTCCCCGACGATCGTCTTGCCCGAACCCGTGGGTGCGGCCACGAGAACGCCCTTGCCCGCTTCGAGCGCCTGGCAGGCCTCGATCTGGAAGGGGTCGAGGCCGAAGTCGTACATCTCGCGGAAGGACGCGAGTGCGGTGGCCTGCTCGACAGCGCGCTTCCGTGCTGCCGCGTACCGCTCGGCCGGTGAAAGGTCCTCTGTCATCGTACTTTCGAGACTACCGGCAGCCACCGACAACGGGACGATCATTATCCGGATCCGGTCCCGCGGTCTTCCGGGTTCCCGCAGCTCAGGGCACGGCGACCCGGACCGCCGCGGGGACGCACTCGGCGGCCAGCGGAAGCGGACCGAGCGGTTCCCCGTCCGCGTACCCGGTGACGCCCGGGGCCGCGAGCTCCACCCGGACCGCCCGGTGGACGCTTACCTTCGGATGGCCGAGATGGGTGCCCCGGTAGACCTTCGGGAACACCGTGAGCAGCGTCGTACGGCTGCACGGGCCGACGACCGTGATGTCGAACAGCCCGTCGCCCAGGTCCGCGTCCGCGCAGATACGCATGCCGCCGCCGTACGACGTCCCGTTGCCGACGGCGACGAGGGTGGCCTCGACCTCGCGGACCTCGCCGCCGTCGAGCGTGATCCGGTACGGCACGGGCCCCAGGGCGGCGAGTTCGGCGAGGATCGCCAGGTCGTACCTGGCCCGTCCGGTGGGCCAGCGCATGCGGTTGCCTCGGTCGTTGACCCGGGAGTCGAAGCCGGAGGCCAGCACGGTGCCGAACCAGGTGCCGCCGACCCGCCCGAGGTCAACGTCCCGCAGCCGCGCCCCCTTGTCCTTGAGGGCTGCGGCGATCTGCCGTCCGGAGGCTTCCGGGTCGCGCACCGGCAGTCCCAGGGTCCGCGCGAAGTCGTTGCCGGTACCGACGGCGACCAGGCCGAGCGGGGTGCGGGTCCCGGCGACGGCCTGGAGGGCGAGGTGCGCCATGCCGTCGCCGCCCACGGCGACCAGGGCGCCGGTGCCGCCCGCGACGGCTTCCCTCGCGCGCGTGAGGGCGTCCTGGGCGCTGCGGCCGATGACGGTCCGGACCGAGAAGCCCGCCGCCCGCAACGCCGAAGCGGCCGACAGCGCCGCGCGGGCGCCCCGGCCGCGGCCCGCGGTGGGGTTGACGAAGAGGGTGATCTCGCTGGTCACGGCCCGACCCTACGAGGCCGGGCGGCCGCTCAGGTCACGTCGTCATAACCGTTGACCCGGTCCTTGCCCGCCTGCTCCGGCAGCGCCCGCCCCGCCGGGACGGCTTCCACCTCGCCGATGTCCTCCGGCGTCAGGTCGAGGTCGGACGCCTCGTCGTCGGCCGGGCCCGCGGCGTCACGCAGCCGCTTGCGGCGGTCGTTGAGCAGCGAGAAGGCGACGGCCCCGAAGTACAGGATCCAGATCGGACCGGCCAGCGCCAGCATGGTCAGCGGGTCCGTGCTGGGCGTGGCGACGGCCGCGAAGACCGTGATGCCCATGATCATGCCGCGCCACCAGCCGAGCATCCGCCGGCCCGTCAGGATGCCGGTCAGATTGAGCATGACCAGCAGCAGCGGCAGCTCGAAGGAGAGCCCGAAGACGACCACCATGCGCGTCACGAGGTCGAGCAGGTCGTCCAGCGGCAGCAGGTTGTCCACGCCGAAGGGCGTGAACTCGATCAGCACCTTCGCGGTGGTGGGCAGCACCTTGTACGCGAAGAAGCCGCCGCCGAGGAAGAGCGGGACGCCGGTCGCGACGAAGGCGTACGCGTACTTCTTCTCGCTCCTGTGCAGTCCCGGCGCGACGAACGCCCAGAGCTGGTACAGCCAGACCGGCGAGGCGAGGACGACGCCCGCCATCAGGGAGACCTTCAGGGCCAGCGTGAACGGCGCGAGCAGACCGTTGATGGTGATCTGCGCGCAGGTCGCGTCCTTGGGCTGCTTGGCCAGTTCCGCGAAGGACTGCGGACAGCCCACCGAGTCCAGCACGGGCTTGGTGAAGAAGTTGATGATGTCGTTGTAGAAGAAGGCGGCGACGATCGTGACGGCGACGATGGCCAGCATCGCCTTCGCGAGCCGGTTGCGGAGCTCACGAAGGTGTTCCGCGAGGGGCATCCGGCCCTCGGGATCCTTCTCCTTCTTGCGGGCAGACTTGAGCAACCCACGTCCTCATCTCGTGCGGCGGGCCGGGGTCGCCCGGCCCTCGGTCAGCGCTTGGTGGTGTCCGTCGGCTCGGCGACCGGACGCGAGCTGGTCACGTCACCGGGCGCGGCCTGGATGGTGCGCTGGGCCGGGGGCTGCTCGTCGGTGTTCGGCGGACCGGCCGGGGCGGAGGAGGAGTCCGACCCCTCGGACTTCATCGCCTTGGCCTCGCTCTTGAGGATGCGCGCGGACTTGCCGAGCGAACGGGCCATGTCCGGAAGCTTCTTCGCGCCGAACAGCAGGATGATGACGACGAGGATGAGAATGATCTCGGGAGCGCCGAGCCTTCCGAACATAATTCTTTACCTTCTCACCGAGGCGACGGGGGTGGGGTGCTGTCCGATCGGCCGGACACCCGTCCGACCATCGCGCTGACAGCGATCGTAACGCTCAGGGGTGAACGCGAGGCAATCCCTGTGCGTACTCCCGGTTCGCGGCCAGGGCCTCGTATTTCCGGGCCGCGACCATGAGCGTACCCGCCCGTCCGGCCAAGTTGACAGGGTGGAACGCCGTCGCGTCGCCGCGCGGGCACGACTCACAGGGCTCGCACAGGCCCGGTCACAGGGCGTCCACAGACCTCGCGGTGATCACCGCGGACCGCTCCAGGTCCTCGGCCGCCCTGTTGATGCGGTGCGCGGACTCCGTCACCTGTTTCCCCAGACGCTCGGCTTCCACGAAGACACGGACGGCGAGCACACCGAGGACGGAGATTCCCAGGAATCCCACAGCGATCGCGAACATCGGCCAGAACATGCGTCGACCCTAGCCCTCCGCGCCGCTACGCGTGCAGGCGCAGCGTGCGGACGCCTCCCCCGGTGAGCAGCTCGACGATGCGCTCGCCCGCGGGCTTGCGCACGCCCTCGCCGCACTCGGGACAGGTGAAGGAGTAGAAGGTGGTTCTGCTGGACGCGCCGATGGCCAGGCGCAGGTCGGCCGCGGACAGCTCGAAGTGGGCCTTGCAGTCGGGGCAGGCGGCTCTGAACAGCACCGTGGCCACTCTGGTCATCCCCGCGAAGGCGGCGGCCACCGTCATCTGCGGTGCGTCGGACGTCCCGGACACGGTCGGCGTGCTCACAGCGCCTGCTCCTGCCTGTCGTACGGCTCGTCTCGTACTTCCTGGGGTCCGTCGTACGCCGCCAGCGCCTCGCGGGCGGCCCGGCGGGCACTCTCCGCGAGGTCGTGCGGCGCCACCATGCGGCCGTCGCGGCCGAGGCGCAGCGCGAGCCGGCGCAGCGAGGCCGGGTCGGGGGCGCGCAGCGTGATCCGCAGCCCGCCGTCGGGCAGCTCCTCGGCGCTGTCGTGCGGGTAGTACTCGGCGACCCAGCGCCCGCCCGGACCGACCTCGACGACCACCTCGGGGTCCTCCGCGGCGGGCTGCACCAGCCCCTCGGAGAGGTCCCGCAGCTCGATCTCGGGCGGCGCGGACGGCTCGTCGAGGATGCGGATCTCGGCGACCCGGTCCAGGCGGAAGGTGCGGCGCGCCTCGGAGCGGCGGCACCACGCCTCCACGTAGGTGTGCCCGACGCTGACCAGGCGGATCGGGTCGATCTCGCGCTCGGTCAGCTCGTCGCGGGCGGGCGAGTAGTAGCGGATCCACAGTCGGCGCCGCTCGGAGATGGCCCGGTCGACGTCGGCGAAGACGCCGCCCTCGGACTCGAAGGTGACCGAGAGCCGGGAGCTGGCGCCCGCCGCCTCGCCCGCTGCGCCCTCCACCTTGGCGGTGGCCCGCAGCAGCGCCTGCCGGTCGCCCTCGCGCAGGCCCGGCAGGGTGGCGACGGCACGCGCGGCCACCAGGAGCGCGGTCGCCTCGTCGGCGGCGAGCCGCAGCGGCTCGGCGGCGTCGGCGCCGAGGGCTGCCGGGTTGTGCCACCAGATGCGGTCGCCGTCGGTGTCGATGTCGAGCAGATCGCCGCCGCGGAAGCTGGTCCCGCACAGCGGCAGCACGTCGAGGTCGGAGATCAGCTCGTCCTCGCTGATCCCGAAGGCCCGGGCGACGTCGCTGACGCGTGCGCCGTTGCGCTCGCGCAGATACGTCACCAGGGACAGCATCCGCCGGGTCTGGTCGATGGCGTTCGCGGGCTTCGCCGGTCTCCCCGCTGCCTTGCCTGTCACGGCCTCGTGTCCCCCCTCAGCCCTTGGCCACGGCGCGCAGCCGGTCCACCACGTCGGCCCGCAGCTCCGCGGGTTCCAGCACCACCACATCGGGCCCGAACTCCACCAGCCAGGCATCCAGCCCGTGCCCGTACGGGATCTCCAGCTCGTCCCAGCCGTCGCCCAGCTCCCGTACGGAGACGGCCTTGGCGCGCAGCGGGTAGCCGGCGCCCGAGCGCAGCTTTATCAGCGCGGAGCGGTCGGCGTTCTCCCCCGCCCAGCTCGCGACGGTCTCCCGGACCGTGACGACGTCCGGGACCCCCGCGGTGAACTTCCCGGAACGGGTGCGGACCTTGCCGGTGATCCGCGAGAGCCGGAAGACGCGCTCGGCGCCGCGGTCGCGGTCGAAGCCCGCCAGGTACCAGTGGCCGCGCCAGCACTCCAGCGCCCACGGCTCCACGGTGCGCGGCTCGGGCCGGGCGGCGTTCGCCTTGCGGTAGTCGAAGGCGACCGGACGGCGGTCCCGGCAGGCCAGCATCAGCGGCTCGAAGGCGGCCTCGTGCACGGGGATGTGCGGCTCCAGGGCGCCGTGCGCCTCGTAGGGGTCGACGCCCTCGGGCAGCCCCGCCGCGCGCAGCTTCTGCAGGGCGCCGCTGGCCGCGCCGGCCAGCCTGGCCTGCTGCCAGACCTTGGCGACCAGGCCGAGCGCCGCGGCCTCCTCGGCGTCCAGGGTGATGGGCGGCAGCCGGTTGCTGTCGCGGCGGGCCAGATAGCCGACCTCGCCGTCCAGGTTCTCCACCGTCTCGATGACCAGTCCGAGTTCGCGCAGGTCGTCCTTGTCGCGCTCGAACATGCGGTTGAAGGAGTCGTCGGCGCCGGGCGTGCCCTTCTCCGGGCCGAACGCCTCGACGTAGGCCTCGATGGACTCGCGCAGCTCGCGCTTGCTGAGCGGCCGCCGCGTCCCGAGCAGACACAGCGCCAGGTTCATCAGCCGCTCGGCCTTGGCAATGGCCATCGACGCCCTTCCCTATGATGCTTCCGACCGATGACCGTACCGCTCCACGGTGGCGCGGCAAAAGCCGAGGGCCCATGCCCGGACAGGCATGAGCCCCAGGTGATCGGGTCCGGTCGACCCTGATCACAGCGTACTCAGGTTACGAGGCCCGGACCGCGGCCCGGTCGCCGTGACGACCCGGCCGGAGCCCGGCTCCCCGGTCCCTCAGACCGCCACCAGATCGCAGACGAAGATCAGCGTCTCGCCGGGAGCGATCCGGCCGCCGCCCGCGCCCCGGTCGCCGTAGGCGAGGTGCGCCGGGATGGTGAGCTGACGGCGCCCGCCGACCTTCATGCCCTGCACGCCCTGGTCCCAGCCCGCGATGACCTGGCCGGCACCGAGCTGGAACTCCAGCGGCGTACCGCGGTTCCAGGAGGCGTCGAACTCCTCGCCGGTGGAGAAGGCCACGCCCACGTAGTGCACCTTGACCTTGTCACCGGCCTTGGCGACCGGCCCGTCGCCCTCCCAGATGTCCTTGATCTCGAGGTCCGCCGGGGGCTCGCCACCCGGGAAGTCGACCTCGGGCTTGTCGATGCTCACTCAATACTCCTTGTTGCGCGGCTTGGTCCCGGACGGTGTCGCTATGACACCTGTGTCAGACCGTTCCGAGGATATCCACTACGAAGACCAGCGTGTTCTTGGCCAGCTCACTGCTGGGGGACGAGCCGTAACCGAGCGAGGGCGGGATCACCAGCAGAACCCGGTCACCCACCTTCTTGCCGACCAGACCCTTGTCCCAGCCGGGCACCACGGCACCGGTACCGATCTGGAAGGCGGTCGCACCGTTGTGGTTCCAGGAGGAGTCGAACGTCTTGCCGTCCTCCCACTTGACCCCGGTGTACTGGGCGATCAGCCCCTGACCCGCCTCGACCTTCTTCCCGTCACCCTCGATCAGCACCTGCTGCTTCAGCTCTTTGGGAGCCTTCTCGCCCTTGGGAATGGTGATGGTCGCCGCCTTCTGCGACTGGGCCTTCACCTCCGGCATGCCCGACGCGGACGCGGCCTGCTTCCCCTCGGCCTCCGCCTTGGAGTCCACGGAAGCGGCACCGACCGCGTCGACCACCCAGACCAGCACATCCGTCTTGGCGATACCCGAGGACGTGTTCAGGTTCTCCCCGATCAGATCGCCCGCGGTGCCCTGCACCAGGACCCGGCTGCCCACCTTCTTGCCCTTGACACCGTTCAGCACCTTGTCGGGCAACTGCTGGCTCTGCTGGCCGATCTGCTCAACAGCCTGCTGACGGGGCGTGGAACCGCTGCTCGCCGACGTCCAGGTGGACCCGAGCTCCTTGGCGCCGTCCCACTTCTCCACCGCCCAGTCCAGGCGCACGAAGTCCGACTTCTTGATCACCTCTCCGTCGCCCTCGGCCACCGTCTTGGTGACCGTGGTCTCGGACGGGTCGTCCTTGGGAAGGGCGATCTTCGGCTTCTCGCCCACCTTCCCCTTGACCGTGGCGACCGCGCCGGCACCGCCTTCGCTGTCGTCGCCGTCAGACCCGCACGCGGCGGCGGTGAACAGCAGGGCGGGCACGGCCAGCAGCGCCACGGCACGGCGCTTCACGTAGTAGTTCATCAGTCCAACTGGGGGATCGGAAGCGGGGCAATGGCCGCCACTCTACGACGTACGCACAGCCGCGCACGGAATACCGCGACACACGGCGCTCCCGGCCGCGTCCGGCCACCGCCCGCCGAACCCCTCCATCAGGCCCCCGGCACACGACGACGCCCGGCGCCCCGGGGCAACCGCACCCCCGGAAGCACCGGGCGTCCCGACGACACCGCCGGCTCACATACCAGCGATCAGCTTCTCCACCCTGTCGTCGACCGAACGGAACGGGTCCTTGCACAGCACCGTGCGCTGCGCCTGGTCGTTCAGCTTCAGATGCACCCAGTCGACCGTGAAGTCACGGCGCTGCTCCTGGGCCCGCCGGATGAAGTCGCCGCGCAGCCGCGCACGCGTGGTCTGCGGCGGCACCGACTTGCCCTCGAAGATCTTCAAATCGTTGCAGATCCGGGTCGCTTGACCCTTCTTCTCCAGCAGGTAGTACAGCCCACGACGACGGTGGATGTCGTGGTACGCCAGGTCTATCTGCGCGACCCGCGGATGCGACATCGTCATGTTGTGCTTGGCCCGGTACCGCTCGATGAGCTTGTACTTCATCACCCAGTCGATCTCGGTACCGATCCGGTCCAGGTCCTCCGACTCGATCGCGTCGAGCGCCCGGCCCCACAGCTCGAGGACCTGCTCCACCGTGCCGGTGCGGATGCCCCGGCGCTCACAGAAGTCCACGGCCTTCTCGTAGTACTCGCGCTGCACCTCCAGCGCCGACGCCTCACGACCACTGGCGAGACGAACCTTGCGACGGCCCGTGATGTCATGGCTGACCTCACGGATCGCCCGGATCGGATTCTCCAGCGTCAGATCACGCATCACCGTGCCCGCCTCGATCATGCGCAGCACCAGATCCGTGGCACCGACCTTCAGCAGCATCGTCGTCTCGGACATGTTCGAGTCACCGACGATCACATGCAGCCTGCGGTAACGCTCCGCGTCCGCGTGCGGCTCGTCACGCGTGTTGATGATCGGCCGGGAACGGGTCGTCGCGGAGCTGACACCCTCCCAGATGTGCTCGGCACGCTGACTCACGCAGTACACGGCACCGCGCGGCGTCTGAAGCACCTTCCCCGCCCCGCACAGCAACTGCCGCGTGACCAGGAACGGAATCAGGATGTCCGCCAGCCGGGAGAACTCCCCGTGCCGGGCCACCAGATAGTTCTCGTGGCACCCGTAGGAGTTGCCCGCCGAGTCGGTGTTGTTCTTGAACAGATATACGTCGCCCGCGATTCCTTCCTCGTGCAGGCGCCGTTCGGCGTCGACCAGGAGTCCTTCCAGAATGCGCTCGCCGGCCTTGTCGTGGGTGACCAGCTCGGTCACGTTGTCACATTCCGGTGTCGCGTACTCCGGATGTGATCCCACGTCGAGATAAAGGCGGGCACCGTTCCGCAGAAAGACATTGCTGCTGCGGCCCCATGACACGACACGGCGGAAGAGGTACCGCGCCACCTCGTCGGGAGACAGGCGGCGCTGTCCCCTGAACGTACACGTGACGCCGTACTCGTTCTCCAGCCCGAAAATGCGGCGGTCCATGACTGAACATTACGCCCGATCCCCGGAGCTGAAACGGGGTTCGGCAGCACGGTTTGGATCATTTTCCGATGAACTCGCAACCACCCCTCCCCCGGCGGGAGCTGCGAGGACCCGCCCCGTCACCAGCAGAACCAGCAACGACACCGCACCCGCCGCGCCCGGCACCGCGAACCCCCACAGCGCCCCGCCCCGCTCCACGACCGGCCCCGCCAGACCCGTCCCCACCGACGCACCCACCGTGAACGTCGTCACAAGCCAGGAGAAAGCCTCGGTGACCGTGCCGCGCGGCGCGTGCCGGTCCACGATCACGAACGCACACGCGATGCACGGCGCCAGGAACACCCCCGCGAGCGCCGTCAGCGCCGTCATCGCCACCGCACCCGGCATCAGCGTCAACGGCAGGTAGCACACCGCCAGAAGCGCCACCAGCGCGCGCAGCCGCCGCTCCGGCGCACCGCTCCACTGCCGCGCCCCGTACACCGACCCGCCCACCAGAGCACCGAGCCCCAGCGCCGCCATCAGCCACCCGTACACCGCGTCCCCGCCGTGATCGTCCGCGTACGGCACCGCAGCCACCGTGATCGAACCCAGCGCCACCCCCACGAACAGGAACGCGCCCAGCAGCGCCAGCAGACCCGGCGAACGCAGCGCGCCCAGCCAGTGCGCCTCACGCGGCGCCGAACGCCACGCCCGCGAAGGCGGCGAGACCACCACCCACAACGCACCCAGGACCCCGATGACGTTCAGCACCAGCAGCGCCGCCCGCGCCGACCACAGCGACACGCACAGCGTCACCAGCAACGGCCCGACGGTGAACATCACTTCCTGCGCCACCGCGTCCATCGCGTACGCCGTGTGCACCCGCTCCTCCCCGCGCAGTACAGAGGGCCACAGAGCACGCAGACCGCCCTCCAGAGGAGGCGTGAAAAGACCCGCCACGGCCATCGACGCGTACGCGGGCGGCAGCGAATCCGTACCGGCCAGGGCGAACACCGTCATCCCCAGCGCGGACACCAGCGCAGCGGGAAGCTGCACACGCGGCTGCCCGTACAGGTCCACGAGCCGGCCCAGCAGCGGCTGACCGACCGCGTTCGCCACCCCGTAGACCGCCGCCAGCGCCCCGGCCAGGCTGTACGTGCCGCCCTCCGCACGCACGAAGAGCACCACGGCGATCGCCGCCGTCGCGTTCGGCAGCCGCCCCACCAGGGTCCCGGCGAGCAGCCGCGCCGCATGCCTCGCCCTGAGGATCTCCAGGTAACCCGCGGCCATTCTCCCTGCCTCCCGAACCGGCGGAGACCGCCTTCAGCGGCCAAAGTTTTACGTATAACGTCGCCGCCCATACGTACCATGAGCCCAGCCCACAGGTCCAGCAGAAAGACAGGTCGACGGTGGCAGCAGGCAGCACCCGCCCCACGAGCCGGGACGTCGCCCAGGCCGCCGGCGTCTCCCAGGCCGCGGTCTCCCTCGTACTCGGCGACAAATGGCGCGGACGCGTCTCCGAAACCACCGCCGACCGCGTCCGCCGCGCCGCCACCGAACTCGGCTACCGCCCCAACCTCGCCGCCCGCAACCTCCGCCTCGGCCGCACCCGCACCGTCCTCCTCGTCGTCCCCGCCCTCACCACCGAATTCTTCGCCGGCGTCTACACCGGCGCCGCCCGCATCGCCGCCCGCCACGGCTTCGGCGTCGTCCTCTACCCCTCCCCCGAAGGCATCGGCCCCGCCCGCGACCCCTTCGGCTCCGCCCCCGCCGCCCTCGACGGCGTCCTCGCCTCCTCCATGGCCGCCGACGCCCTCACCGCCCTCCGCGGCGACCAACTCCCCCTCGTCATGCTCGACAGCGACCCCGAAGGCAGCCTCGGCGCCGCCACCGTCAACCTCGACATCGCCGACGGAGTACGCCAGGTCACCGACCACCTCCTCACCCTCGGCCACCGCCACTTCCTCCACCTCGCCGCCGACATCGCCTCCTGGACCTTCGACGTCCGCGCCCGCGAACTCGCCACCCGCCTCGCCCGCGTCCCCGGCACCCGGCTGCGCACCGCCCCCGCCCCCATCACCATCGACGACGCCCGCGCCGCCGCCGAAACCGCCCTCGCCACCCCCCACGACCGCCCCACCGCCGTCGTCTGCGACGACGACAAACTCGCCGCCGGCGCCTACAAAGCCGCCCGCCGCCTCGGCCTGCGCGTCCCCGACGACCTCTCCGTCACCGGCCTCGACGACCTCGCCCTCGCCACCGCCATCGACCCCGAACTCACCACCGTCCGCCTCGACGCCGAACTCTTCGGCGAACGCGGCATGGCAGCCCTCCTCGCCGTCCTCGAAGGCCACACCCCGACCGGCGGCGACATCCCCGTCCAACTCGTCGTACGCGGCTCCACGGCCCCGCCGAGGCAGCACTGAACACCCAGCACCGAACACCGCCGGAAAAGGCGAGTGCCCCGGCCGGGACGGCCGGGGCACAGCAACAAACATGTGAAGCGCAGAGGAAAGACCGGAAAGACTCCTACTCGTCGTCCTTCGAGATCCCGCCGCTCTCCGCTTCCTCGGCGTCCTCCGCCTCGGTCGCCGTCGACGCGCCACCCGCCTCAAGCAGCCGCCCCAGCTGACCACCCGTGATCCGCTTGAACTTGCGCTGCTGCGGACGCGTACGATCCAGCACCGCGACCTCCAGGCGCTCCGCGGGAATCTCCCGCTCACCGCCGTTCGGCTCCCGCGACAGCGACTGCACCGCCAGCTTCAGCGCCTCCGCGAGCGACATACCGTCCTGATGACGCTGGTCCAGATAACTGCTGATCTGCTCCGCATTACCACCGACCGCCACCGAACCGTGCTCGTCCACGATCGAACCGTCATGCGGCAGCCGATAGATCTGATCACCCTCCGGGGTCTCACCGACCTCGGCCACCACCAGCTCCACCTCGTACGGCTTCTCGGCCGCCGAGGAGAAGATCGTGCCCAGCGTCTGCGCGTAGACATTGGCGAGACCGCGCGCGGTCACGTCGTCCCGGTCATAGGTGTAACCCCGCAGATCGGCATAGCGCACACCACCGATCCGCAGATTCTCGTACTCGTTGTACTTGCCGGCCGCGGCGAAGCCGATCCGGTCGTAGATCTCGCTGAACTTGTGCAGCGCACGGGACGGGTTCTCGCCGACGAAGACGATGCCGTCGGCGTACTGCAACACGACCAGACTGCGGCCGCGGGCAATGCCCTTACGGGCGTACTCCGCCCGGTCGGCCATGGCCTGCTGGGGGGAGACATAGAACGGCGTCGACACCGGTTATCCGTCCCTTTCTGTCGAAGTCACTGGGTCACCAACAAGAGGACATCAGAGCAGCGGGGCCCGCGGGCCGTCCGGCTCCTCCAGACGGCGCTCCAGGATCGCGCGGGCGATGTCCGCCGACTCCGCGTCCGTCAGCCTGCGGAAGCCCTCCTCGGTGATCACCGTGACGATCGGGTAGATCCGGCGGGCGACATCCGGGCCACCCGTCGCCGAGTCGTCGTCGGCCGCGTCGTACAACGCCTGCACGACGAGCGTCGTGGCCTGCTCCTCCGTCAGATCCTCGCGGTACAGCTTCTTGATCGCACCGCGCGCGAAGAGCGAACCCGAACCGGTGGCGGCGTATCCGTGCTCCTCGGAACGGCCACCGGTGACGTCGTACGAGAAGATCCGGCCACGCTCGCGGTCCACGTCGTACCCCGCGAACAGCGGCACCACGGCCAGGCCCTGCATGGCCATGCCCAGGTTGGAACGGATCATCGTGGACAGGCGGTTCGCCTTGCCCTCCAGCGAGAGCGTGGTGCCCTCGACCTTCTCGAAGTGCTCCAGCTCGAGCTGGAACAGCTTCACCATCTCCACAGCCAGACCGGCCGTACCCGCGATGCCCACCGCCGAGTACTCGTCGGCCGGGAACACCTTCTCGATGTCGCGCTGCGCGATGACGTTGCCCATCGTGGCCCGCCGGTCGCCGGCCAGGACCACGCCGCCGGGAAAGGTGACGGACACGATCGTCGTGCCGTGCGGTGCCTCGATCACTCCCTGCACGGGCGGCAGTTGCCGCTTGCCCGGCAGCATCTCCGGCTGGTGATCGGACAGGAAGTCCATGAACGAGGACGACCCGGGCGTCAGGAAGGCAGCCGGTAGACGCCCGGTGCTACGAGTGTTGGCTTCCACGGGGTTCCTTCCAGGTAGGCGGCAGCCCGACGAACAGCATCGGGATCGTCTCCCAACTTGCCGATGGCCGAATTGCAGTTGAAGCACAGTACGCCACGGACCTTACCCGTCTCGTGGCAGTGATCCACATGTACGGCCGGAGCTTTCAGGCAGATAACACAGAGACCCTTTTGAGCAGCGACCATCTCGTCGCGCTGGGCTTCGGTCATGCCGTATTGGCGCTTGAGGTGGCCCGCGCGCCCCTCGGCGGCCCGACACGCCTTGCAGCGCGTCGAAAGCCCGTCCGAGGCCGTTGCATTGCGGTGCCACTCGCTCCACGGCTTGACCTCGCCACAGACCCGGCAGAGCTTGTGCCCGGCCGGAACGTCCACCTTCTCCCGTACCAGCTTTCCCATGGCCTCCCGGCGGCGCCGATAGTGCGCGGCGCTGTACTCCGCCACGCACTCCCGGCACCGCACCTGGAGACCATCACGCCGATTCGCGTCTCGCGCGAAGGCCGCGACGGGCAGCTGCCGCTTGCAGCCCGAGCATCGCTTCGCTTCTGATTCGCCAGCCATCCCAATCCCCCCGAAGCCTTCGAATCAAAGGCGAATGCAAGCCCACACCCGTCACTCGCCGCCTTTTTGCACGAAGCTTCGCACGAAGTCCTCGGCGTTCTCCTCGAGTACGTCATCGATTTCATCGAGGACGGAGTCCACGTCGTCGCTCAGTTTCTCCTGGCGCTCCTTGAGGTCCTCGGAAGCCTGGGCGTCCTGTGCCTGCTCCTCGACCTCCTCGGTAGAGCGCGTGGCCTTCTGCTGTCCGCCGCCGGTGTCCTTGGTCGCCATAACCCTCACCCCGCTCGGTTCGACGTTCTTGATCAGACCCTACAAGCAGGGTCCGACATCGGCCCCGCAGTTGCTACAACGTCCGGGGACCACCTCGATGATTCCCGGACGGCGCCTTTTTCCACCCCGTTCGGCCGCCCCTGGACAGCGGGCGGCTGAGCGGCCGCTCAGCCGCCCGACAGGACCCTGACCAGGTCTTCTGCCGTGCGACAGCGGTCCAGGAGCTCTTTCACGTGATTACGCGTTCCGCGTAGCGGCTCCAGGGTTGGGACGCGCTGGAGGGAGTCGCGGCCGGGGAGGTCGAAGATGACCGAGTCCCAGGAGGCCGCGGCCACGTCGTCGGCGTACTGCTCCAGGCAGCGGCCGCGGAAGTAGGCGCGGGTGTCCTCGGGGGGCTTGGTCCTGGCGCGTTCGACATCGGTCTCGTCGAGCAGCCGTTTGATCTTGCCGCGGGCCGCGAGACGGTTGTAGAGGCCCTTCTCGGCCCGTACGTCGGCGTACTGGAGGTCGACGAGGTGGAGCCGGGCCGCGTCCCAGTCGAGATTGTCGCGGCGCCGGTAGCCCTCCATGAGCTCTCGTTTGGCGACCCAGTCGAGCTCTCCTGACAGGCTCATGGGGTCGTTCTCGAGGCGGTTGAGGGTGTCTTCCCAGCGGGCGAGGACGTCCTTGGTCTGGTCGTCGGCGTCGGCTCCGTAGCGCTCCTCGACGTATTTGCGGGAGAGCTCGTAGTACTCCATCTGGAGCTGTACGGCGGTGAGTGTACGGCCGCTGCGGAGCGTGACGAGGTGCTTGAGGGAGGGGTCGTGGGAGACCTGGTGGAGGGCGCGTACGGGCTGGTCGACGGCGAGGTCGACGGCGATGAAGCCGTCCTCGATCATGGACAGGACCAGGGCGGTCGTGCCCAGCTTGAGGTAGGTCGAGATCTCGGAGAGGTTCGCGTCGCCGATGATCACGTGCAGGCGGCGGTACTTCTCAGCGTCCGCGTGTGGTTCGTCGCGGGTGTTGATGATCGGGCGCTTGAGGGTGGTCTCCAGGCCCACCTCGACCTCGAAGTAGTCGGCGCGCTGGCTGAGCTGGAAGCCGTGTTCGTGGCCGTCCTGGCCGATGCCGACGCGTCCCGCGCCGGTGACGACCTGGCGGGAGACGAAGAACGGGGTGAGGTGGCGCACGATGTCCGAGAACGGGGTCTCCCGTTTCATCAGGTAGTTCTCGTGCGTGCCGTAGGAGGCGCCTTTGTTGTCGGTGTTGTTCTTGTAGAGGTGGATCGGCTGGGCGCCGGGGAGCTGGGCGGCGCGTTCGGCGGCTTCTGCCATGATGCGTTCGCCGGCCTTGTCCCAGAGGACGGCGTCGAGGGGGTTGGTGACCTCCGGGGCGCTGTACTCGGGGTGTGCGTGGTCGACGTAGAGCCGTGCTCCGTTGGTGAGGATGACGTTGGCGAGGCCGATGTCCTCGTCGGTGAGCTGGCTGGAGTCGGCGGCCTCGCGGGCGAGGTCGAAGCCTCGCGCGTCGCGCAGCGGGTTCTCCTCCTCGAAGTCCCAGCGGGCGCGTCGGGCCCGGTGCATCGCCGCCGCGTAGGCGTTGACGATCTGGGACGAGGTGAGCATGGCATTGGCATTGGGGTGGCCGGGGACGGAGATTCCGTACTCCGTCTCGATGCCCATTACTCGCCGTACGGTCATGCGGCCCTCCTTGCCCGGCGGCGTCCTCGGTCGGGGACGCTGCTCAAGTACCGCTGGTGCTCCGGTGCGTGTGCGGTGCCCGTCCCCGCACTGCGCGACTCGGCGGTACGAAAGAGCCTAGAACGCCTTTGCGCTGGTGGGGAGATCATTTGCGTCATTGCCTTGCTCCGGGTGTGCCCTGGAAAGCAGTCGGCTGCGGGTACCCGTTGTGGGCACCCGCAGCCGCCCTGTTTTTTACAGGTACTGACCGGTGTTCGCCACCGTGTCGATGGAGCGTCCGGTGTCGGCGCCCTGCTTTCCGGTGACGAGGGTACGGATGTACACGATCCGTTCGCCCTTCTTGCCGGAGATGCGGGCCCAGTCGTCGGGGTTGGTGGTGTTGGGCAGGTCTTCGTTCTCCTTGAACTCGTCCACGCATGCCTGGAGGAGGTGGGAGACGCGCAGGCCCTTCTGGTTCTGTTCGAGGAAGGCCTTGATGGCCATCTTCTTGGCGCGGCCGACGATGTTTTCGATCATGGCGCCGGAGTTGAAGTCCTTGAAGTAGAGGACTTCCTTGTCGCCGTTGGCGTAGGTGACCTCGAGGAAGCGGTTTTCCTCGGATTCGGCGTACATCTGTTCCACGGCAGTCTGGATCATGCCGTGGACGGTGGCGGCGCGGTCGCCTCCGTGTTCGCCGAGGTCGTCGGTGTGCAGCGGGAGCCGTTCGGTGAGGTACTTGCCGAAGATGTCCTTGGCGGCCTCGGCGTCCGGGCGCTCGATCTTGATTTTCACGTCGAGCCGGCCGGGGCGCAGGATGGCGGGGTCGATCATGTCCTCGCGGTTGGAGGCGCCGATGACGACCACGTTCTCCAGGCCTTCGACGCCGTCGATCTCGGCGAGGAGCTGGGGGACGATGGTGTTCTCCACGTCCGAGCTGACGCCGGATCCGCGGGTGCGGAAGAGGGATTCCATCTCGTCGAAGAAGACGATGACGGGGGTGCCCTCGCTGGCCTTTTCGCGGGCGCGCTGGAAGACGAGGCGGATCTGCCGCTCGGTCTCGCCGACGTATTTGTTGAGGAGCTCGGGGCCCTTGATGTTGAGGAAGAAGCTCTTGCCCGCGGCCTGGCCGGTGACTTCGGCGACCTTCTTGGCCAGCGAGTTGGCGACGGCCTTGGCGATGAGCGTCTTGCCGCATCCGGGGGGTCCGTAGAGCAGTACGCCCTTGGGCGGGCGCAGTTCGTGCTCCCTGAACAGGTCGGGGTAGAGGTAGGGGAGTTCTACGGCGTCGCGGATCAGTTCGATCTGGTTGCCCAGGCCGCCGATCTGTTCGTAGCCGATGTCCGGGACCTCTTCGAGGACGAGTTCTTCGACCTCGCTCTTGGGGACGACCTCGTAGACGTAGCCGGAGCGGGGTTCGAGCAGGAGGGCGTCGCCGGGCCGGATGGTGACGTCCAGCAGGGGCTCGGCGAGCCGTACGACTCGTTCCTCGTCGGTGTGTCCCACTACGAGGGCGCGCTCGCCGTCCTCGAGGATCTCCTTGAGGGTGACGATGTCGCCGACGCTCTCGTACTCCATGGCTTCGACCACGTTGAGTGCTTCGTTGAGCATCACTTCCTGGCCGCGCCTGAGTTCTTCGAGCTCGACGCTGGGGCTGACGTTCACCCGGAGCTTGCGGCCGCCGGTGAAGATGTCGGCCGTGCCGTCCTCGTTCGCCGTGAGGAAGACACCGAAGCCGGCCGGTGGCTGTGCGAGCCGGTCGACTTCTTCCTTGAGGGCCACGATCTGGTCGCGGGCCTCGCGGAGTGTGTTGGCGAGCCGCTCGTTCTGTGCGGACACGCCGGCCAGATTGGTCTGCAGCTCGACGATCCGCTCTTCGAGAATCCTCGTATGCCGCGGAGAGTCGGCGAGCTTGCGCCGCAGGACGGCGATCTCCTGCTCAAGGTAGGCAATCTGCCCGGCGGGGTCGTCGGACCCTCGTCCCGGGCGGATGCCGCGGTTCATGTCGTCGTCGTGGGCTGCCACGGTCCTCACCTCCTCCAAGGGGAGCTGGACGCTTCCAGACCCTACCTGGGTGGGTGTCGATTAAAACCCCTAGATCACAAAGACTGTCGGGGTGTGTCCGATCTTCACCCTTGCGCTCTCCCTCACGCCAGGGGAATACCCACCCATCATGATTGGAAAGCGGGCGGAGGTAGGGTCGAAGTGTTCAACACCCGTCAGAGCTGGCCCGACTTGTCCGCGAATCGGAGCGCTCGACGCAGGAAACGGCAGGAGAATGACCGTGCAGCAGGAGGCAGGAGCCGACGCCGAGGCGCTCGAGGTCTGGATCGATCAGGATCTCTGTACCGGCGACGGCATCTGTGCCCAGTACGCTCCCGAGGTCTTTGAGCTGGACATCGACGGTCTGGCGTATGTGAAGGGCTCGGACGACGAGCTGTTGCAGACGCCGGGGGCCACAACGCCGGTGCCCCTGCCGCTTCTGCGGGATGTCACCGACTCGGCGAAGGAGTGCCCGGGCGACTGCATCCATGTACGGCGGGTTTCGGACAGGGTCGAGGTGTACGGACCAGACGCGGAGTGAGCCGAGTGGCCCGGCGGGCGGTCGGCGCCGGGGCGGCGAGTGGTCTTCCTCACGTGCATGACCTTCCTCACGCGCGCGGGCCGCTTCATGTGTGCGGGCCGCTCCACGCGCGCGCGGGTCGTGTCACACGCTGTGGGCCTGGGGCGCCGTGGAGCGGACGAACGCGCCGTTCTTCCACTGCCACTTGGCGTGATCGGTGACGTCGGGGCAGCAACTGGGCACGTCGGCCGAGGAGTAGCCGAGCACGGTCGCGGTGACGGCGCCGTCGCGGACGGCGAAGTCCGTGACGTTCTGCCGGTCCTTGGGGTCGATGAGGGTGGCGACCACGCGGGGCTTGGCCGCGCCGGGTGCCTGGGTGAGGACGTAGACGCCGTTGGGCGGGGTGCCCATGCCGGCGTCGCAGCGGACGACGGCCACGGTCTCGGGGCTGCCGTCGCCGTCGAGGTCGCCGGATGCCTTTTTCTGCACGACCAGCTTCACGGGTCCGCAGTCGAGCGGGAAGTCGGCGCGGGCCGGGTCGGGGGCCGCGGCGGCGGTCTGAGTGTGGGTCTTCGCGCCGGTCCCGGGCTGGGCGGCCGTGGCCGCGTCGGGCTGGAGGAACGAGGACAGCGCGACGACTCCCGCCAGGGCGGTGGCGGTGGCGAGCCAGTGCAAGGGGCTGGTGTGCGTGTGCGCCAGTTCCGGAACCGGGGATTGCTGCACGAGGAGCGTCTCCTGTGAGGACTGTGCCGGTGGGGGTGGCCAGCATGGTGCCACACGTCACACCGGGGCGGAACGGCGGGGTCGTCTCTTGTGGCGGTGAGCCGGGGCGGAGCGGGGGAAAAGTGCTGTGGCCGAGTTCCCGGGGGCGTCCGGGAACTCGGCCACAGTCGTGGTGCGTTGGAGGATCAGCGGGCGGTGCCGCCGTCGGCGTTCGGGCCGGCGTAGTCCTCGCCGTAGGCGCCCTTGGCGGGGCGGCGGCGGCGCATGGGCGGTTCGACGCCGTCCGCGAGGCGGCGGGCGGTGAGCAGGAAGCCGGTGTGGCCGATCATCCTGTGGTCCGGGCGGACGGCCAGGCCCTCGATGTGCCAGTTGCGGATCATCGTCTCCCAGGAGGTGGGCTCGTTGAAGCAGCCGATCTCCCGGATGGACTCGACGGTCCGGGCGAGCTGGGTGGTGGTCGCCACGTAGCAGCACAGGATGCCGCCGGGGACGAGCGCCTTGGAGACGGCCTCCAGGCACTCCCAGGGGGCCAGCATGTCGAGGATGACCCGGTCGACGTCGGTGTCGGAGAGGTTGTCCTGGAGGTCGCCGACGGTGAGCTGCCAGGCGGGGTGCGGGCCGCCGAAGTAGCGCTCGACGTTGGCCTGCGCGATCTCGGCGAAGTCCGCGCGGCGCTCGTAGCTGTGCAGCATGCCCTGGTCGCCGATGGCGCGCAGCAGGAAGCTGCTGAGCGAGCCGGAGCCGACGCCGGCCTCCACGACGCGGGCGCCGGGGAAGATGTCGGCGAAGGCGAGGATCTGCCCCGCGTCCTTGGGGTAGACCACGGCGGCGCCGCGGGGCATGGACAGGACGTAGTCGGGGAGCAGGGGGCGCAGCGCGAGGTAGGCGACGTTCCCCGTGGTGCGGACAACGCTGCCCTCGGGTGCGCCGATCAGTTCGTCGTGCGGGAAGGAACCCTTGTGGGTGTGGAAGTTCTTCCCGGCCTCGAGCGTGAACGTGTAGTGGCGGCCCTTGGGGTCGGTCAGCTGAACCTGGTCCCCGACCTTGAAGGGCCCGCGTCTGCGGGCGGCACCGGTCGGTTCGGACATGTGACCAGCCTACCGGTCCCGGCGGAAGCCGCAGACCACGGGCGCCGGGGGCGGGTTTCTACGTGGAGGGGCGGGCCATGGCTTTGACGAAGGCGCGCTCGACGTCGGCCGCGGAGAGGACGCCGTAGATCTCGCCGGAGTCCTCGACGACCAGGTACTCGGTGGCGGGGGTGGCGCGCAGGACGTCGAGGAGCTGTTCGCCGGCGAGTTCGGCGGAGACGCGCATGCCCTCGGTGAGGTCCTGGGCGAGGCCGCTGACCGCGACCCAGGGGCGGCGGTGTTCGGGGACGCCGACGATGGCGGCCTCGCGGACCAGGGAGAGCGGTTCGCCGTCGGCGTCGACGACGACGAGGGCGCGGGCGCCGACCTCGTTGGCGCGGCGCAGCGCCTCGGAGAGCGGGGTGCTGGTCTCCACGGGGACGGCGCGGCGGGTGAGTGAGCGGGCGCGTAGTTCGGGCAGGTGTTCGCGGAGCCGGGCCATGCGCAGACTGTTCCCGGCGCCGGTCCAGATGATCGCGGCGAGGATCGCGGCGAGCAGGGCGTCCATGACGGTGTCCATGCCGCCGATGTCCTCGGGGGCGTCGCCGAGCGCGCCGGACTGGGTGAGCAGGGGCAGTCCGATGAGTACGGAGACGGCGAGGGCGCGGCCGACCCAGGCGGCGGCGACGGTGCCGCTCATGGGCTTGCCGGTGATCTTCCAGACGACCGCGCGGAGCATGCGGCCGCCGTCGAGGGGCAGGCCCGGCAGCAGGTTGAAGGCGGCGACGATGAGGTTGGAGATCATCAGGCCTGCGAGCAGGACGCCGGGGACGGTGCCCGGTTCGACGGTCTGCATGGCGAGGTAGAAGACGCCCGCGAGGACGAGGGAGAGCAGGGGGCCGACGAAGGCCAGCACGAATTCGCGGCCCGGGGTGTCGGACTCCTTCTCGATCTCCGAGACGCCGCCGAAGAACTGGAGCTGGATCCGGCGGACCGGCAGTTTGAAGCGGAGGGCTGCGACGGTGTGGGCGAGCTCGTGGACGAGGACGGAGGCGTAGAAGGCGACGGCGAAGAAGAGGGAGACGAGGTAGCGCAGGCCGCCGAGTTCCGGCAGTACGCGGTCGAGCTGGCCGCCGAAGACCCAGGTGATCAGTGCGGCTACGAGGAACCAGCTCGGTGCGACGTACACGGGTACGCCGAAGGGGCGGCCCATGAGCAGCCCGCCCCCGGGTTCCCGGGACCGCCGCGCAGGCCTCCGGCCCGGCCCGGCCCCGTGCCCACCGGCCCCGACCCCGGCGGACGCCTCGGCACGGTGCTCGGCGGGCCGGGGGCCGGGGGCGCCGTGGGCGGATGGGGCGACCGGGGACGGGGGCGCGTCGGGGGGCGGGGGCTGGGGGGTGTCGTGCGTCGCGGGGGCCGGTGCGGCCGGCTGGGAGTCGGGGGCGGGCTCGCTCGGAGAGGGCCGGCTCGGGACGGCTTCACCGGCGGGTGCACTCGGAGAGGGCCGGCTCGACTCGGGGTGCAGGGACCGGGGGGCGTCGCCGTCGGCGGGGCCCGTGGGCTGGGGGGAGGTCTTCTGGCCCGCCGGGCCAGGGGGCTGCGAGGAGGTGTCCTGGCCCGCCGAGCCAGGGGGCTGGGCGGAGTCTGGGTCCTTCGGGGCCGCGGTACGGGTGCCGCTGTCGCCCTCCGGGCTGGTGCGCTGGGAGGGGTGCTGGTCCCGCGAGCCCGCGGAACGGACGCTGCCGTCACCCTCCGAGCCCGCCGAACCAGCGCTGCCGTCGCTCTCTGAGCCCGTCGGCCGGGAGGTGTCCTGGCCCTGCGAGCCGGCAAGCCGAGCGGGGTCGTGGCCTTCCGGGCCCGCCGAACCAGCGCCGCCGTCGTCCTCCGGGCTCGTCGGCCGAGCGGTGTCCTGGTCCTTCGGGCCCGCGGAACGGACGCTTCCGTCGTCCTCCGAGCCCGTCAGCCGGGACGGGCTCTGGCCCTCCGGACCCACGGTACGAGCGCTGCCGTTGCCCTCCGAGCCCGTCGGCCGGGACGTGCTCTGGGCCTCCGGGCCCGCGGAACCGGCGCTGGCGTCCTTCTCCGAGCCGGTCGGGCCCGGCGGCCGGGGCGGGTTCTGGCCGTCCGAGGTCGGAGGGGCGGCCGGGTCGTGGTGGTTCGGGTTCGGTGCCGTCGGCGCCGTGGGGGCGTCGTGCTGGTCCGTGAGGGGACGCGTGGTGTCCGTGGCCGGAGGTGCCGTAGGGCCCGTCCGGCGCCCGGCCGCCGCGTCGTTGCCGGACCGCGGCTTCCCGCTCCCGCCGCTCTCGTCCACGATGTCCCCTCGTTCGAAGCGTCTGCCCGCTCCCGGTCACGCAGGGCGGGAGGGTCTCTGGTCGATGGTATGCGGCCGTCGCGGTACGTTCCGCCCCGGCACCCCTTCTGTTTCCCCAGCCGTCCCGGCCGCCTCACGCGCGGCGGACGGAGGGCCGGGCCTACGGCGCGGCTGCGTCGATGTCAGTGTCCGGCCGTAAGGTCTGTGGTCATGGAGACGAGCACCGAGGACACGGCGGGCACCGGCGCCGGCGGTTCCGCACGGACGGCCGCGGCCGACCGGACCGGCGTGACAGGCGTGCCTGCCGTGGCAGGCACGCCCGGCGTGACAAGCGTGCCCGACACGGCAGCCGTGCCCGACGCGGCAGGCACCGAAGACGGCTGCACCCCCGCCACCACCACGGCCGCCGCCTCCACCCCCGCCACCGCCGAGCCCATAGATACGCAGGGCACGACGCCCGCCACCGCACCCGACCCGGCCGCCGCCTCCACGCCCGACGCCTCCGCACCCGACCCGGCCGTGGCCGCAGCCACCCCGTCAACCCCCGCCAACCGTACGAGCCCCTCCCCCGCTCCCCCCTCCTCGCTCTCGCCCTCGCGGGCCAGTGACTTCATGCAGTGTCCGTTGCTGTACCGCTTCCGGGTGATCGACAAGCTTCCCGAGAAGCCCAGCGAGGCCGCCACGCGGGGCACGCTGGTGCACTCGGTGCTCGAGCGGCTCTTCGACGCGCCGGCCACGGAGCGCACCGCGCCGCGGGCCAAGTCCCTGATCCCCGGCCAGTGGGACCGGTTGCGGGAGACCCGGCCCGAGGTGACCGAGCTGTTCGCCGACGATCCCGAGGGCGAGCGGATGGCGCGCTGGCTGGGCGAGGCGGAGCGGCTGGTGGAGCGCTGGTTCACGCTGGAGGACCCGACCCGTCTGGAGCCCGCCGAGCGGGAGCTGTTCGTGGAGGCCAGTCTCGATTCGGGGCTGAAGCTGCGCGGCATCATCGACCGGGTCGACGTCGCGCCGACGGGCGAGGTCCGGATCGTCGACTACAAGACGGGCAAAGCCCCCCGCCCCGAGTACGCCGAAGGGGCCCTGTTCCAGATGAGGTTCTACGCCCTGGTCGTCTGGCGGCTGAAGCGGGTGGTGCCGCGCCGGCTCCAGCTCGTCTATCTCGGCAGCGGCGACGTGCTGACGTACGACCCGGTCGTCGCGGACCTGGAGCGGGTGGAGCGCAAGCTGCTGGCGCTGTGGGAAGCGATCCGGCTGGCGACCGAGACGGGTGACTGGCGGCCGCGGCCGACCAAGCTCTGCGGCTGGTGCGACCACCAGGCGGTCTGTCCGGAATTCGGGGGTACGCCCCCGCCGTATCCGCTGCCGGTCAGGGCACCCGGGGCCGCTGTGGCCGAGCAGGGCAGAATGGGGCCGGACTAGCGAAGGAGACTTACGTGGCCATCCGCGTCCTACTGGTCGACGACCAGCCCCTGCTGCGTACCGGCTTCCGGATGATCCTGGAGGCCGAGCAGGACCTTGCGGTCGTCGGCGAGGCCGGAGACGGCCTCCAGGCCCTCGATCAAGTACGTGCGCTCCAGCCCGATGTGGTCCTGATGGACATCCGCATGCCGCGGATGGACGGGGTCGAGGCGACCCGGCAGATCACCGGCCCTGGCCGGGACGGACCGGCGAAGGTGCTCGTGCTGACCACCTTCGACCTCGACGAGTACGTGGTGGAGGCGCTGCGCGCGGGTGCCAGCGGTTTCCTGCTGAAGGACGCGCCGGCCAACGAGCTGGTGCAGGCGATCCGGGTGGTCGCGGCGGGCGAGGCGATGCTCGCGCCGAGCATCACGCGCCGCCTCCTGGACAAGTACGCGGGGCATCTGCCCTCGGGTGACGAGCCCGTTCCGGACACGCTGCACACACTGACCGAGCGCGAGGTCGAGGTGCTGAAGCTGGTGGCACGCGGGCTGTCGAACGCGGAGATCGCGGCCGATCTGTTCGTCAGCGAGACCACGGTGAAGACACATGTGGGGCACGTGCTGACCAAGCTGGGGCTGCGCGACCGGGTGCAGGCGGCGGTGTACGCGTACGAGAGCGGGCTGGTGCGGCCCGGCGCGCAGTAGCCAACCCGCCCCACCCGTTGTCCACGCACGGAACGCGCGCCGATACGCCGAGGGCGCCCCAGCCCGCTGTCGGGAGGGGGCGCCCTCGGCGTATCGGCGGGGTTTCGCTGCCCGCCCGGCTCCGTTCAGCCGGTCACAGGCCCCGGCCCAGTTCCCAGAGCTGGAGAGTGGAGGAGGAGTTGATCGCCCACTCGGCACCCGTGATGTCGTCCCGGGCCGCGATGTACTGCTTGCCCTGCCAGACGGGGAGCAGCGGTACGTCCGCGGCGACGATGTCCTGGGCCGTGGTGAGGCTCTTCGCGGCGTTCAGCCGGTCGGCCTCGCGACGGGACTCGGGGATCAGCGTCTTGCGGATCTCGTTGTTCACGTACGGGGAGTTGAGGGTGTTGTCCGCGTCGAGGAACGGGGTCAGGTAGTTCTCGGCGTCGGGGAAGTCGGGGAACCAGCCGAGGCCGTAGATGTCGTACTTGCCCTCGCGCTGCGCCGGCCGGTAGGTCTCCCAGGCGGTGCCCTTGATGTCGACGTCGAACAGGCCGCTGTCGTTGAGCTGCTTCTTGAGGATCTCGAACTCGGACTTGGTGGCCGAACCGTAGTGGTCGGTCGTGTAGTTGAGGGTGAGCTTCACCGGGGTGGTGATGCCCGCCCGGTCCAGGATGTCGGCGGCCTTGGTCTTGCTCGGGTCCCCGTACTTGTTGAAGAACGAGTTGGAGTGGCCGGTGACGCCCGCCGGGACCATCGAGAACAGCGGCTGGGCCTGGCTGCCGTAGACCTCGGAGACGAGTTCGCCGCGGTCGATGACCTGGGCGAACGCCTGCCGGACGGCCTTGGACTTGACCGACGGCTTGGAGGTGTCGAAGCCGATGTAGCGGATTTCGAGTCCGGCCATCTCGACCAGGTTGATGTCGCCGCCGGATTCCTTGGAGAGCTTGTCGATCTGCTCCGGGGACATCGAGCGGGTCATCAGGTCGATGTCGCCCTTCTTCAGGGCGGTGCCCATGGTGTCCGCGTCGGCGAAGGAGCGCAGTTCGACCTTCTCGTTCTTCGGTTCCAGGAGCCCCTTGTAGTTGGGGTTCTTGGTGAAGACGGCCTTGACGAGCTCGTTGTTCTTGACCTCGGACTCGAGCGTGTAGGGGCCCGAGCCGTCGATCTGGAAGCCCTCGCGGAGCTTGCCCTTGTTGTAGTCGTCGGGGTTGACGATGCCGGCGACCGGGGTCGACAGCTTGAAGGGGAAGGTGGCGTCGGCCGTGTTGAGGTGGAAGATCACCTCGCGGTCGCCCTGCGTCTCGACGGTGTCGATGGTGGAGAGCAGCGCGAAGACACCGCTGTCGGCCTTGATGGACCGGGCGCGGTCGATGGAGAACTTGACGTCCTTGGCGGTGACGGGGTCGCCGCTGGCGAACTTCAGGTCCTTGCGGAGCGTGCAGGCGTAGCGCTCATTGCCGGTGTCCGTGAAGCCGCACTGCTGGGCGGCTTCCGGCTGCGGCTCGCCGTCGCCGCGGGGCTGGGCCATCAGGGTCTGCACCGTCTGGCGCAGGATGTTCCAGGCGCCGACGTCGTAGGCGTACGCGGGGTCCAGCGGCGCGGGCGTCTCGCTGGTGGCCGTGAACCGGTCCGTGGTGCCGACGACGATCGCTTCGCCGCTCTTGCCCCCGCTGTCCGACCCGCCACAGGCGGCGAGCACCGGGCCGAGCAGGCCGACGATCGCCGGCAGCACCAAAGTCTTGCGGTTCATGCTCGAGTTTCTCCAGAGCTGTCGAGTCCGTGTACCCGGCATGCAGGGGTGGGTGCCGCGGATCACGGGGGTGTTGTGGCGATGTTCTCCCGAGGAGATTAGTCCGCGCTCGCGAGGCGGTTCACAGGCAGTGCGAGGACCGTGCCATCACGCTGCGAAACCGGGCGTGGACACACCGAAAACCCGACAGAGGAAGGATTAGTGCAGCCTTTCACCAATCGGTACACAAGGGCACACCGAACCCCCGTGAAAACCGGGGTTCGGCACACGACCGCCACCATGTCGACCCCCGCGCAAGTGGGGAACGTCACATGTCCAACTCGGCGGGTGGTCAACGGAATTCGGCCATCCGTCCGAGATCCCGAATACCCGGGTCCCGGACGGACAACCGGTCCGGTCGCGTCGACCGTTCGTACACGCTGAGTGATCGTTCCGGGGGCGTCCGTCAGGTGGCGTCCGTCGTCATCAGACCGTGCAGGAACGGCAGATCGACCTCTTCCAGCGAGGTGACCACGGTCCGCCGGGCCGCGGGGGCGATGGGTGCCACGGAGGGCACGGCGACGACCCGGCAGCCCGCGGCCTCGGCGGCGGCGACGCCGGTCGCGGTGTCCTCGATGACCGCGCACCTGGCCGGGTCCGCGCCGAGCCCGGAGGCCGCCAGGAGGTAGGGGTCGGGGAACGGCTTGGTGCGCTCCACCTCGTCGCCCGCGACGGTCAGCGCGAAGTGCTGCGGGCCGAGAAAGGCCAGCACGCGGTCGATGATGCGCCGGTGCGAGGCGGAGACGAGGGCGGTGGGGACCTCGTGCGCGGCGAGTTCGGCGAGCAGCCGGGCGGCGCCCGGCATCAGCGGCAGTGCCCGTCCGATGCGGTCCTCGAACCCGTCGTTGAGCAGGACGGACAGCTCGGCCAGGGTGATGTCGGCGCCGGTGGCCTCGATGAGGAAGCCGGCGCTGCGGGCCATGGGGCCGCCGACCACCACGTGCCGCCAGGCGTCGTCGAGGGTGTGCCCGAGGGATGCGAAGACCTCGGCCTCGACGTCCCACCAGAAGCCCTCGGTGTCCACCAGGGTTCCGTCCATGTCGAGGAGTACGGCCTGGAGGGCTGAGCCTTCGGCCGTACCGATACTGAGCGCGGGGACCGTACTGGTCATCCTGGCGCACCTCCTTGAGGGACGATCAGGCCGGCTGCCCGCTCCGTCACGGAGGGGCAGCCGGCCTGCAGTGGACCGACCAGTGTACGACTTGTCCGACCAGAGTGCCTGGAGATGCCGCCGGGCCTGCTCTGACGCATTCCCGGGGGTGCTGCGGCGCCGGTCAGCGTGCGTTGAAGTATTTGGCCTCGGGGTGGTGGATCACGATGGCGTCCGTGGACTGTTCGGGGTGGAGCTGGAACTCCTCGGAGAGGTGGACGCCGATGCGTTCCGGCTCCAGGAGGGTGGCGATCTTGGCGCGGTCCTCCAGGTTGGGGCAGGCGCCGTAGCCCAGGGAGAAGCGGGCGCCGCGGTACTTGAGGTCGAACATGTCCTCGATGGCGGTGGGGTCCTCGCCTGCGAAGCCGAGTTCGGCGCGGACGCGCGCGTGCCAGTACTCGGCGAGGGCCTCGGCGAGCTGTACGGACAGGCCGTGCAGCTCCAGGTAGTCGCGGTAGGCGTTGGCCTCGAAGAGTTCGGCGGTGCGCTCGCCGATCTTCGAGCCGACGGTGACGACCTGGAAGCCGACGACGTCGGTGTCGCCGGACTCCTCGGGCCGGAAGAAGTCGGCGAGGCAGAGCCGGCGGCCGCGGCGCTGGCGGGGGAAGGTGAAGCGGGTGCGTTCGTTGCCCTGTTCGTCCAGGACGATCAGGTCGTCGTCCTTGGAGACGCAGGGGAAGTAGCCGTGGATGACGGCGGCTTCGAGGAGGTTCTCGGTCTGGAGCCGGTCGAGAAGGCCGCGCAGCCGGGGCCGGCCGTCGGTCTCGACCAGTTCCTCGTAGGTCGGTCCGTCGCCGGTGCGGGCCTGCTTCAGGCCCCACTGGCCCTTGAACAGGGCGCCCTCGTCCAGCCAGGAGGCGTACTCCTTGAGCTGGATGCCCTTGCTGACGCGGGTGCCCCAGAACGGCGGGGCGGGGACGGGGTTGTCGGTGGCGACGTCGGAGCGGACGTGGCCTTCCTCGGGGCGCTCTTCTACGACGGTGGCGGCCGTGGCCCGTACCCGGCGCTGCTTGAGTTCGGGCAGGGCGGCTCCGGGGACGCCGCGCTTGACGGCGATCAGGGCGTCCATCAGGCGCAGGCCCTCGAAGGCGTCGCGGGCGTAGCGGACCTCGCCCTCGTAGATCTCGTGCAGGTCCTGTTCGACGTAGGCGCGGGTGAGGGCGGCGCCGCCGAGGATGACCGGGTAGTCGGCGGCCAGCTTGCGCTGGTTGAGCTCCTCCAGGTTCTCCTTCATGATCACGGTGGACTTGACCAGGAGTCCGGACATGCCGATGACGTCGGCGGCGTGCTCCTGGGCGGCCTCCAGGATCGCGGAGACGGGCTGCTTGATGCCGAGGTTGACGACGTTGTAGCCGTTGTTGGACAGGATGATGTCGACGAGGTTCTTGCCGATGTCGTGGACGTCGCCGCGGACGGTGGCGAGCACGATGGTGCCCTTGCCCTCGGCGTCGGACTTCTCCATGTGCGGTTCGAGGTGGGCCACGGCCGACTTCATGACCTCGGCGGACTGGAGCACGAACGGGAGCTGCATCTGGCCGGAGCCGAAGAGTTCGCCGACCACCTTCATGCCGTCGAGGAGGGTCTCGTTGACGATGTCGAGGGCGGGGCGCTCTTCGAGGGCGGTGTCGAGGTCGGCTTCGAGGCCGTTCTTCTCGCCGTCGATGATGCGCCGCTTGAGGCGCTCCTCCAGGGGCAGCGCGGCCAGTTCCTCGGCCTTGCCGGCCTTGAGGGACTTGGCGGTGGCGCCCTCGAAGAGCGCCATCAGCTTCTGGAGGGGGTCGTAGCCCTCGGCGCGCCGGTCGTGGATGAGGTCGAGGGCGGTGGTGACCTCCTCCTCGCTGAACCGGGCGATCGGCAGGATCTTGCTGGCGTGCACGATCGCCGAGTCCAGGCCCGCCTTGACGCATTCGTCGAGGAAGACGGAGTTGAGCAGGATGCGGGCGGCCGGGTTGAGGCCGAAGGAGATGTTCGACAGGCCCAGCGTGGTCTGGACGTCGGGGTGGCGGCGCTTGAGTTCGCGGATCGCCTCGATGGTGGCGACGCCGTCCCGGCGGGATTCCTCCTGGCCGGTGCAGATGGTGAAGGTCAGGCAGTCGATGAGGATGTCGGACTCGTGGATGCCCCAGTTCTCCGTCAGGTCCTCGATGAGCCGTTCGGCGATGGCGACCTTGGTCTCGACGGTGCGGGCCTGGCCCTCCTCGTCGATGGTCAGCGCGATGAGCGCGGCGCCGTGTTCCTGCGCGAGCCGGGTGACCTTGGCGAAGCGGGAGTCGGGGCCGGCGCCGTCCTCGTAGTTGACCGAGTTGATGACGGCGCGCCCGCCGAGCTTCTCGAGCCCTGCGCGCAGGACGTCGACCTCGGTGGAGTCCAGGACGATGGGCAGGGTGGAGGCGGTGGCGAAGCGGCCGGCCAGTTCCTCCATGTCGGCGACGCCGTCGCGGCCCACGTAGTCGACGCACAGGTCGAGCATGTGGGCGCCTTCGCGGATCTGGTCGCGGGCCATCTCGACGCAGTCGTCCCAGCGGCCTTCGAGCATGGCCTCGCGGAACTTCTTGGAGCCGTTGGCGTTGGTGCGCTCGCCGATCGCCAGGTAGGAGGTGTCCTGGCGGAAGGGAACGGTCTGGTAGAGGCTCGCGGCGCCGGGCTCGGGGCGCGGTTCGCGCGGGGTGGGGGCGAGGTCGCGGACGCGCTCGACGACCTGTCGCAGGTGTTCGGGGGTGGTGCCGCAGCAGCCGCCGACCAGGGACAGGCCGTACTCCTGGACGAAGGTCTCCTGCGCGTCGGCGAGCTCCGGGGCCGTCAGCGGGTAGTGCGCGCCGTCCTTGCCGAGGACGGGGAGGCCGGCGTTCGGCATGCAGGACAGCGGGATGCGCGAGTGCCGGGCCAGATAGCGCAGGTGCTCGCTCATCTCGGCGGGGCCGGTGGCGCAGTTCAGGCCGATCATGTCGATGCCGAGCGGTTCGAGCGCGGTGAGCGCGGCGCCGATCTCGGAGCCGAGCAGCATGGTGCCGGTGGTCTCGACGGTCACGGAGACGACGAGCGGCAGGTCGTGCCCGGTGGCGTCCAGGGCGCGGCGGGCGCCGAGGACGGCGGCCTTGGTCTGGAGCAGGTCCTGCGTGGTCTCGACGAGCAGCGCGTCGGCGCCGCCGGCGATCATGCCTTCGGCGTTGCGCTGGTAGGCGTCGCGCAGGGTGGTGTACGGGGCGTGGCCGAGGGTGGGCAGCTTGGTGCCGGGGCCCATGGAGCCGAGTACCCAGCGCTGCTGTCCGGTGGAGGCGGTGAACTCGTCGGCGACCTCGCGGGCGATGCGGGCGCCGGCCTCGGACAGCTCGTACACGCGCTCGGGGATGTCGTACTCGCCGAGTGCGGAGTGGTTGGCGCCGAAGGTGTTGGTCTCGACGCAGTCGACGCCGACGGAGAAGTACGCCTCGTGGACGGAGCGGACGATGTCGGGGCGGGTCAGGTTCAGGATCTCGTTGCAGCCTTCGAGGTTCTGGAAGTCCTCGAGGGTGGGGTCCTGTGCCTGGAGCATCGTGCCCATCGCGCCGTCGGCGACCACGACGCGGCTGGCGAGGGCCTGGCGGAGGGCGTCGGTTCGGCTTCTGCTGTCGGCGGCTGCGGACGACACGGATGACGGGTTCGGCAACGAGGCCATGGAAGATGCTCCCTGGGGTGCGACGGCTGTCGGCTTTGCGCTTCTCATGGAAGGCGCACGTCGCCAGGGTAGCCCGGGGCACCGCGGATCGGTCAGAGGCGTCCACAGGACGGACGGGTGTGGCGGGTGCGGCGGTGCCCGGCACCGGCGGACGTCGGGGGCGCGCGATGGCGGAAACACGCGCCGACCACCATTAGCGGTGGGTCGGCAACGACCGGTAGTGTTCGACATTGCCGAACGGCGGCAGTGAGGACGCTCGCCGGCGGCTGATGGGGACGGAGGGCAGGACGGCGATGGCACGGAACATCCAGTCGCTCGAACGGGCGGCCGCGATGCTGCGGCTGCTCGCGGGCGGGGAACGGCGGCTCGGCCTGTCGGACATCGCCTCGTCGCTGGGCCTCGCCAAGGGCACGGCCCACGGCATACTGCGCACCCTCCAGCAGGAGGGCTTCGTCGAGCAGGACCAGGCGTCGGGGCGCTACCAGCTCGGCGCGGAGCTGCTGCGCCTGGGCACCACCTATCTCGATGTGCACGAGCTGCGGGCGCGGGCCCTGGTGTGGACGGACGACCTGGCGCGCTCCAGCGGCGAGAGCGTCTATCTCGGGGTGCTGCACCAGCAGGGGGTGCTGATCGTGCACCACGTCTTCCGTCCGGACGACAGCCGCCAGGTGCTGGAGGTGGGGGCCATGCAGCCGCTGCACTCCACGGCGCTCGGCAAGGTCCTCACGGCGTACGACCCGGTGGCGCACAGCGAGGCCCTGGAGGCCGAGCGCAAGGTGTTCACGCCCCGTACGGTCGCGGACCTGGAGGACTTCGAGGGCGTCCTGGACCTGACCCGGGCCCGGGGGTACGCGGCCGACGTCGAGGAGACCTGGACGGGTGTCGCCTCCCTCGCCGCGCCCATCCACGACCGGCGGCGGATGCCGGTCGGCGCGGTGGGCATCACCGGGGCGGTGGAGCGGTTCTGCCGGGACGGCGAGGTGCGTCCCGAGCTGATCGCGGCGGTCCGTGACTGTGCCCGCGCGGTGTCGCGGGACCTGGGCGCGGGGCGGTTCTGAACCACGGATTCTTGAGGCCGGGAGCCGGGCGGTTCCCGCACGGGGGCCGGGGCGCCGCGGGGCGTCCCGGCCCCCATGCATGTTTACGCCTCCGGCCGGGCAGCTCGATCGATAGCCCGCGCCGATCAATAACGATCGTGGTTTCGATTACAGAACCCTTGACGAGCTGGTGAACCCGGAGCAAGACTCCCGTCCATCGGTCGGCATTGTCGAACACCTGACGGCAATAGGAGTTAGAGTGTGACAACGCCAGAGGCCGGCCACGCTCTCGATTCCCGAGAGCACGAACCACCGGAGGGACCCGGGGTTCGGCTTCCCCTGGACGAAGGACAAAGGAGTCGCGGGTGTCCAGCTCCGACATCTTCATCGGCGAGACGATCGGTACCGCCGTACTCATCCTGCTCGGCGGCGGCGTGTGCGCCGCCGTCACCCTGAAGCGCTCGAAGGCGTTCAACGCCGGCTGGGTGGCGATCACCTTCGGGTGGGGCTTCGCGGTCCTGACCGGCGCCTACCTCGCGGGCGGCGTCTCCGGCGCGCACCTCAACCCGGCGGTCACCATCGGTCTCGCCATCGAGGGCGGCACCAAGTGGAGCGACGTGCCGCTGTACCTGGCCTCGCAGCTCCTCGGCGCGATGATCGGCGCCGTGCTCGTGTGGGTCACGTACTACGGACAGTTCCACGCCCACCTCACCGACCCCGAGGTGCTGGCCGCGCAGCCGGTCGAGGAGGGCCTGGTCGACCAGAAGACCGCGCCCGCCGCAGGCCCCGTGCTCGGCGTCTTCTCCACCGGCCCCGAGATCCGCAACGCCGTGCAGAACCTGGCCACGGAGATCGTCGCGACCGTCGTCCTGGTGCTCGCCATCCTCACCCAGGGCCTGAACAACGACGGCAACGGGCTCGGTGTCCTCGGCGCCATGGTGACCGCGTTCGTCGTGGTGGGCATCGGCCTCTCGCTCGGCGGTCCGACCGGGTACGCCATCAACCCCGTCCGCGACCTGGGCCCGCGCATCGTGCACGCGCTGCTGCCGCTGCCGAACAAGGGCGGCTCCGACTGGGGCTACGCCTGGATCCCGGTGGTGGGGCCGCTCATCGGCGGCGCCATAGCCGGCGGCCTGTACAACGTGGCCTTCAAGTGAGCCACCGGCCGACCACCCAGTCCCCACGCACCGACGCCACCCGAGACCTCCAGGAGCACACCGTGACCGACGCACACACCGCCGGCCCGTTCATCGCCGCGATCGACCAGGGCACCACGTCCAGCCGCTGCATCGTCTTCGACCGGGACGGCCGCATCGTCTCCGTCGACCAGAAGGAGCACGAGCAGATCTTCCCCAAGCCGGGCTGGGTCGAGCACGACGCGGCCGAGATCTGGACCAACGTCCAGGAGGTCGTCGCCTCGGCGGTCGAGAAGGCCGGCATCACCCGCGACGACATCAAGGCCATCGGCATCACCAACCAGCGTGAGACCACGCTGCTCTGGGACAAGAACACCGGCGAGCCCGTCCACAACGCGATCGTCTGGCAGGACACCCGTACCGACGCGCTCTGCAAGGAGCTCGGCCGCAACGTCGGCCAGGACCGCTTCCGGCGCGAGACGGGCCTGCCCCTGGCCTCGTACTTCGCGGGTCCGAAGGCCCGCTGGCTGCTCGACAACGTCGACGGGCTGCGCGAGCGCGCCGAGGCCGGAGACATCCTCTTCGGCACCATGGACAGCTGGGTCATCTGGAACCTGACGGGCGGGGTGAACGGCGGCAAGCACGTCACCGACGTCACCAACGCCTCCCGCACGATGCTGATGAACCTGCACACCATGCAGTGGGACGAGAAGATCTGCGAGTCCATCGGCGTCCCGACGCAGATGCTGCCCGAGATCCGCTCCTCCGCCGAGGTGTACGGCGAGATCACCGGCGGCCGGCTGGGCGACCTGCTCGGCGGCATCCCGGTCGCCTCGGCGCTCGGCGACCAGCAGGCGGCCCTGTTCGGCCAGACCTGTTTCGCCGAGGGCGAGGCCAAGTCCACCTACGGCACCGGCACCTTCCTGCTGATGAACACCGGTGACAAGCCGGTCAACTCCTACAACGGCCTGCTGACCACGGTCGGCTACCGCATCGGCGACCAGAAGGCGGTCTACGCCCTGGAGGGCTCGATCGCGGTCACCGGCTCGCTCGTGCAGTGGATGCGCGACCAGATGGGCCTGATCAAGTCCGCCGCCGAGATCGAGACGCTCGCGTCCTCGGTCGAGGACAACGGCGGCGCCTACTTCGTACCGGCCTTCTCCGGCCTGTTCGCCCCGTACTGGCGCTCCGACGCCCGCGGTGTGATCGCCGGTCTGACCCGGTACGTCACCAAGGCGCACATCGCGCGCGCCGTGCTGGAGGCCACGGCCTGGCAGACCCGTGAGATCACGGACGCCATGACCAAGGACTCCGGCGTCGAGCTCACCGCCCTCAAGGTCGACGGCGGCATGACCTCCAACAACCTGCTGATGCAGACGCTCGCCGACTTCCTGGACGCGCCGGTGGTGCGCCCGATGGTCGCCGAGACCACCTGCCTCGGCGCCGCCTACGCCGCCGGCCTGGCCGTCGGCTTCTGGTCGAGCACCGACGACCTGCGCGCCAACTGGCGCCGGGCCGCCGAGTGGACCCCCAACATGGCCGCGGACACCCGCGACCGTGAGTACAAGAGCTGGCTCAAGGCCGTCGAGCGGACCATGGGCTGGATCGAAGACGACGAGAACTGACAAGAACCGAACGAGGAGCACAACCCTCCATGACCAGCCAGTCCACCCTGCAGTCCGTGCCTGCCCTCGGTACGCACCCGGCCTCCGGCTCCCTCCCGAGCCGCGCCGAGACCCGGGAGCAGCTCTCCAAGGCGACGTACGACCTCCTCGTCATCGGCGGCGGCATCCTGGGCATCTCCACCGCCTGGCATGCCGCGCAGTCGGGGCTGCGGGTGGCCCTGGTCGACGCCGGCGACTTCGCCGGCGCCACCTCCTCCGCCTCCTCCAAGCTGCTCCACGGCGGTCTGCGCTATCTGCAGACCGGCGCGGTGAAGCTGGTGGCGGAGAACCACTTCGAGCGCCGTGCGGTCTCCCGCCAGGTGGCCCCCCACCTGGCGAACCCGCTCACCTTCTACCTCCCCGTGTACAAGGGCGGGCCGCACGGCGCGGCGAAGCTCGGCGCGGGCGTCTTCGCCTACTCCGCCCTGTCGGCGTTCGGCGACGGCGTCGGCCACCTGCTCTCCCCCGGCAAGGCCCAGCGGGACGTCCCGGAGCTGCGCACAGAGAACCTGAAGGCCGTGGCCGTGTACGGCGACGACCAGATGAACGACGCGCGGATGGCGCTGATGACGGTCCGCGCGGCCGTCGACTCCGGCGCCGTGGTGCTCAACCACGCCGAGGTGACGGGCCTGCGCTTCACCCGGGGCCGGGTCACCGGCGCGGAGCTGAAGGACCGCACCGACGGCACGGAGTTCGGGGTCGACGCCCGGCTCGTGCTCAACGCGACCGGCCCGTGGGTCGACCACCTGCGCCGGATGGAGAACCCGGACGCGGCGCCGTCGATCCGGCTGTCCAAGGGCGCGCACCTGGTCCTCAAGCGCACCTCCCCCTGGAAGGCCGCGCTCGCCACCCCCATCGACAAGTACCGCATCACCTTCGCCCTCCCCTGGGAGGACATGCTGCTGCTCGGCACCACCGACGAGGAGTACGAGGGCGACCCGGCCGAGGTCGCGGTCACCGAGAAGGACACCGCCCAGATCCTGGACGAGGCCGCCTTCTCCATCCGCGACCAGCAGCTGTCCCGTGACCTGATCACGTACGCGTTCGCGGGTCTGCGGGTGCTGCCGGGCGGTCCCGGTGACACCTCGAAGGCCAAGCGCGAGACGGTCGTCACCGAGGGCCGCGGCGGCATGCTGTCCGTCGCGGGCGGCAAGTGGACCACCTTCCGGCACATCGGCCGTACGGTCATGCAGAAGCTGGAGACGCTGCCGGGCCGGCCGCTCGGCGACGACTTCGAGCCGATCAGGGAACTGCCGAAGAAGCTGCCGCTGCCCGGTGTCGCCAACCCGCGCGCGGTCGCGCACCGGCTGCTGGTCGACGCTCCGGCGCCCGGCCCGCGGATGGGCGCCGACACCGCCAAGCACCTGGCCACCCACTACGGTTCGCTGGCCTTCGACATCGCCCGCCTGGCGAACGAGAACCCGGAGCTCGGCGAGCGCGTGCACCCCGACGCCCCGGAGATCTGGGCGCAGGTGGTGTACGCCCGTGACCACGAGTGGGCCGAGACGGCGGACGACGTGCTGCGCCGCCGTACGACGCTGACGATCCGCGGCCTCGCCACGGACGAGGTCCGCGGCAAGGTGCAGGACCTGCTCGACAAGAAGTAGGAGCCGGCCCGCCGAGCGGGTACGGGCAGGTGAGGGGCGGCTCCCGGAGGGGCCGCCCCTCACGTGTGTGGGCCCGCCTCACGGGGCAGTGATCCGTTCACTCCCCCGTGCAAGGGGGCTGCGGGCGCCCCCTGCGCACGCCGTAAGGTTGGGACGTACGCGAGGGCACGTCGGAAGGAGGCGCTGGGTGATCGAGCTCGAGGGGGTTCCCGAGCTGATCGACCCGGTCATGGTGGCCGCGTTCGAGGGCTGGAACGACGCCGGGGACGCGGCATCGGCCGCGGTCGCGCATCTGGACAGGGAGTGGAAGGGCGAGGTGTTCGCGGCGCTCGACGCCGAGGACTACTACGACTTCCAGGTCAACCGTCCCACCGTGTGGCTGGACAGCGGCGTACGCAAGATCACTTGGCCGACGACGCGTCTGTCGGTGGTCCGCGTCGGCGGCGAGAAGCCGCGCGACCTGGTGCTGGTCCGGGGCATCGAGCCGTCGATGCGCTGGCGCTCGTTCTGCAACGAGCTGCTGGGCTTTGCGCACGAACTGGGCGTGGAGCTGGTGGTGATCCTGGGCGCGCTGCTCGGCGACACCCCGCACACCCGCCCGGTCCCGGTCAGCGGGGTGACGTCCGATCCGGACCTGGCCCGCACCATGGACCTGGAGGAGACCAAGTACGAGGGCCCGACGGGCATCGTCGGCATCCTCCAGGAGGCGTGCACGCACGCGGGCGTGCCCGCGGTGTCGCTGTGGGCGGCGGTCCCGCACTACGTGTCGCAGCCGCCGAACCCGAAGGCGACGCTGGCCCTCCTCAACCGTCTCGAGGACCTGATCGACCTGCGCATTCCGCTGGGCGAGCTGCCGGAGGACGCGCGTGCCTGGCAGTTGGGCGTGGACCAGCTCGCCGCGGAGGACAGCGAGGTCGCCGAGTACGTGCAGACGCTGGAGGAGGCCCGGGACACCGCCGAGCTGCCGGAGGCGTCGGGCGAGGCGATCGCCCGGGAGTTCGAGCGTTATCTGCGGCGCAGGGACGGCGGCGGCCCCGCGGCCCAGGCCGGCGGGCACGCGACGGAGAGCGGTGACTCCCCCACGTTCCTGCGGGACGCGCCCAGCGGCCGGACCCGGCCGCCCAAGCCGCAGCGTCCGGAGCCCGGCCCCGCGGCCGGGGACGACGACGCAAAGGACGACGCCAAGGGCGACGACCCGGCGGAGGGGCCCGACTCTCCGGAGGACTGACGGCCTGTGCCGGACATGAAGGGGCGGTGCGCACGCGGCGCACCGCCCCTCGGCGTTCGTGTGCCCTGCGCATCGCCCTGTGGCGTTCTCGCATCCTGCGTATCTCGCAGCCTTTGGCCGGAATGCTACGTGACACTCGTTTCAGGTCGGATTGCACGGGGTTCCCCTTTCAACTTGTTCCTAAACCAAGTTGGCCGATGTGGGGTGGACGAGTCGCCGTGGGCGTGCCAGGTTGGGCCCCGAAGACGCGGCCCGGGGACGGGACATGGCACCCCGTCATGCCGCTGTTCCGAGCACCCGCACGGACCGAAGGGAGCGGTACCCGATGACCGACCAGGTACAGCCGACGCAAGGCCCGGGAGCGTCCGGTCCGGGACCCGACGGAGCGGGATTCACCTACCGAGGAGCCGAACCGGAACTGATCGTCGTGGCGCGCCCCGAGGCTCGGCTGAGGGCCGGCACGGAGGGTGTCCGCTCGGCGGCGGGGTCGGACGTATCGGCCCTCAACATGTTCCTCACCGACGAACAGCTCGCCCTGGAACCGCTGTTCGGCAGCGAGGAGCGGCTCCAGCAGTCCTCGTCCGCGGGCGCGGAGAGCTCACCCGAGCTCGCGCTGTACTACCGGGTGCGCGGCGTCCAGAGCCGCGCGCAGGAGTTACGGGCCCGGATCGCGGCGCTGCCGGAGATCGACACGGCGTATGTGAAGCCGGGCGCGGTGCCCGCCTCGCTGGGGCCGATCGGGCAGAGCGGGGACGAGAACGGACGGCTGAAGGAGGGCGCTCCGGTGACGCCCGACTTCAGCGGCCGCCAGGGCTATCTGCGTCCGGCGCCCGAGGGCATCGACGCGCAGTGGGCCTGGCAGCGGCCCGGCGGCGCGGGGCACGGCGTGACGGTGATCGACGTGGAGGGCGCCTGGCAGCTCGGCCACGAGGACCTGGCCGCCAAGCTGGCCGGCGTCGTCGTGGGCACCCCGCTGACCGACCTGGCCTGGCGCAACCACGGCACCGCCGTGATCGGTGTGATCGGCGGCGACCGCAACGAGTACGGCATCACCGGGATCGTCCCGGACACGGTGACCGCGGCCGCGTCCTTCCAGGGCATCGGCACCGCCTCCGCGATCCACGCGGCGGCCGACCGGCTGGGCCCCGGTGACATCGTCCTGATCGAACTCCACCGGCCGGGACCGCGCTTCGACTTCGAGGGGCGCGACGACCAGCGGGGCTACATCGGGATCGAGTGGTGGCCGGACGACCTGGCGGCGATCCGGTACGCGACGTCCCGGGGCGTCGTCGTGGTGGCGGCCGCGGGCAACGGCGGCGAGTCGCTGGACGACGCGCGGTACGAGCGCCGCCCCGACGAATTCCCCGAGTGGTGGCGCAATCCCTTCAACCCCTCCAACCGGTCCTCCGGCGCGATCATGGTCGGCGCGGGCGCACCGCCGCCCGGTACGCACGGCCGCGACCACGGCCCGGACCGCTCGCGCCTGGCGTTCTCCAACTACGGGGCACGCGTGGACGCGCAGGGCTGGGGACGGGAGGTCACGACCACCGGCGGCTCCTGGGACCGGCCCGGCGATCTTCAGGGCGGACCCGAGGAGATCGCCTGGTACACGGACACATTCTCCGGGACCTCCTCAGCCTCCCCGCTGGTGGTCGGCGCACTGGCCTCCCTTCAGGGCATGCTGAAGGCGGCGGGGCAGCAGCCGATGTCCCCGGAGCGGGCCCGCGCGGTGCTGCGGGCCACGGGTTCCCCGCAGCAGGACGCGCCGGGCCGGCCCGCTTCGCAGCGGATCGGCAACCGGCCCGACATCAAGGCGGCAGTCACTCATCTGCTGCCGGGCGCGGTCGGCTCGGGCCAGGCCGAACGGTACTGGGACGAGCTGCTGCCGTATCCGCGCGAACTACCGCCCAGGCTCCGCCTGTTCGTGGCCGGCGCCTGGCGCAACCTCAACAACCCCTCCCCCGAGATGCGGCAGGCGGTGCACACCGCCTTCGCGGGGGGACACCCCGACGTCCGTGTCTGGTTCTCGGACGACGAGGTCGTCGGCCTGGTGATCACGGGCTGAGGATCTGGCCGTCACGGACCGACGGACCGCAACCAACCATTGATGGAAGGTGGCACCCGCATGAGCATCACCCCGCAGATGAGCCAGCAGGGGCAGCAGTACCCGAGCACGTCGCCGTACCAGCAGCAGGGCCAGGGCATGCAGCAGCAGCCCTTCGGGCAGCAGTCCCCCTTCGGGCAGCAGCAGTCGCCCTTCGGCCAGCAGCAGTCGCCGTTCGGCCAGCAGCAGCCGATGGGCATGGGCGGGTCGCTCGAGCAGCTCCAGCAGCTCGGCCAGCAGCAGCCCTACCAGCAACTGCTCCAGCAGCTCGGCCAGCAGCAGGGGTACGGCCAGCAGCAGGGCTACGGGCAGCAGCAGGGTTACGGTCAGCAGCAGGACCAGCAGGAGGAGCAGGTCCAGCAGCACCTCCAGCAGGTCACCCAGCAGGCGGTGCAGCAGGTCTCGACGCGTCAGCTGGTCGCCGGCCAGGCGAACGGCTACATCGACATCGTGCACCCGCTTCCGGGCCAGCCGCGGCAGATCTTCCTGCGGATCCACAACCAGCTGCGGGTTCTCAACAACCCGACCCCGCAGGCGCACGACGAGATCCAGGAAGCCTTCGCCTTCGGTCACCAGGTCATCGGTATCTGGGACAGCCAGTCCCCGACGATCCTGCGCAGCGTCCGGGTGCAGAAGTTCCTCTGACCGTCGGTCCGTGACCGGCAGAGAACCGAACAGCACGGCAGTGCACAGCACGTCAACGACAAGCGCTTCAGCGACAAGCACGTCAGTGACACCGGCGAGAGAAACGCGGGGCGCCTCCTCCCCTCCGGGAGGGAGCGCCCCGCTCCTGTGTTCCGCGGTCCGGCTGTCGCCGGATCAGCTCAGAGGGCCACGCCCAGCAGCGCGTCCACGGCGCGCGACACCAGGCCGGGGGCGCCCTCGTCCGTGCCGCCGTGCTCGTTCTGAAGGGCGGCCCAGCGGTCCACGGCGGCCAGCGCGGCCGGCGCGTCCAGGTCGCTCGCGAGGGCGGTACGGATCTCCTCGACGAGTTCGTCCGCGGGCGGTCCGTCCGGGCGGGACACCGCGGCGCGCCAGGTGCCGAGGCGGGCGACGGCCTCGGCGAGCACGGCGTCCGTGTACTCCCAGTCGGACCGGTAGTGGCGGGAGTGCAGGGCGAGCCGGACGGCCGCCGGGTCCACGCCGTCGTGCCGGAGCCGGGAGACGAAGACCAGGTTGCCCTTGGACTTCGACATCTTCTCCCCGTCGAGGGCGACCATGCCGGCGTGCACGTACGCCTTGGCCATGGGGAACTCGCCGGTCAGCACCTGGGCGTGGGAAGCGCCCATCTCGTGGTGCGGGAAGGCGAGGTCGGAGCCGCCGCCCTGGACGTCGAAGCCCATGCCGAGGTGGTCGAGGGCGATGGCCACGCACTCGATGTGCCAGCCGGGCCGGCCGCGGCCGAGCGAGCCGCCGTCCCAGCTCGGCTCGCCCTCGCGGGCGGCCAGCCAGAGCATCGGGTCGAGCGGGTTCTTCTTGCCCGGCCGGTCCGGGTCGCCGCCGCGCTCGGCGGACAGCAGCCGCATCGCGGCCGCGTCCAGGTGGGAGACGTGCCCGAAGTGCGGGTCGGACTCCACGGAGAAGTAGATGTCGCCGTCGAGCTCGTACGCGGCGCCGGCGTCGCGCAGCCGCTCGACCAGCGGGACGATGCCCGGTATCGCCTCGACGGCGCCGATGTAGTGCTTCGGGGGCAGCATCCTGAGGGCGGTCATGTCCTCGCGGAAGAGGGCGGTCTCCTGCTCGGCGAGCCGCTCCCAGTCGACGCCGTCGCGCTCGGCCCGCTCCAGGAGCGGGTCGTCGATGTCGGTGACGTTCTGGACGTAGTGAACCTGCCGCTTGGTGTCGAGCCACACGCGCTGCACGAGGTCGAACGCGTTGTAGGTCGCCGCGTGACCCAGGTGGGTGGCGTCGTACGGCGTGATGCCGCATACGTAGATACGGGCGACGGGACCGGGGTCGAGGGTGACGAGCCCACCGGTCGCGGTGTCGTGGATCCTCAGGTCGCGGCCCTGACCGGGCAGGGCGGGGACCTCAGAAGCGGGCCAGGCATACATGTCTTGAGCCTAACCGGACGGATGTTCCGTATACGAACCGGACCGGCCCTGATGGCCGAGAAGGCCGCCTTGCGCGAAACCTGCCGGTGTGCTGAGGCCCGGCCGTGCGGGCCACCGGCCCGCAGGGGCCCACCGCCCCGACCGGACCGCAGGGGCCCACAGAACCGCATGAGACGGACGAGCCGCCCCTCCGGCAACCACGCCGGCACGACGCCCGGCCCGCCCGGCACGACGCTGATCCCGTACGGCAAGACGCCCGTCCCGCCAGTCAGGACGCCGCCCCCGTGGCACGGGATTCCCGGTCCAGCACGGACGCCCGCGATCCGGCCCGGAGGCCGGGCGCCGGACGCCCCGCCAAGGCGTCCGCCCGCGGCTGTCCGGCCCCGAGCCGCGACAGCACGACGCCGTCCCGCCTGGCGGGATACCCGTCTCGTCCGGCAAGATGCCCCGCCGTGTCGGCCGCCCCCGGCCGTCCGGTCCCCAGCCGTGGACTCACACCGGTGGCCACGGGATGGCCGGCCACTCGCCGGTCGGTTCGGGGTGTCTGCCGGAGGTGAGCATCGCCGCCACGCGGGTGCGGGTGGCGTCCACCTCGGCGGGCGTGATCAGTTCGGCCAGGCGGGTGGCGAGCGGGGCGTCGGGGGCCAGTCCGTCCCGCAGGCCGGTGAGAACCTCGACCGCCTCCGTGGTCAGCGGCTCGCCCGCCCAGCCCCACAGCAGCGTCCGCAGCTTGTTCTCGGCGTTGAAGGTGACGCCGTGGTCGATGCCGTAGAGCCGGCCCCCGCCGCCGGGCAGCAGGTGCCCGCCCTTGCGGTCGGCGTTGTTGATCACGGCGTCGAGCACGGCGAGCCGCCGCAGCCGCGCGTCGTCGGCGTGCACGAGGAGCGCCGTGCGCCCCTCGCCGACCTCGGCGAACCCGATGGCCTTCCAGCCCTCCGCGGGTTCCTCGTCGTCCACCAGGGCGAGCAGTTCGGTCTCGGGCTCGCCCTCGATCCACAGCTGGCACATGCCCTCGCCGTACGGCCCGTCACGCAGCACGGTCGGCGGCACCAGGCCCCAGCCGGTCGCCTCGGAGACCTCGTAGGCCGCGACCTCGCGCTGCGCGAGCGTGCCGTCGGGGAAGTCCCACAGGGGCCGCTCCCCGGCGACCGGTTTGTAGACGCAGTGCGCCTCGCGGCCCTCGTGGGAGACGGAGCAGTACAGCACGGCGTTCGACGCCTCACGGATCTGTCCGCTCACCGTCAGCTCGCCCTCGGCGAGCAGTTCGGCGGTGGTCACGCTCCGCGGCGGTATCCGTTCTGGCGCGGACATACGTGTCCCTCCGGGTCGAGCGGCAGGCTGCACAGCGGGCACGGCGGCCGGCCCGCGTTGACGACGTCGAGGGCGCGCTTGGCGAAGGCCCTGGCCTGCGCGCCGGTGAGGCGGACCCGGAGCATCGGCGGACCGTTCTCCTCGTCCTGGAGCAGCCGCTCCTCGGCCTCGGCGAGGTCCTCCTCGGATTCCGCGTCCAGCTCGACCAGCGCCTGCGCCTCGACGATCATCCGCTGCTCGTCGCCGTCCCAGGCCAGTGCCATGGTGCCGACGCGGAACTCCTCCTCCACCGGGGTGTCCAGCGGGGCGGTGTCCGCGACCTCGGCGGAGGCCACGGCCGGTACCGGCGCGCTGCCGCCGGTCCGCCGTACGACCTCGTCGAGCAGTTCTTCCATGCGCTCGGCGAGCGCGGCCACCTGGGTCTTCTCCAGGGCCACGCTGGTCACCCGGGGGCCCGCGGTGGCCTGGAGGAAGAAGGTACGGCGTCCGGGCAGCCCGACCGTACCGGCCACGAAGCGGTCCGGTGGGTCGTAGAGGAACACCTGACGGGACACGTCCTGTCTCCATTGGATCGGGGCCGGGCGGCCGGGTCTCGGCCGTCACCGGTCCGCATCGGTTGCTGACAACTGCTGCGCCGCTTGGACCGCTTCACCCTACTGCGGCCGACGATCACGGTGCGCCCGCACCGCCCCCGACCGGGGCGTCGCCGCCCGCGGACTCCTCCCGCGGCGCCAGCGAGGCGAAATCACCGGTGTCGCCGAGGCGAACGAGAAACGGCCGCATTCGTGTGTAACGGATCGCGGTGATGGAACACGGTTCCACAGAGATCCGCTGGAAGAGGTCGAGATGAAGTCCGAGTGCGTCCGCCACGAGCGACTTGATGATGTCGCCGTGCGAACACATCAGATACACCGCGTCACCGCCGTGCTCGCGCTCCACGCGCGCGTTCCACTCGCGTACGGCCTCCGCGGCCCGGGTCTGCATGGCCCGCATCGACTCGCCGCCCGGGAACGCCGCCGCGGACGGGTGCGCCTGCACGACCTGCATCAGCGGCTCGTCGTTCAGCTCGGCGAGCTTGCGGCCGGACCAGTCGCCGTAGTGGCACTCCCCGATGCGGTCGTCGGTGTGCGGGACCAGGCCGGGGCGGGCGTCGAGCAGCGGCGCGACGGTCTCCTGGCAGCGCTGGAGCGGACTGGTGACGACCTCGGCGAGGGGCAGCCCGGCGAGCCTGCCGGGCAGGGCGGCGGCCTGTGCGGCGCCGCGCTCGTCGAGGGCGACACCGGGGGTCCAGCCGGCGAGGAGGCCCGCGGTGTTGGCGGTGGAGCGTCCGTGCCGGACGAGGATCAGCGTGGGCATGCCGCCCAGCCTAGGCTGCTCCCGGCCATGGTCCGCGGGCGGACGAAAGGGGAACACGTTCTGTGATCGCCGACTGTGCCATCTACCGGGGCGGCCACCGTTCGGGGAGTTCGGAGGACCTGTCCGACGCGCTGGAGAAGGCGCGCGCCGAGGACGACGCCTTCCTCTGGATCGGCCTGCACGAGCCGACGGAGGACGAGTTCGACCACGTCACCCGGGAGTTCGGGCTGCATCCGCTGGCCGTCGAGGACGCCTTGAAGGCGCACCAGCGGCCCAAGCTCGAGGTGTACGACGACTCGCTGTTCATGGTCCTGAAGCCGGTGACGTACGAGCCGGACAGCGACACCGTCTCCTCCGGCGAGGTGATGATCTTCCTCGGCGACTCCTTCGTGGTCACCGTGCGCCACGGCGAGGGCTCGTCGCTGAGCGGGGTGCGCAAGCGCCTGGAGCAGCACCCGGACATGCTCCGGCAGGGCCCCACGACCGTGCTGTACGCGATCGCGGACGCGACGGTCGACCACTATCTGGACGTCGCGACCGAACTCCAGACGGACCTGGAGGAGCTGGAGACGGAGGTCTTCTCCCCGGCCGCCGGCGGTTCCCGGCACACGGCGTCCCGGATCTACACCTTCAAGCGGCAGGTCCTGGAGTTCCGCAGGGCGACGGGGCCGCTGGCGCTGCCGCTGGCCCGGCTCGCGGGCACCGGCACGCTCGGCCCCGGGGTGCCCTTCGTGGACGCCGACGCGCATCCCTTCTTCCGCGACGTCAACGACCATCTGACCCGGGTGAACGAGTCGGTGGAAGGCCTGGACCGGCTGGTGTCCGACATCCTCTCCGCGCACCTGGCGCAGATGAGCGTCCGGCAGAACGACGACATGCGGAAGATCTCCGCCTGGGCGGCCATGGCCGCGGTCCCGACCATGATCGCGGGCATCTACGGCATGAACTTCGACCACATGCCGGAGCTGCACTGGATCTGGTCGTACCCGGCGGCGATCTCGCTCATGGCGGTCCTGGAGGTCGTGCTCTACCGCCTGTTCAAGCGGCGAGGGTGGCTCTGAGGCCACGCCCTTCGGGGAGGCGGGGTGTCAGGCGGACTCAGGTGGCGGGCGAAGGCGGTCTCAGGCGAACTCGGGGGCCGTCGTGGCCGGCCCTCCCAGGGCGTCACGGCGCTCGGGCATCTCCAGGGAGACCATCCGCCGCCAGCCGCCCAGCCGCTCGTAGGCGTACACGGCGTGGATGCCCGCGGCGAGCAGGGCCGCCCTGGCCCCCGTCCAGCCGAGGATGCGTCCCATGTGGTCCATGACCGCGAGGCTGACGTCCCGGTAGACCCGGATCTCGGCGAGCGCGCACGCCCGCAGCGTCCGCTGGATGTCGCGGCCGTGTCCCGCGTACGCGAAGCGCAGCAGTTCCTCGTGGCAGTAGGCGAGGTGGTTGTCCTCGTCCCGGGAGATCATCCGGACCGCGCGGCCGATGCCGGGGTCGTCGCCGAAGTGCTTGCGCAGCAGTTCCATCTGTTCGGCGGCGCGCTGTTCGGTGACCCTGCTGTGCGCGAGGTAGGTGACGATGTCCTGGACGGTGAGCGGCCGGTCGGCCCGGAGCCTGTCGTGGGGGAGCCCGATCCCGTGCCGCTCCAGGAGCATCGTGTAGTCGGTCTCGGGAGGTACCTCGACGGGCCGCAGACCGCGCTTCTTCAGCAGTGCGTGGAAGATCCGCCCGTGCTTGTCCTCGTCGGCGCCGTGCCGGGCGATCCGGGGCGCGAGCGCGCGCTGGCTCGCGGGCACCAGCGCGGCGATGCGCCCGTTCTCCCAGCCGCCCTGCGACTCGCCGCCGGCGGCGATGGAGCAGAAGAGCCGGAACGACTCGTCGTTGTCGAGGATTTCCCTGAAGAGACTCCTGGCCGAAAGCATCACTGCCCACCTCTCTGCGCACGGCTGTCGCAAAGAACGAGTCAAAGGCGGCCGGGGCGGGGCGGCAACACCTGCGCCGGACAACTCGGCCGAACGGCGGAGGACCGGGTTGCGGCGGGACGCCTCCAGGGCGTAACCGACGGGGCGGGTGAGGCGTTGTCCCGGTGACGGCCGTGGCGGGGAAGACCCCCGAGCCCCCACCACGGCCGCGAAAACCTCCCCCGCCCGGCGTCCTCACGGGCTGTGCGTCACGCGAGTCCGGCCCGTTCCAGGGCCTCGGACCCGGCCCGCAGCGAGGCGATCCGCTCCTCCAGCGTGAAGCCCGCGGGTGCCAGCGTGAGCGTGGTGACCCCGGCCGCCGCGTAGGCGTTCATCCGGTCCGCGACGCGGTCCACGGAACCCAGCAGCGTCGTCCGGTCGATCAGCTCGTGCGGTACGGCGGCGGCCGCGCCCTCCTTGTCACCGGACAGGTACTTGTCCTGGATCTCGGCGGCCTCCTTCTCGTACCCCATGCGCTGGGCGAGCCGGTTGTAGAAGTTCTGCTTGCGGCTGCCCATGCCGCCCACGTACAGGGCCGTGTACGGGCGGAAGGTGTCGGCGAGCGCGGCCAGGTCCTTGTCCTCGCCGACCGCGAGCGGCAGCGTCGGGCAGACGTCGAAGCCCTCCATGGTGCGGCCGGCCCTCTCCCGGCCCGCGCGCAGATGCCGGACCGCGGTGTCCTCCAGGTGCTCGGCCGAGGGGAAGATCAGCAGGGCGCCGTCGGCGATCTCGCCGGTCTGCTCCAGGTTCTTCGGGCCGATCGCGGCGATGTACAGCGGGATGTGCTCGCGCTGCGGGTGCACGGTCAGCTTGATGGGCTTGCCGGGACCGTCCGGCAGCGGCAGCGTCCAGTGCTCGCCCTCGTAGGACAAGCGCTCACGGCTCATCGCCCGGCGGACGATCTCCACGTACTCGCGGGTGCGGGCCAGCGGCTTGTCGAACTTCACCCCGTACCAGCCCTCGGAGACCTGCGGGCCCGAGACGCCGAGGCCGAGGCGGAACCGGCCGCCGGAGAGCGAATCCAGGGTCGCGGCGGTCATCGCCGTCATCGCGGGCTGGCGGGCGGGGATCTGGAAGATGGCCGAGCCGACGTCGATGCGCTCGGTCTGCGCGGCGACCCAGCTCAGCACGGTCGCCGCGTCGGAGCCGTACGCCTCGGCCGCCCAGCAGACGGCGTATCCCAGCCGGTCGGCCTCCTGGGCCACGGCGAGATTGTCCGCGTCCATTCCCGCGCCCCAGTAGCCGAGGTTGATCCCGAGCTGCATGGCCGATACCCCTTACCGATCAGTAACGTCGCTTCCGCCGCAGACACTAGCGCGCCGTCCGGCGCGGCGGCAGGGACGGGTTCAGGACCGCGTCGCGCCGGTTGTCCACAGGGTCACGACGCGGCGAGTTCAGGCCAGTAATCTCGGCGTTCATGGAGCAGAGGCATCTCGGCCGTACCGGCCTGCGCGTGTCCCGGATCGGACTCGGCACCCTGACGTGGGGCCGGGACACCGACGAGCACGACGCCGCGGACCTGTTGAAGGCGTTCTGGGAAGCGGGCGGGACCCTCGTCGACACCGCGGACGTGTACGGGGACGGCGAGGCCGAGTACGTGCTGGGACAGCTCATAGAAGCCCTGGTGCCGAGGCGCGACCTGGTCATCTCGACCAAGGCGGGGAGCGTGCCGGACCCGGACCGGCGCTTCGACGGCTCGCGCGGGCACCTGCTGTCCGCCCTCGACGCCTCGCTCAAGCGCCTCGGCACCGACTACGTGGACCTGTGGCACGTGCACGCCTTCGACCCGCTGACCCCGCTGGACGAGACCCTGCACGCGCTGGACCTGGCGGTCAGCAGCGGCCGCGCGCGGTACGCGGGCGTGTCCGACTTCTGCGGCTGGCAGCTCGCCAAGGCCGCCACCTGGCAGCTCGCCGCCCCGGGCACCCGCACCCGTATCGCCGGTACGCAGCTCGAGTACTCCCTGCTCCAGCGCGGGGTGGAGCGCGAGGTGCTGCCCGCCGCCCTCGATCTGGGGGTCGGGCTGCTGCCCTCCTCACCGCTCGGCCGCGGCGTGCTCACCGGCAAGTACCGGCACGGCACGCCCGCCGACTCCCGGGGCGGCTCGGAGACGCTGGCGCCCTTCGTCGCGCCGTACCTGGACGAGGCGGCCGGGCACATCGTCGACGCGGTGGCGACCGCCGCCGACGGGCTCGCCGTGACCCCGCTCCAGGTCGCCCTGGCCTGGGTCCGCGACCGGCCGGGGGTCGCCGCCCCGGTCATCGGCCCGCGCAACCTGCACCAGCTCACGGAGGCGTTGTCAGTGGAGACCCTTAGTCTTCCTGACGAGATCTGCCGGGCGCTCGACGACGTGTCGGCACCGGTGCACCACTATCCCGATCACGACTGGAGCACGCTGTGACCACGGAGCCCGAGACCACGGAGGAAGCCGAGCCGGGGACCCCGGGCGCGGGCTCACGGGACGGCGCCGCCGACGACACCGCGCCCCCGGCGGAGGGAGCCGCGGACACGGACGCATCGGACACGGACACGCCGGACTCCGACGCAAGGGACGGCCAGGAGAGTACGGAGGGCACGGACGGTACGGAGGGCACGGACGGTACCGAGGGCGCGGGGGGTACCGAGGGCGCGGGCGACGCGGAAGGCGCGGCCGAGCTGTCCGAGGCCGAGGCCGAGCTGGCGGCCCAGCGCGAGCTGCGGGAGCGGATCGAGCGGCGCAAGGCCGGGAAGCAGGGGCCGATCGCGGCCGGCGGCAAGCTCAGCGGGACGGCCGCCGACCTGCTGGCCGCGGTGCGCGCGGTGGAGAGCGGCGAGAAGCCGGTGGCCACGGCGTTCACCGAGCCGGCGCCGGCGCCGCGCAGGTCGGCCCCCGAGCCCGTGCGCCGCCCCGAGCCCGTGGCACCGGCGGCGAGCGCGCCCGCCGCCGAGACGGTCGGCGCCGTGCGGGCCGTCCTGGCGGAGGGCGGCGCCCCCGAGGCGCTGGCGCCGCAGGCCGCCGCCGTGCTCGGCGAGGGCGCCGACGCCGAACTGCGCGCGGATCCCTGGCAGTTGCTGCGGGTCGCCGGGGTGCGGCCCGAGCAGGCCGACGGATTCGCGCGGGCGCTGCTCGGCGCGGAGTGCCGCCCTGACGACGAGCGGCGCGGCCGGGCGGTCACGGTGTGGCTCCTGGAGCAGGCGGCCCTCGCCGGACACACGGCCCTCGAGGCCCCGGCGCTCACGGCGGCGCTGGCCCAGCGGTCGGTGCCCGACCCGGACGCGGCCGTGCAGGACACCGTCGCCGAGGGCGAGGCCCTGGTCTTCCAGGACGCTCTCGAAGCGACGGCGCCCGCCTCCCCTTCCCCCTCCAGGGCGCAGGACGACTCGGAGGACGGCGAGGAGCGCCCGGTCCGCGTCCTGATCGGCCTGGAGCGGTACGCGCTCGCCGAGGAGAGCCTCGCCGACGGTCTCGCCCGCGTGATCAACTCCCTCGCCAAGGAGTCCGCCGTCACCTGGGAGCCCGTCGTCGCGTCGGCGTCCCGCTCCGCCGCCGAGCTGTTCCGCGCCGTCGCGGACCACGGGCTCGTACTGCACACGGGCGGCGAGGCCGCGCGCGCGGAACCGGCGGAGCTGCTGACCGCGGCCCGCGCCGCGGGACTGCGGGCCTACGCGGCCGCGCACACCGCGGACGGCCGCGACCGCTTCGCCGCGCTGCTCACGGCCCCGCGCGAGGCCGCGGCCGAGGCCGTCGCCACCGTCGCCGGTCTGCTCTCCGGTACGGAGGGGCCGGGCCGGGACCCGGAGGGCGCCCTCGCGCTCGACCTGCTGATCCTGCCGGACGCGCCCCAGCTCGACGTCGAGGCGGCGGCCGTGCTCGCCGAGTCGCTGCCCGACGGTGCCCGGCTGGTGCTGAGCGGGGACCCGGGGGTGCTGTGGTCCGCCGGGCCCGGCCGGGTCTTCGCCGACCTGCTCGCCGCCCGCGTCGGCCCGCAGATCGCCTCGCGCACCCCGGACCCGGGGCCGCTCGGCGAGCTGGTCTCGGGCATCGGCATCGGCGAGCTGAACCAGGTCGAGGCGCCGGGCAAGGAGGTCGTCATCGTCCCGGTGCGGGACGCCGGGGAGGCCGTGCACCGGACCGTGCAGCTCGTCGCGGACTCGGTGCCCCGGGCGATCGGCATCCCGGCCGAGCAGACCCAGGTGATCACACCGGGGCACGGCGGCGCGGCCGGCACCCGCGCGCTGAACGCCGCGCTCAAGGACCGGCTCAACCCGGGCCCGGGCCGCTTCGGCGGCTTCGACCCGGGCGACCGGATCGTGTACTCGGCCGCCCCCGGGCGTACGGCGCCGGGCCGGGTGGTGAAGGCCGACGCCGACGGGCTGCATCTGGAGTGCGCCGGGGAGGCCGTCGTCGTACCCAGGGAGCGGGTGGAGCGGACGGTGCGGCACGGCTGGGCGGTCACCGCGCACCAGGCGGTGGGGCACCGCTGGCCCGCGGCGGTCGTCGTCCTGCCGGGCGACGCGGCGGGAGCCCTGACCCGCCCCTGGGTGTACACGGCCTTCGGCCGGGCCGCACGCCATCTGTCGGTCGTCCACGGCGTGGAGCAGGCCCTGCCCCGGGCCGTGGCGGAGCTCCCCCAGAAGCCCCGGACGACCCGCCTGCCGGCCCTGCTCAGAACGCAGGTCCCGGCGGCCGGCTGACCGCGGCCACGGGCGCGGCCGGCCCGCGCGCACGACCGCCCGCACAGCACGCGCGGCCGCCCGCAGGCCGCGCTCGGCCCCGCCCGTCACGCACAGTCGCCCGCACACCGCGCGCAGCAGCCCGCACACCGCGCACGGCCGCCGACAAGTGTGGCGGCCACCGGAGCTCCGGTGGCCGCCATCAGGTTCCGTCGCGGCGTCCTTGGTTCATCCGGTCCGGCGCCCTCGGTTCACCCGCCGCGGCGTCCTTGGTTCATCCGGTCCGGCGTCCTCGGTTCACCCGCCGCGGCGTCCGCGGTTCATCCGGTCCGGCGCCCTCGGTTCATCTGGTCCGGCGTCCCCGGTTCAGCGGTCCGCGTCCAGCCGCTCCAGGTCCTCGTCGTCCAGGTCGCCGTCGTCCAGGTCCTCGTCGTCGAGGTCCGCGTCGTCGTCCGGGTCCCCGGCGAGCCCGCGGCGGGGGGCGAGGCCGTCCTCGATCCCGTCGTCGTCCGCCTCGTCGTCGAAGACGGCGCTGACGTCGAAGCGGCAGACCACGCGCTGCGCGTCGGCCTGCTCGAAGGGCGCCTCCAGCCATTCACCCGGTTCGGCCGGCTCGTCCGCCGCCGTCACCCACAGCGTGGAGTCGCCCTCCTCCAGTCCGAACTCCTTGTGCCGGGAGGCGATCTCGTCCGGTTCGAACTCACCGAAGAGCAGACCGAGGGCACCGTGCACCGTGCCCGAGGCCGTGGTCTCCACGCCGTCGTCCTCCACCGCCTCGATGCGCTGTGCCTGTGCCAGCAGGCGCTGCGGCTCCACCACCGCGTAGTCCCGGCGGATCAGCACGCTCAGCGCGTTCGGCTCCTCGGGGCCCGTGTACGGGGGCAGGCTGTCCTCCGTACCGGGAATCTCGAACGGTGTGACCTCGTCGTACCGGTCGTAGAGCAGTTCGTCGTACTCCTCGGCCGCGGCGGCCAGTTCGTTGAACGCCTCGTAAACGGCCGGGTCGTCCTCACCCGTCCTGCGCTCGACCGCGGCCAGGTGGCGGTCGAGCGCGGTCTTGACCGCCTCGGCGGCGGCGCGTACCTCGGCAGCGGTGGGCTGCGCAGCATCAGACATAGTGCAGACGCTATCCGTACCGGGCCGCTGCCCGCACAATAGATGCGATGCCGGAATACGAATTTGTCGACGTGTACGTACCGCGCGGGGTCTCCCGCAAGGAAACGACACGCTTGCTGACGGACCACGCGGAGTACGGACACTGGGAGCTGGACCGCCTGAGTCTGCATCCCGACGGCAGCCGCAGAGTGCGGCTGCGCCGACGGATCATTCGCCAGGTGCGCGCCACGTGGTGAACGGAGGCGACTGAAACGGAGCGGGCCCCGCACCGGCGGGACCCGCTCCGTTCCGTGCCCGCCCCCTGGAACCCGGTGGCTCAGCGTCCGGCGTGCCGCGACTCACGCTGCCGCGCGCGCCCTGCGGTAGAGCAGCGCGCCGCCCAGCAGCGCCGTCGCGCCCGCGGGCACGAGCATGCCCAGCGGCAGGTCACTGCCGGTGTGGGCGAGCTGCGCCGCGCCCTGCGGCTCGGCGACAGACTGCGCGCCCGGCCCCGACTGACCGCCACCCGGAGCGCCCGGCGTACCCGGCGTACCCGGAGTGCCCGGATTGCCCGGATTGCCGCCGGGGTTCTCGTTCCCCCCACCGGGCGGCGTGCCCGGCTGCCCCGGCTCCCCGGGCTGACCCGGTTGCCCCGGCTCCCCCGGGTTGCCCGGATTCCCCGGCTGACCGGGCGGATTCGTCGGCGGTGTCTCGCCACCACCGGGCGGCGTTTCGTCGCCACCACCGGGCGGCGTCTCATGGCCACCACCGGGCGGCGTGCCCGGGTGGCCGCCGCCGGAGCCGTTCCCGCACGCGTTGCCGACCGCGGCGTTGCCGACGCCGCCCACGTTCACGCTGTTTCCGCAGATGTTGACCGGGACCTCGACCGGCGCCTCCACGTGGTTGCCCGAGCCGACACCCGGCGAGTCACTGCTGTGACCTCCCGTGTGCGACCCGCTGCCGTGACCGCCGTGGCCGTCGCCGGACGAACCGCCGCCGCCCTGATTGCCGCAGCCGTTGCCCGTCGCCGGGTTGAACAGACCGACCACGTTCACGGTGTTGCCGCAGGCGTTGACCGGGACGTGCACCGGTGCCTGCACCGTGTTGCCCGACAGCACGCCGGGCGAGTCCGAAGCGGAGCCGTGCGCAGCCGAGTCGGCGTGCGCATGGCCGCCCGCGACGGCGAGTAAGCCGGTCGCGGCGGCCACGGTCATCAGGCCCTTGCGGGTGACCTGTCGCATTGCTGATACCTGCCTTCGACGTTGTCCGCGGACGTTGTGGAACGCGCCCGCACCGAGCGGGCGGGCGCGCAGAGCCCGGTCGGCCCCGGGGCGCGGATGCGCGCTCCGGGGCCGACGCGGACTCAGGCCCTCATGAACAGAGGCACAACGTCACTGGTTGACGCAGGTGTTGCCGAAGGCGGGGTTCAGCAGCCCGATCACAGAGACCGTGTTGCCGCAGACGTTCACCGGGACGTGCACCGGCACCTGCACGACGTTGCCGGAAAGGACGCCCGGGGAGTGCACCGCCGCACCCTGAGCACCGGAGTCGGCGACCGCCAGGCCCGCACCCGCGAGAACCAGGCCACCGGTGGCAGCCGCAGCAGCGACGATCTTCTTGATCATTATTCCTCCTCGTTGGCAAAGCGGTCCAAGCCTCGGACCGCACTACCTGTAACGAGGAAGGAGTAATGGAGCTACGAGCTTATGGTCGCATTCACTCTTCTCAGTCCGTCCCGCACGCGCTGGCGATTATGCGAGTTTCCTTTTACCGGCCCGGCGCTCAGGACGCGTCGATGAAGCGGTCGAGCACCCGCACGCCGAACTTGAGGCCGTCCACCGGCACCCGCTCGTCGACGCCGTGGAACATCCCCGCGAAGTCCAGCTCCGGGGGCAGCTTCAGCGGCGCGAAGCCGAAGCCGCGGATACCGAGGTCGTCGAAGGACTTGGCGTCCGTACCGCCGGAGAGCATGTACGGGATCGCCTTCGCGGCCGGGTCCTCGGCGACCAGCGCGGACTGCATGGCGTCCACCAGCGCCCCGTCGAACGTGGTCTCCACGGCCTTGTCGGCGTGCACGTCCTCGCGCCGCACCTTCGGGCCGAGGATCCGGTCGAGGTCGGCGAGGAACTCCTCCTCGTGGCCCGGCAGGAACCGCCCGTCGACGTGCGCGGTGGCCTCGCCGGGGATGACGTTGACCTTGTAACCGGCGCCGAGCTGGGTGGGGTTGGCGGTGTTGCTCAGGGTGGCGCCGATCAGCTTGGCGATGCCGCCGAGCTTGGCCAGCGTGCCCTCCATGTTCTCCGGGTCCAGCTCGGTGCCGAGCGCGTCGCCGAGCTCGTCGAGGAAGGCGCGGGTCGTCTTGGTGACGCGGACCGGGAACTCGTGCCGGCCGAGGCGGGCGACCGCGTCCGACAGTTCGGTGATGGCGTTGTTCCGGTGGATCATCGAGCCGTGTCCGGCGGTGCCGGCCACGGTCAGCTTCATCCAGTGCATGCCCTTCTCGGCCGTCTGGATCAGATAGAGCCGGCGCTGCTCGTTCACCGTGAAGGAGAAGCCGCCGACCTCGCTGATCGCCTCGGTGACGCCCTCGAAGAGGTCGGGGTGGTTGTCGACCAGGTACCGGGCGCCGTACGTGCCGCCCGCCTCCTCGTCGGCGAGGAAGGCGAGGACGATGTCGCGCGGGGGCCTGCGCCCGCTGCGCAGCCGGTCGCGGACGACCGCCAGGGTCATCGCGTCCATGTCCTTCATGTCGACCGCGCCCCTGCCCCACACGCAGCCGTCGGCGATCTCGCCGGAGAACGGGTGGTGGGTCCAGTCCTGGGCGTTGGCCGGTACGACGTCGGTGTGGCCGTGGATCAGCAGCGCGGGCCGCGAGGGGTCCTCGCCCTGGATGCGCGCCACCGTCGAGGCGCGTCCCTGGTGCGACTCGAAGATCTGCGGTTCGAGCCCGACCTCGGCGAGCTTCTCGGCCACGTACTCGGCGGCCTTGCGCTCGCCCGGCCCGGAGTGGTCCCCGTAATTGCTGGTGTCGATCCGGATCAGCTCGCGACAGAGGTCGACGACCTCGTCCTCGCCGGTGACGCTCCCGGCCGTGTTCGACTCGCTCACGCTGCTTCCTCCCACTGTCACTGCTGGTGCTGTCACTGCTGGTGGTAGTCCCTCACATCCTCTCTCCGGCACCCGGCGCGCCCCAAGGGCGGTCGCGGTCCGTCACACGCCGTTCACGCCGGGACGGGGTGTGATCGGGCGCCCCCGGAAGCCTGGTAATGTTTCCTCTGTCGCCGCGAGGGAAACCCCGCACGACAGACACCTTGTCCGGGTGGCGGAATGGCAGACGCGCTAGCTTGAGGTGCTAGTGCCCTTTATCGGGCGTGGGGGTTCAAGTCCCCCCTCGGACACACAGCGAACAGCCCCTTTCGAGGGGCTGTTTTCGTTGTGGGCCCGTACTCCCGCCGGTCACCCCCTCCCGGTGGTGACGGAGAATGACCCCCATGGCCCGACGAACCTCACGACCCTCCCGCAAGACCGCCGCCGGTGTCCCCGCCGTCTGCCCCTGCGGGTCGGCGCGGCCGTACGCCGAGTGCTGCGGCCGCTTCCACCGGGGCGAGGCCGCGGCGCCCACCGCCGAGGCGCTGATGCGGTCGCGCTACAGCGCCTTCGTCAAGCGGGACGAGGGGTATCTGCTGCGGACCTGGCACCCGGCCACGCGGCCGCCGCGGGTGGAGTTCGAGCCGGGGATGCGGTGGACCGGCCTTGAGATCGTCGCCGTGACCGAGGGGTCGGCGTTCCACTCGACGGGGACCGTGACCTTCCGGGCGAACCATGCCGGGGGCGTGCTGCACGAGCGGAGCCGGTTCGAACGGATCGGCGGGGCGTGGGTGTACGTGGACGGGGACTTCGTCGAGTAACCCGCCCGGCCCGCGCACCCGTTACGGTGCCAGGATGTCCAGTTCCTGGAGGGCGCCGACCGTGATCTCGCGGGTGAGCTCTTCGGCGCGGGCCGCGTCGCGGGCCCGTACCGCCTCCGCGACCTGTACGTGGAGGGTGACGGCGGCCGGGTCGGGGTCCTCGAACATGATCTCGTGCTCGGTGCGGCCCGTGAGGACCTCGGCGACGACGTCGCCGAGCCGGGCGAACATCTCGTTGCCCGACGCGTTCAGGATCACGCGGTGGAAGGCGACGTCGTGGAAGAGATAGCCCTCGAGCTGGTGGCCGCGGGAGTTGGCGACCATGCCGAGGGCGCACTCGGTGAGCTCGGCACACTGCTCGGGTGAGGCGTGCCGGGCGGCGAGGCCGGCGGCGACGGGCTCGACGGCCGAGCGCAGCACGGTGAGCGAGCGGAGCTGGTAGGGGCGGTCGGCGCCGGCCAGCCGCCAGCGGATGACCTGCGGGTCGTAGACGTTCCACTCGGCCTTCGGGCGGACGGTGACGCCGACGCGGCGGCGCGACTCGACCAGGTGCATGGACTCCAGTACGCGGACGGCCTCGCGCATCACGGAGCGTGACACCTCGAAACGCTGGGCGAGCTCGTCGGTGCGCAGGACGCTGCCCGGCGGGTATTCGCCCGCCGTGATGGCCGGCCCCAGGGCCTCCAGTACGTGCCCGTGCAGCCCCCGGCCCGGTGTGGTCATGGGCTCAGCGTACGAGGTGATCGCTGGAACAAAAAGTCAGACTTATTCATCACAGACTCTTGAATTCGTCGTACCTAATGGGTTTCAGTGGCGTCGACATCAGATGTCGACGAAGACAGCGAGAGCACGATGCAGCAGACGCGTACCCCCCACGTGGTCGTGGTCATGGGCGTGGCAGGCACCGGGAAGACCACGATCGGTCCCCTGCTTGCCGCACGGCTCGGCGTTCCCTACGCCGAGGGCGACGACTTCCACCCGCAGGCCAACATCGCCAAGATGACGGCGGGGACGCCCCTGACCGACGACGACCGCCGGCCGTGGCTCGACGCGATCGGCGCCTGGGCGCACGACCGGGCCGGACTCGGCGGCGTGGTCAGCAGCTCGGCGCTGAAGCGGAGCTACCGCGACCGGCTGCGCGCGGCCGCTCCCGATCTCGTCTTCGTCCACCTCACCGGCGAGCGCGCGCTGATCGAGGACCGGATGTCGCACCGGCAGGGGCACTTCATGCCGACGGCCCTGCTGGACTCCCAGTTCGCCACCCTCCAGCCGCTCGAGGCGGACGAGGCGGGTGTCGCGGTGGACGTCTCCGGCGACCCCGGCGAGATCACCGAACGGGCCGTGGCCGCGCTGGACGCGCTGCCCGGGCCCACGCAGTAACCCTCACGGCTCCGCTCGGAGCCCCGAGGCCCCTCCCCACCCGATCACCCGTACACGCAAGGGACACACCGTGACCAGACTCAGCGTCGAGATGCTGGCAGCGGACACCGTCGAACCGATCACCTCGGCGGGCCACGCTCAGCTGGGCATAGCCGTACTGGCGGGCATCGCCGTCATCGTGCTGCTCATCACCAAGTTCAAGCTGCACGCCTTCCTGGCCCTGACCATCGGCTCGCTCGCGCTCGGCGCCTTCGCCGGGGCCCCGCTCGACAAGGCCATCACCAGCTTCACCAGCGGGCTCGGCTCGACCGTGGCCGGTGTCGGCGTCCTGATCGCGCTGGGCGCGATCCTCGGCAAGCTGCTCGCCGACTCGGGCGGCGCGGACCAGATCGTCGACACGATCCTCGCCAAGGCGGGCGGGCGCGCCATGCCGTGGGCGATGGTGCTGATCGCCTCGGTGATCGGGCTGCCGCTGTTCTTCGAGGTCGGCATCGTGCTGCTGATCCCCGTGGTGCTGATGGTCGCCAAGCGCGGCAACTACTCGCTCATGCGCATCGGCATCCCGGCGCTCGCCGGTCTGTCCGTGATGCACGGGCTGATCCCGCCGCACCCCGGCCCGCTGGTCGCCATCGACGCGGTCAAGGCCAACCTCGGCATCACGCTGGCGCTCGGCGTCCTGGTCGCCGTCCCGACGGTGATCATCGCGGGTCCGGTCTTCTCCCGGTACGCCGCCCGCTGGGTGGACGTCCCGGCGCCCGACCGCATGATCCCGGCGCGCGCCTCCGACGACCTGAAGAAGCGTCCCGGCTTCGGCGCCACCCTGGCCACCGTGCTGCTGCCGGTCGTGCTGATGCTGGCCAAGGCGCTGGTGGACATCGTCGTGGACGACCCCGAGCACCAGGTCCAGCGGGTCTTCGACGTCATCGGCTCGCCGCTGATCGCGCTGCTCGCCGCGGTGATCGTGGGCATCTTCACGCTCGGCCGTCCCGCCGGGTTCACCAGGGAGCGGATCTCCTCGACCGTCGAGAAGTCCCTCGCGCCGATCGCGGGCATCCTGCTGATCGTCGGCGCGGGCGGCGGCTTCAAGCAGACGCTGATCGACTGCGGGGTGGGCCAGATGATCCTGGACATCTCCGAGGACTGGTCGATCCCGGCGCTGCTGCTCGCCTGGCTGATCGCGGTGGTGATCCGGCTCGCGACCGGTTCGGCGACCGTGGCGACCGTCTCGGCGGCCGGTCTCGTCGCGCCGCTGGCGGCCGACATGTCGACCACGCACACCTCGCTGCTCGTCCTGGCGATCGGCGCGGGCTCGCTCTTCTTCAGCCATGTCAACGACGCCGGGTTCTGGCTGGTCAAGGAGTACTTCGGGCTGAACGTCGGCCAGACGGTCAAGACCTGGTCGGTCATGGAGACGATCATCTCCGTGGTCGGCGGCGCGCTGGTGCTCCTGCTGTCCCTGGTGATCTAGTGCCCCGGCAGGCAACGTTTGCCCGTCAAGGAGCGGCGTCCGGTGCGTGCTCTCGGCGTGCCGGGCGCAAGCCCTCGTACTGGACGTACTTGGGTTTGTGCCCGGTGCGGCGAGAGTGCGTGCCGGGCGTCGCGACGGGGCGAACGTTGCCTGTTGGGGCACTAGCGGTTCCGGCTCTTCCCGGGAGTGGGCGGAGCGGGAGTCACGGCCGCCAGAGGCTGTGCTCCCGCTCCGCCCACTCGCGGCTCACCTCGCCCGTACGCAGGCCGCGGCGGGCCTCCGGGTCGGCGAGCGCCATCCCGATGTGACCGGCGAGGACGATCCCGATGGTCAGGGCGAGCCAGTCGTGCACGAAGGTCGCCGAGGTGCGCCACAGCAGCGGGGTGAGGTGGGTGAACCACATCAGCAGCCCGGTGCCGAGCATCACCAGGGCGGCCCCGGCGATCCAGGCGGCGTAGGTCTTCTGGCCCGCGTTGAACTTGCCCGCGGGCCGGGCGGAGTGCCGCCGGTCGCGGCGCAGCGCGGCGCGCAGCCACGTACGGTCGTGCGGGCCCCAGCGGTTGAGGCGGCCGAGGTCGGCGCGGAAGGCGCGGGAGGCGAGGCCCGCGAGGACGGGGACCGGCAGCAGCAGGCCGGCCCATTCGTGGACCCGGACCACCAGCTCACGGCGGCCGACGAGCTGGGCGAACTCCGGGAGGTAGAGGCAGGCGGCACTCGCCACGCACAGGCCCATGAGCACGGCGGCGGCGCGGTGCACCCAGCGTTCGGCGGGGGTGAAGCGCGCCACCCGGGCGGCGCGGGCGGGGGCGGGGGCGTCAGCTGGTGGGGTCATCGTCGCGTCCGTTCGAGCGGCCGACCCAGGCGTCGACGTCGTAGCCGCGGTCCTCCCAGTAGCCGGGGCGGACGTCCTCGGTGACGGTGATGCCGGAGAGCCACTTGGCGGACTTGTAGAAGTACATGGGGGCGACGTAGAGGCGGACCGGGCCGCCGTGGTCGTGGCCGAGGTTCTTGTCCTGCATGCGCAGGGCCACCAGGACGTCGGCGCGGCGGGCCTGGTCGAGCGTGAGGCTCTCGGTGTACGCCCCGTCGAAGCAGGTGAAGCGGACCGCCCCGGCCGAAGGACGCACTCCCGCGGCGTCCAGCAGCCGGGACAGGCGTACCCCCTCGAAGGGCGTGCCGGGCACCCGCCAGCCGGTGACGCACTGCACGTCGCGCACCATCCGGGTCTGCGGCAGGGCGCGCAGGTCGGCCAGGGTGTAGCTGCCGGGGCGGTCGACGAGGCCGTCGACGGTGAGGCGGTAGTCGGTGGCGTCCTTGCGCGGGACGGAGGACGTCACCGAGTAGTAGCGGAAGCCGCCGCCGTTGGGCAGGAGGCCGGTGAGTCCGGTGGGGTCCTTGTCGGCGGCGCCGCCGAGGAAGTTCTCCAGGCCGCGCTGGAGGACGGGTGCGGTCAGCACGCCGAGTGCGCCGAGGCCGAGGGTGCCGAGCAGGACCCGCCGTCCGACGGGGGTGCCCGGTTCGCCGGGCCGTTCTTGGGTCACGTACCGATTCGAACACCCGTGACCCCTGCCGGGCCAGGGATTACGGGGGTCCGTCCGTATTCCGTAATGGAATCCCCGTGGGTGCGCGGCCCGATGGCCGGGTCAGGGGGCCCGGTGGCGGGGGCCGGGCGCGGATCCGGCCGCCTTGTCGAGCTGGAACGCCTCGTTGCCGAGGCCGATCCGGGCGTGCGCCTCGGGCCTGCGGGAGTGCAGCACGAGCCCCTGGACCAGTCCGGCGATCAGGGCGAGGCCGATGACGGCGGGCAGCGCCCAGCTCAGCGCGGAGTCCGGGTCGGCGCCGAGGAGCACGTCGAAGTCCTTGACCGTGCAGACGGCGATGAAGAGCAGGGCGGCGCCCGCGAGGGCGGACGCGGCCAGCCGCCAGAACTGGGCGCGGGCGGCGCCGCGCCGGGCGAAGAAGACGATCACCGAGAGGGATGCGGCGGCCATGAGCAGGATGACGCCGAGCGCGCCGACGTTGCCGCCCCAGGTGAACAGGTGCAGGACGGGTGCGGTCGGGTCGCCGGCCGGTGCGTCGTCGGTGAGCGCGAAGGCGGCGACGACGATCGCGGAGACGGCGGTCTGGAGCAGTGAGCCGGTGCCCGGGGCGCCGCTCGTGCCGGTGGTGCGGCTGAAGGCGGCGGGCAGCAGGCCCTCGCGGCCCATGGCGAAGGCGTAGCGCGCGACGACGTTGTGGAAGCTGAGCGTCGCGGCGAACATGCCGGTCACGAAGAGCACGTGCATGACGTCGGTGAAGGTGGTGCCGAGCCGGGGTTCGGTGAGGAAGAACAGCAGTCCGGCGCTCTGTTCCCGGGCGACGGGGACGATCGCGTGGGGTCCGGCGGCGACGGTGAGCGCCCAGGAGCTGAGGGCGAAGAAGACGGCGACGAAGCCGATGGCCAGGAACATCACGCGCGGTACGAGGACGGCCGGGCGGCTGGTCTCCTCGGCGTAGACCGGGGCCTGTTCGAAGCCGGTGAAGGCGGCGATGCAGTAGCACAGGGCGGTGCCGACGCCCGCGCCGGTGAGGGTGGCGGGGCTGAAGGCGTGCAGGGACAGGCCCTCGCGGCCGGGGTCGGTGACGGCGGCGACGTCGAAGACGACGACCAGCGCGACCTCGATCAGCAGCAGGACGCCGAGCACGCGCGCGTTGACGTCGATCTTCAGCCAGCCGAGCGCGCCGACGACGAGGACGCAGGCGAGCGCCGGTATCCACCAGGCGACGTCGGCGTCCAGATAGGTGTCGAGGAGCCCGGAGACCTCGAAGCCGAAGATGCCGTAGATGCCGACCTGGAGCGCGCTGTAGGCGACGAGCGCGACCAGGGCGGCGCCCGCTCCGGCGGTGCCGCCGAGGCCGCGGGAGATGTACGCGTAGAAGGCGCCGGCGTTGTGGACGTGGCGGCTCATCTCGGCGTAGCCGACGGAGAACAGGGCGAGCACCACGCCGAGGGCGACGAAGAGCAGGGGCTGTCCGACGATCCCCATCACCCCGAATGTGGTGGGCATGACACCCGCGACGACCATGAGGGGCGCGGTCGCGGCGAGCACGGACAGCAGCAGGCCCGCCGTGCCGAGCCGGTCGGCGCGCAGCGCGCGGTCCTGCCCCTTGAACGTGCTGATGCCGGAGCGGGGATCCCGCCGGCTCTCGCTCGTGCTCGAACTGCCCGTCGTCATGGCCGAGTCGTCCTCTCAGATAGCGGTGAGGTCGGGTGAACCACTCAGGTGATCCGGTCGCAAGGACCGGTCAGCCGGTGCCCAGCGCGCTCGCGCGTGCGGTACGGAACGCCGTGCCCGGATCCCGGTCCGGATACGACCACGGGGCCGGGGTCGCGTACGGGCCGATGCGCTGGAAGAGGGCGGCGGCCTCGGCGCCGCGGCCCTCGCAGTGCATGGCGTGGGCCAGGAAGTTGAGGTCGATGAAGCGCCGGGGATGGTCGTCGCGCTCCCACTCGAGCCACCAGTCGAAGGCGGCCTTCATCACCTGCCGGGCCCGCCGGCCCACCCAGTGCCCGGAGGCGGCCGGGTCGGCGGGCTCCAGGCCCGCCGAGGCCAGCACCCGGTAGCGCTCGGCGTGCGCGACGACCGGCAGCACGGCGAGCGGGGAGTCGGCGGGCGCCTGCTCGGCGGCCCAGCCGGCGAAGTCGTAGACCTCGTGCAGCGGGTCCTGGCCCGCGTCGGCCCGGCGTTCGGCGAGCCGGGCGACCATCAGGTGGTGGGCGTGGTGGTGGTCGGGGTAGCGGTGGCGCACCTCGTCGAAGAGCTGGACGACGTCCTCCTCGCTGCCCACGGATCGCTCCAGCATCAGCAGGCACAGCCAGGGGGTGGGGTCGTCGGGGGCGAGCGCGGCGGCGGTGCGGCAGGCCTCGCGGGCCGGGTCCGGGCGCTCCCTGCCGTCCAGCACGCGGTGCACCAGGGCGCAGGCCAGCAGTACCGAGGCGCACGACGACTCGGGTTCGGCGAGCAGCCAGTCGCCGGCCCAGGCGAGCGCGGCGGGTGCCTGGGAGAGGACGGTGACGCGGTGGCCGCGGCGGTCCCAGTCGTCGCCGGTGCCGGCCAGCAGGGCGCGGACCGTGGCCCACCGTCCCCGGGTCAGCTCGGCGCGGGCGACGACGAGTTCGGCGTCGTCCAGCGCGGCGTCGAAGACCTGCGGGGCGCGTCTGCGGCCGCGGCCGAGGGGTGGCGGAGGTGGGGGCACCGCTGGCGGTCCTTTGGCGGGTGGTCCGTACGGAGCGGGGCCCGGCAGGGCCTGATCACGGACAGCAAACCGTCACCCATAGCTTGACGTCAAGAGTCTTCGGTCCTACTACACGTTTCAACAAGGCCCAGTGATACGGGAGTTGAGCCCTGCGGCGCCATCGATACGCGCCGTAACCGCAGGCCAGCCGCCGCCCCCGGGCGCTGCTCCCGGCGCCCCCGCCGCAACTCGGCAACCGCCCCTGCCGCAGCTGGGCAACCGCTCCGCCGCCGCTCGGCGAGCGCCCCCGCCGCCGCTCAGCCCACCGCCTTCGCCGCCGCCCGGCCCGCGGTCCGCCCGGAGAACAGGCAGCCGCCGAGGAAGGTGCCCTCCAGGGAGCGGTAGCCGTGCACACCGCCGCCGCCGAACCCGGCCGCCTCCCCCGCCGCGTACACCCCGGCCAGCGGGTCGCCGCCCTCCGTGAGGACCCGCGAGGACAGGTCCGTCTCCAGGCCGCCGAGCGTCTTGCGGGTGAGGATGTTCAGCCGCACCGCGATCAGCGGACCGGCCTTGGGATCGAGGATGCGGTGCGGGGCCGCCGTACGGATCAGCCGGTCGCCCAGGTACCTGCGGGCCCCGTGGATCGCCGTGACCTGGAGATCCTTGGTGAAGGGGTTGGCGATCTCCCGGTCGCGCGCGACGATCTCGCGGCGCAGCGCGGCCTCCTCGATGAGCGGCTCCTTGGTGAGCGCGTTCATGCCGCGCACCAGCGCGCCCAGGTCCTTCTCCACCACGAAGTCAACGCCGTGGTCCATGAACGCCTTCACCGGTCCCGGTACGTCGGCGCGCCCCCGCTCGATCACGCCCCGGACGGACTTTCCCGTCAGGTCGGGGTTCTGCTCGGAGCCCGAGAGCGCGAACTCCCTGCCGATGATCCGCTGGTCGAGCACGAACCAGGTGTAGTCGTACCCGGTGTGCATGATGTGTTCGAGCGTGCCCAGGGTGTCGAAGCCGGGGAAGAGCGGCACCGGCAGCCGCCTGCCGCGCGCGTCGAGCCACAGCGAGGACGGGCCCGGCAGGATGCGGATGCCGTGGTTCTCCCAGATCGGGTTCCAGTTCTGGAGACCCTCGGTGTAGTGCCACATCCGGTCTCGGTTGATCAGGTGGGCGCCCGCCTCCTCGGCGATGCCGAGCATCCGGCCGTCGACGTGCGCGGGCACCCCGGAGACCATCCGCTCGGGCGGGGTGCCGAGCCGCTCCGGCCAGTTCGCGCGGACCAGGTCGTGGTTGCCGCCGATGCCGCCGGAGGTGACGATGACCGCCTGGGCGCGCAGTTCGAAGGCGCCGGTGACGGTGCGGTTGCTGGCCCGGCCGCGCTCGACGCCGGAGGGCTCCAGGATCTCGCCGGTGACGGTGTCGACGGCGCCCGCGCTGCGGGACAGACCCGTGACGCGGTGCCGGAATTTGAGCTGGACCAGGCCGCGCGCCACCCCGGCGCGCACCCGCCGCTCGAAGGGCGCCACCAGGCCGGGCCCGGTGCCCCAGGTGATGTGGAAGCGCGGTACGGAGTTGCCGTGCCCGGTGGCGTCGTAGCCGCCGCGCTCGGCCCAGCCCACCACCGGGAAGAAGCGGACGCCCTGCCGGTGCAGCCAGGAGCGCTTCTCACCGGCCGCGAAGTCGACGTACGCCTCGGCCCACTGCCGGGGCCAGTGGTCCTCGGGCCGGTCGAAGCCGGCCGTGCCCAGCCAGTCCTGGAGGGCCAGCGCGCGGCTGTCCCTGATCCGCATCCGGCGCTGTTCGGGCGAGTTCACGAAGAACAGGCCGCCGAAGGACCAGTGCGCCTGGCCGCCGAGCGACTGCTCGGGCTCCTGGTCCAGGAGGATGACCCTGCGGCCCGCGTCGACGAGCTCCGCGGTCGCCGCGAGCCCCGCGAGGCCCGCTCCGATCACGATCACGTCCGCGTCGTGGGTCATGGGACCGTCCTCTCGGCGTTCCGGCAGGCCGGCCCGGCGTGCCCGCGGGCCTGGTCTCTCCTCGTTACTGGTGGGTCAGATCCTTGGGCAGATGCGTGACCGAGTCAACTGCCCGGTTCCGGGTACTTGCGAGGGCGGGTTCCGGCCCGGGGCGCTACAGTCGGCGTGATACGCACCCCGTGGCCCGACCGAATCATCGAGGTACGCAGCGTGTCGGTTCTGGTACTGGTTCTCTCCGTGAGCGCGGCCTGCTGTCTCGGTTTCGGCTTCGTGCTCCAGCAGAGGGCTGCCTCCCACGCCCCGCTGAGCGACTTCCTCTCGCCCCGGCTGCTGCTCGACCTCATCCGCGTACCCGTCTGGCTGGGCGGCATCGGGCTGATGGTGGTCGGCATGGTGCTCGGCGCGGTCGCGCTGAGCGGCGGCGAGCTGTCCCTGGTCGAACCGCTGCTCGCGACGAACCTGCTCTTCGCGATGGCGCTCTCGCGCCACCTCAGCAGGCAGTCGCTGGGCCGTCAGGGCTGGGCGGGGCTCGCGCTGCTCGCCGGCGGGGTCACCGCGTTCATCGTGGCCGGTGAGCCGAAGGGCGGCGACGCGGTCACCGACCCGCTGCGGCACTGGCTGATCATCGGGATCATGGTGGGCCTCGCGCTGCTGCTCACCGCCTTCGCCAAACGCTCCCGGCTGAGCGCCGCGCCCGTGCTCCTGGCGCTGGCGGCGGGGCTGCTCTACGGCGTGCAGGACGCGCTGACCCGGGTCAGCGGCCAGCGCTTCTCCGCGGGCGGCTGGTCCGGACTCGTCACCGGCTGGCAGCCGTACGGGGTGCTGCTGCTCGGGGTGACGGGGCTGGTGCTGGTGCAGAGCGCCTTCGAGACCGCCCCGCTGCGGATGTCGCTGCCCGCGCTGACCGCGGCGCAGCCGCTGGCCGGGATCGCCTGCGGGGTGGGGTTCCTCGGGGACCGGCTGCGCACCGACGCGCCCGCGCTCGCCTGGCAGGCCGCGGGGCTCGCGGCGATCGTCGCGGGGATCGTGCTCCTCGGGCTGCACCCGGCGATGCCGCGGGGCTCGGCGGACACGGAACGGACCCGGGACCTCCAGCCGCGCTGAGTACCTGCTGAGCGCCTGTGGCGGAACCCCGGCCCGGCCGGGTGCTTGGATGGGCGCATGAGCATGAGCGCCGCCGACGAGATTCTTGACATCGTGGACGAGCACGACCGGGTCACCGGGCAGTCGCCGCGCGGGGAGGCGTACGCGCGCGGGCTGCGCCACCGCTGTGTGTTCGTCCAGGCCCGGGACGCCCGGGGCCGCGTCTTCGTCCACCGCCGCACCCCCACCAAGCTGGTCTTCCCCTCCCTGTACGACGTGTTCGTCGGCGGGGTCGTCGGCTCGGGCGAGTCCTACGACGACGCCGCCCTGCGGGAGGCCGAGGAGGAACTCGGCGTCAGCGGACTCCCCCGCCCCCGGTTCCTCTTCAAGTTCCTGTACGACGACGGGGCCGGGCAGAGCTGGTGGTCGGCCGTGTACGAGGTGCGCTGCGAGCTGGAGGTCCACCCGCAGGCCGAGGAGGTCGCCTGGCACGACTTCCTGCCGGAGGAGGAGGTGGAGCGCCGGCTGGCCGACTGGACCTTCGTACCGGACGGGCTGGCGGCGTACGAGCGGCTCAAGGAGCACCGGGCCGCCGGGTGATCCCCGGACGGGCGCCGGTCCTCACCGGGGCGGCGCGCCCGTCAGCGCGGCGGCCAGTGCGCGGGCCTGGGCCGCGGTGAGGCCGCCCGGGCCGGAGGGCACCGTCCGCGGGCTGTGGCGGCCGTCGCACACGGCGAGCGGTCCCGGTCTTTCCCGGCCGCCGCTCAGCGGGCTCTCGCCCGGCACCGCCCAGGACGGGCCGTCCCAGAACGGGTGGTCCAGGAGGACCCGCGCGACGGCGGGCGCCCGCTCCGCGTCGGCCCCGACGGCGGTGAGCGCGACGGCGACCCGGGAGACCGCCGCCGCGACCGGCACGTCCGCGTCCCCGAAGGCCGGGAGCAGCAGGAGCAGCCGCCGCGCCGGGTCGCGGACGCCCTCCGCGTCCGCCGGTGTGCCGTCCGCGACGGCGATCAGTTCGGGCCACGACAGGCCGGGACCGCTGAAGTGCCCCTCGATGGAGGCCAGCGGCGCGTCCCGGGTCCAGTCCGGGTGGGTCAGCAGGTAGTCGACGCCGCCGTCCTCGGGGAAGTTGCGCAGGACGATCCACAGCAGGTGCCCGCCCGCCATGGGTATCCGCAGGGCGGGCCATACCTCCGACGTCTCGTACAGCGACTGAGCCGCGGCGTCGACGTCGGCTCCGTCGGCGCCGAAGAGCTGGGGCCGCTCCGCCGGGCCGCCCCAGCACTGCCCGAACCAGGCGGGCCAGAAGCCGGGCAGGCGCAGCAGGTCCTCGGCCGGGGCGATGCCGTGACCGGGCTCCGCGTAGCGGAGCAGTGACGCGGGGACATCCATGCGACGACCGTAGCGATGCCCACTGACAACGCCCCGGTAGGGTCCGTGGCGTGATCGAATTCGTGCGGAACGTCCGGCTGTGGTTCGTGCCCCGGGAGATACGCGAGGAGGGCGGGACGCCCGACTACCGGTTCTCGCTGGCGAACGAGCGGACGTTCCTCGCGTGGCTGCGGACGGCGCTGGCGCTGATCGGCGGCGGGTTCGCGGTGGACCAGTTCCTGCCGGACCTGCGGTGGGCGCTCCGGGTCGGGCTCGCGTTCGCGCTGATCGCCGCCGGGGCGCTGTGCTCGCTGCGGGCGATCAACCACTGGGTGCGCTGCGAGCGGGCGATGCGGCGCGGCGACGACCTGCCGGTCTCACGCTTCCCCGCGCTCCTGGGCATCGCCGTCGCGGTCGTCGCCGTGGCGATGGTCGTCGTCGTGCTGGCGGGCTGGGAAGGGTGAGCGCGGCGGACGGGGGGCCGGACCCCGTACGGGAACCGGGCCCTGCGCGGGACCGCGACCCCGGGCTTCAGCCCGAGCGCACGCGGCTCGCCTGGCGGCGGACGACGCTGTCGGGGTCCGTGGCCGCCGTGCTCGCCGTACGGACCGTGCTGCACGGCGGGGTGCCGGCCGCCGGTGTGCTCGCCGCCGCCCTGTGCTGCGTCGTCTGGCTGGGCTTCCTGGCCGTCGCCCACCTGCGGATCCGCGCCCTCGCGGCGGGCGAGGAGACCACCGGGCCGCTGTCGCCCCGGCTCGCGGCGGCGGCGACCCTGTGCATGCTGGCGCTCGCGGTGTGCGCGGTGTTCCTGATCCTCTGACCCGTAGGAGTCCGTCGGGGCGCGCTCAGTCCGTCCAGTCCACGGTGATCACGATCTTGCCGCGGGTGCGGCCCTCCTGGCTGTGGCGGTGGGCCTCGGCCGCCTGCTCCAGCGGGAACGTCTCGGAGACGTGGACGGAGACCACGCCCTGTTCCGCCAGGTCCGACAGTTGTCGCAGGTCCGCGGCGTCGGGGCGGACGAACCAGTAGCGGCCGCCGTGGCTGACCACGTCCGGGTCGGCGACGGAGGCGAGCCGGCCCTCCGGGGCGAGCAGTTCGGCCGAGGTCCGCAGGGTGTCCCCGCCGATCACGTCGAAGGCCGCGTGGACGCCGTCGGGGGCGAGGGCGCGCACCCGGTCGGCCAGACCGTCCCCGTACGCGACCGGCTCGCCGCCGAGCGAGCGCACGTAATCGTGGTTGCCCTCGCTCGCCGTGCCGATGACGCGGGCGCCCAGATGGCGGGCGGCGATCTGGACGGCGAGCGAGCCGACGCCGCCCGCGGCGGCGTGCACGAGGACGGTCTCGCCCTCCCGCACCTCCAGGACCCTGACCAGGACCTGGTAGGCGGTGAGTCCGGCCAGCGGCAGTCCGGCCGCCTCCTCGTAGGAAAGGTTGCGGGGCTTGCGCGCGAGGGTGCGCACCGGGGCCGCGACGTACTCCGCGAGGGTGCCCCGGGAGAGGAAGTCCTCGCGTACGTAGCCGATGACCTCGTCGCCGACGGCGAACTCGGCGACGGCGGCGCCCGGCTGCACCACCACCCCGGAGACGTCCCAGCCGGGGATCACCGGGAAGACGGTGTCGAGCATGGAGTCGAGGTGCCCCTCGCGGGCCTTCCAGTCCACCGGGTTCACGGACGCCGCGCGGACCTTCACCAGGACCGTGTCGGGCCCCACCTTCGGGTCGCGCGCCTCGCCGTACTCCAGGACCTCGGGTCCGCCGAACCGGCCGTAGCTGATCGCTCTCATGTCCTCGACCCTCCGGGGTAGGCGCGCGGCACGCAAGCCGACGCGGACCGGCCGGGTCCGGCGAGACGCCGATCACGTTCCGCCCGCGCACTGGACGACATACCGACCGGTCGGCATCATGTGTGACGTCCTGATACGGATCACCGAGTGCGTAGGAGCGACCATGAGCGAAGACCACCCGCCAGGTCTCGATCCCGACCGGCTGCGCGGCCTGCTGATGCGCGAGCGGCCCGGACTGGTCTCCGGCCCGCTGACCGGCCGGCTCATCGAGGGCGGACGGTCGAACCTCACCTACGAGGTCACGGACGGGACCGCCCGCTGGGTCGTACGGCGGCCGCCGCTGGGCCATGTGCTGGCCACCGCGCACGACATGAGGCGCGAGCACCGGGTGATCAGCGCGCTGCACGAGACGGCCGTGCCGGTGCCGCGCACGGTGCTGCTCTGCGAGGACGAGGACGTGCTCGGGGCGCCCTTCTACGTCATGGAGTTCGTCGAGGGCACCCCGTACCGCACCGCCGGGCAGCTCGCGCCGCTCGGGCCGGAGCGGACCAGGGGCGCCGTGCTCGGCCTGGTGGACACGCTGGTCGAGCTGCACTCCGTGGACCCCGCCGAGGTGGGCCTCGCGGACTTCGGGCGGCCCGAGGGGTTCCTGGACCGGCAGCTGCGCCGCTGGGGCAAGCAGCTCGACGCCTCCCGGAACCGGGATCTCGCGGGGATCGACGAGCTGCACGCCGCGCTGGGGCGCGCGCTGCCCGTCTCGGGCGCGCCGGCCGTCGTGCACGGCGACTACCGCCTGGACAACGTGCTGATCGGCCCGGACGACCGGATCAACGCCATCCTGGACTGGGAGATGTCCACGCTCGGCGACCCGCTCACCGACCTGGGTCTGCTGGTGATGTACGGCACGCCCCTCGACCTGCCCGGCTCCCCCATCAGCACCACCGCCACGGCTCCCGGGCACCCGGGTGCCGACGAGATCGTCGAGCGGTACGCCGCGCGCTCGGGGCGCGACGTGTCCGCCGTCTCCTGGTACACGGCGTTCGCGTGGTTCAAGCTCGCCGTGATCCTCGAAGGCATCCACTACCGCTACACGCTCGGCCGGACGGTCGGCGCGGGCTTCGACCGCATCGGCGATCTGGTGCCCGTCTTCATCGAGCACGGTCTGACGACCCTCCGGACCCTTCAGGAAGGCTGAACACCCATGGACTTCGCGTTCGACGCGCGCACCGAGGAACTGCGCGGGAAGCTGCTGGCCTTCATGGACGAGTACGTCTATCCGGCGGAGGCGGTCGCCGAGGAGCAGCGCGCGGCGCTCGCCTCCCCGTGGGACACCCCGGCCGTGGTCGGCGAGCTCAAGGCCGAGGCGCGCCGCCAGGGGCTGTGGAACCTGTTCCTGCCGGACGCCGAGTACGGCGCCGGGCTGACCAATCTCCAGTACGCGCCGCTGGCCGAGATCACCGGCCGCAGCCCGCACCTCGCGCCCACCGCGCTGAACTGCGCGGCGCCGGACACCGGCAACATGGAGGTGCTGGCGCAGTTCGGCAACGAGCAGCAGAAGAAGCAGTGGCTGGAACCGCTGCTCGCCGGTGAGATCCGCTCGGCGTTCGCGATGACCGAGCCCGAGGTGGCCTCGTCCGACGCCACGAACATCACCACGCACATCGAGCGCGACGGTGACCAGTACGTCATCACCGGGCGCAAGTGGTACATCTCCGGGGCGATGAACCCGGACTGCAAGATCTTCATCGTGATGGGCAAGACGGACCCGGACGGCTCCGACATCCGCCGCCAGCAGTCCATGGTCCTGGTCCCGCGCGACACCCCGGGCGTCGAGGTCCGCCGCGCCATGCAGGTGTACGGCTACGAGGACCACTCGCACGGCGGCCACGCGGAGGTCGTCTTCGACCACGCGCGCGTGCCGGTGTCGAACCTGGTCGGCGAGGAGGGCGGCGGCTTCGCCATCGCCCAGGCACGGCTCGGCCCCGGCCGGATCCACCACTGCATGCGGCTGATCGGGATGGCCGAGCGGGCGATCCGGCTCATGTGCGAGCGGGCGGTGGCCCGGACGGCCTTCGGCAAGCCGCTGGCCCAGCAGGGCGTGGTGCAGAACTGGATCGCCGACGCGCGCGTGGCCGTCGAGCAGCTCCGCCTGCTGGTGCTGAAGACGGCCTGGATGATGGACACCGTGGGCAACAAGGGCGCCCACACGGAGATCCAGGCCATCAAGATCGCCACTCCGCGCACGGTCGTCGGCATCCTCGACAAGGCGGTGCAGCTGCACGGGGCGGGCGGCGTCAGCCAGGACTTCCCGCTCGCCGAACTGTGGGCGAGCGCCCGGACCCTGAAGCTCGCGGACGGCCCGGACGAGGTCCACCAGCGCTCACTGGCCCGCCGGGAGATCAAGAAGTATCTGTAAGTGCCTCTGGACGGAGCTCCCTGGACGGAGCTTCCTAGGCCCGCAGGGCCCTCAGCAGCAGGTCGGCGAGGTGGTCGGCGACCTGCTGCGGGGTGAGCGGGCCGTCGGGGCGGTACCAGGTCGACAGGTGGTGGACCGAGCCGAAGTGGTAGTCGACCACCAGGTCCGCGGGGGTGGCCTCGGAGAAGACGCCCTCGCGCTGGCCCTCCTCGACCAGCGCGCGGAAGCGTTCGTGGTAGCGCCGGCGCTCGGCGCGTACCTGCTTGTTCTTCTCCGGGCTCAGGTGGTGCATGGAGCGGAAGAAGATCGACGCGTCGTCCAGGTTGTCGATCGTGGTGACGACGACGTCGGCCGCGGCGCGCCGCAGCCGCTCCTCGACGGGCGCGTCGGCGTCCGCGAAGGCGTCCAGGCGCTCCTGCTGGATGCGCAGCACGCGCGCGTAGACCTCGTGCAGGAGGTCGTCCTTGGAGCCGAAGTAGTGGTAGAGGGCGCCCTTGGTGACGCCCGCCGCCTCGACGATCTCCTGCACGGACGTACGGTCGTAGCCCTGCTCCGCGAAGAGCCGGGTGGCGGCGGCCAGCAGCCGCTGCGGGACGGGGGTTCCGTCTCCGTCCGTCGTCCTGGGCACTACCGCCACCTGCCTTCCGCATCGCTTCCGCCGGCGCTGTGCGCCGTTGTACCTGTCGCCGGTCCCGGCCGTACCCGTTGTTACGCGCCGTCCCCACGGGAACGCAACTCGCGCCGGAGGATCTTCCCACTCGCCGTCTTCGGCAGGTCGGCCAGGATCTCCACCTGGCGCGGGTACTTGTAGGCGGCCAGTCTCTCCTTGCAGTACGCGGCCAGTGCGCCGGGGTCCGTCTCGCTGCCGGGACGCAGGCTGATGTACGCCTTGACGGTCTCGCCCCGGTAGCCGTCGGGCACGCCGACGACGGCCGCCTCGCGGACCGCGGGGTGGGTGTAGAGGACGTCCTCCACCTCGCGCGGCCACACCTTGAAGCCGGACGCGTTGATCATGTCCTTCTTGCGGTCGACGACGTAGAGCCAGCCCTTGGCGTCCATGAAGCCGATGTCGCCGGTGCGCAGTTCGCCGCCGGGGAAGGTCTCGGCGGTGGCGTCCGGGCGGCGCCAGTAGCCCGGCACGACCTGCGGACCGCGCACGAGGATCTCGCCCTGTTCCCCGAAGGGCACCTCGCGGCCCTGGTCATCCACGATGCGCACGTACGTGTCGGGCCCCGGCACGCCGACGGCCAGGGTCCCGGAGACCGGGTCGACCGGCGCCTGAAGGTGCGGCGGCACGGAGGCGCAGGGGGCGCTGCACTCGGTCAGCCCGTAGCCGTTGTGGATGTAGGGCCCGAAGCCGGCCCGGAACTTCTCCACCAGGGCGGGCGGCAGCGGGGCGCCGCCCGAGGAGATCATCCGGAACGAGGAGAAGTGGTCCGGGGTGACGCCGGGGTGCGCGGCGAGCGCCATGAAGGCGGTCGAGGGGCCGACGGTGTAGACGGGACGGTGTTCCATGAACGCGTCCAGGACGACGCCCGCCTCGAAGCGGTAGGCGAGGACCAGGGTGCCCGCGCTGTTGAGGCACCCGGCGAGCTGGGCGACCATCCCGGTGATGTGGAACAGCGGCGCCATCGCGAAGTACACCGGTACGCCGGGCAGGTCGAGCCCGGTGCGCTGCCGCTCGGCGTTGTGCATCAGGTTGCCGTGGGTGTTGGTGGCGCCCTTGGGGGTGCCGCTGGTGCCCGAGGTGTAGCTGATCAGCGCGATGTCCGAGGGGCCGGGTCCGGGCCCGTCCGGTGCGCGGTGGCCCGCGCGGGCTACGGCGGTCAGGTCGTCGGTGTCCGCGGCGGGCGGCAGCCGTTCGAAGTCCAGCACGCGCGCGTCGTCGCGGGTCTGGAAGTCCCGCTCGCAGGCGGTCAGCACGATCCGCACCGGCGAGTCGGCGGCCGTGTCCCGCAGGTACGCGGCCCAGGCGCGGTCGGAGCAGACCAGGGCGGTCACCTCGGCGTCGTGCAGGACGTGCGCGACCTCACGGGTCTTGTACATGGGGTTGACCGGGACGACGACCGCGCCGGCTTTCCAGGCGCCGAGCAGGGCGAGCACGAAGTGCGGGGAGTTCTGGAGCAGGATCGCGACCCGGTCGCCGCGCTCCAGCCCCCGGGCGGCGAGGTGTCCGGCGACGGAGTCGCTGAGCCGGTCCAGTTCGCCGTAGTCCAGCCGCCCGTCGAAGTAGGCGAGCGCGGTGCGGCCGGGGGTGTCGGACGCGGCGCGGCGCACGGCGTCGAGGAGCGAGTCCGGCGGGCTGACGGGGGCCCGCTGGGCGTCGCTGAGCAGGGCGAGCCAGGGCTGTGCGGCGTAGTGCGAGGCGGTCACTCGGCGGCCTCCCACTTCCGCTGGATGTGGTTCATGCTGCTCAGCCAGCGGTCGGGGTCGGCGGCCCGCGCCTGGTAGTAACCGGCGACCTCCGGGTGCGGCAGGATCAGGAAGCGGTCCTCGGCCATGCCCGCGAAGAGGGCGTCCGCGACGTCCTCGGGCTCGACGGCGGTCGGCCGCAGCACCAGGTCGCCCGCGCTGCCCGCGGCGGTGAGCATGTCGGTGCGCACGCCCTGCGGACAGATCGCGTGGACCTTGAGCCCGCGGTGGCGGTAGGTGAGCGAGAGCCATTCGGCGAAGGCGTACGCGCCGTGCTTGGTGACGCTGTACGGGGCGGCGCCGACCATGGTGAGCAGTCCGGCGGCGGAGACGGTGGAGACGAAGCGACCGGTGCCGCGCTCCAGCCAGTCCGGGAGCAGCAGGTGCGCCGCGCGGACGTGGGCCATCACGTTGACGTCCCAGGCGGCGGCCCACACCTCCTCGGCGGCGGCCTCGGTGCCGCCGGAGCCGAGCCCGGCGTTGGCGCAGTAGATGTCGACCGTGCCGCCGAGGGCGTCCCTGGCCTCGGCGACGATCGCGGAGGCGTCACCGGGGACGGCCGTCGCGCCGATCTCGTCGGCCACGGCCTTCGCCTTGCCGGCGTCGAGGTCGTTGACCACGACGCGGGCGCCCTCGGCGGCGAAGCGGCGGGCCAGCGCGGCCCCGATGCCGCCTCCCGCTCCGGTGACGACCACTCCCGCATCCTGCACGGCTTCCACCATCGGTCTCCTTCGACGCGACGCGAATCGGCTCTGCTGCCGCGCCAGACTAACCAGTCGGTATGTTGTGACGGAAGGGGTGATGGGACCATAGCGGCCCTGTCACGCACGGAGGTCGCCGCATGAAGCTGTCAGGACCGTCCCGACGCAGCCTGCTCGCCGCGGGGCCGATCACACTCGCCGCCGCCTCGGTGGCCCCCGAGGCGGCGGCCACCGGGGAGGCGGGCGGCTCGCACCCGCGCGGCACCCGGCTGCGCACCGGCTTCGAGCGCCTCGCCGCGGACGGCTACGCGCTGCTCGACGGCCACCGCGTCGGCGTCGTCACCAACCCGACCGGCGTCACCCGGGACGTACGCCACATCGTGGACGTCATGCACGCCGACGACCGGGTGGACCTGGCCGCCGTCTTCGGGCCCGAGCACGGCTTCAGGGGCACCGCGCAGGCGGGCGGCTCCGAGGGCCGCCACGACGACCCGGCGACCGGGCTGCCCGTCTACGACACGTACGGCAAGAGCGGGCAGGCGCTCGCGGACGTCTTCACCGCCTCGGGCGTCGACACGGTCGTCTTCGACATCCAGGACGTGGGCGCCCGCTTCTACACGTACATCTGGACGCTCTACGACTGCATGGCCGCCGCCCGGCCGGCCGGGAAGCGGTTCGTGGTGCTGGACCGGCCGAATCCGGTGACCGGGCGGGCGGCCCTGGGGCCCGTGCTGCACCGGGAGTTCGCGACGTTCGTGGGGCGCGAGCCGGTCGCGCAGGCGCACGGGATGACGGTGGCGGAGCTGGCGCTGCTGTTCAACGAGGAGTTCCTGGCCGAGCCCGTACCGCTGGAGACCGTGCTGATGAGCGGGTGGCGGCGGGCGGACTTCCACGACGCGTCGGGGCTGCCGTGGGTGCCGCCGAGCCCGAACATGCCGACCCCGGACACCGCCCTGGTGTACTCCGGTACGTGCCTGTTCGAGGGGACGAATCTGTCGGAGGGGCGCGGCACGGCCCGGCCGTTCGAACTGCTCGGCGCCGAGGGCGTGGACGGGCGCTGGGCCGAGGCGGCGAACGGGCTCGGCCTGCCCGGGGTGCGCTTCCGGGAGGCGTACTTCGCGCCCACGTTCTCCAAGTTCCAGGGGAAGACGGTCGGCGGGGTGCAGCTCCACGTGCACGACCGGGCCGCCTTCGACCCGGTGCGCACCGGTGTCGCCCTGCTCGTCACCGCCAAGCGGGTCTGGAGCGGCTTCGCCTGGCGCCCCGACCACTGGATCGACAAGCTGACGGGCTCGGCGGCCGTCCGCACGATGATCGACGCCGGGGCGTCGGCGGACGAGGTGGCGGCGGCCTGGCAGGACGACCTGACGGCGTTCCGCCGGGTCCGCCGGAGGTACCTGCGCTACCGGTGAGCGCGACCCCGCGGGCGCGCCGGGCCGCCGACGCCCGTAGCCCCTCTGTAAATGGCCATCTCCCCCCGTACGCAGGACGATTGACGCAGCTCGCACCACCCGCGGGGGCCGAAGGGGGCTCGTCATGGCGGATCCGGGAATGAGCGTGACTCCCTATTGGGAACTGACCTTCGACGCTCAGGGGGACGCGGACGGCCGGGGACTGGACCGGCTGCTCGGGGAGGTGGTGCGGCGCGGTGTCGGCGACCTGGTCGTCTTCGCGCACGGCTGGAACAACGACCGGCCCACCGCCACCCGCCTGTACAGCCGGTTCTTCCGGCCGTTCCCCCAGCTCGCGCCGCACGCCCGGCTCGGCTACGTCGGTGTGGTCTGGCCCGCGATGCGCTTCTCCGACGAGCCGATCCCGGATTTCCCCCCGGCACCGGCCGCGGACGTCCCGGCCGCCGCGCGCCCGGTCCTGGACAAGGGCACCCGGCACGCGCTGCTGGAGGTGTTCCCGGGCCGGGCGACGGTGGTCGAGCAGCTCGCCCGGCTGCTCGACCAGCAGCCGGACGACGGGGGCGCCCTGGAGGAGTTCGGGCGGCTGGTCCGGCTGCTGGTCGAGGTGCGGCCGCAGGGGCCGCAGGCCGCGTTCGCCGCGGACACGCTGGCGGAGGGCGTGCCGGAGAGCGACCCGGACATGCTGTTCGGGACGACGGCGCGGGTGTGCCGGGAGTTCGCCGAGGCCCTGCACGAGCTGTCCGGTGCGCCCGGCGCCGACGGGGCGGAGTTCGCGCCGCGGTTGTGGGACGGGGCGCACGAACTGCTGCGGCAGGCCACGTACTACGCGATGAAGCGGCGGGCCGGCACGGTCGGCGAGCGGGGTCTGGGCCGGGCGGTCGGACAGCTCGCGCACGCGGCGCCGGACGTGCGGGTGCACCTCGTGGGCCACAGCTTCGGCGGGCGGCTGGTCTCCTTCGCGCTGCGCGGACTGCCCAGGGGCGTGCGCACGGTGAAGTCCGTGACGCTGCTCCAGGGGGCGTTCTCGCACTACGCCTTCGCCGCCCGGCTGCCGCACGACAGCCGGGCGAGCGGGGTGCTCGACGGTCAGCAGCACCGCATCGACGGCCCGCTGGTGTGCTGCTACTCCCGTTTCGACGCGGCGCTCGGCACGTTCTACCCGCTGGCCGCGCGGATGGCGGGCGACGCGCGGTCCGCCGCGGACATGGACCTCGGTCGGCTGCTGGGGGTCAAGTGGGGTGCGATGGGGCACGACGGAGTGCAGGCGGTCAAGGACACCCGGGCGCTCGGACTCGCCGACGCGGTACGGGCGAAGCTGCCGGCCACTGGCTGCCTGAACGTCGACGCGGCGGCGGTGGTACGGCGCGGCGGCCCGCCGGCGGGCGCGCACAGCGACATCTGCCACCGGGAGCTGGCGCAACTCGTGGTGGCGGCGGGCCGGCTGCGCTGACCCGCCGCCGGGCGGACGTGACGGCGGCGGTCGGGCCCTCGGCCCGGCCCGCCGCCGTACGGTCACCGGTGCGAGGTGAACTCCACCACCTGCTGGTAGGTCGGCCGGTTCTGCCAGCTGATGGCTCCGTGCTTGATGCCGCCGAGGGTCCGCTGGACGATCGAGTCGGCGCACCACTGGTCGCCCGCCGAGCACTGGTCGTCGCCGGGGTAGACCTGCGCGGCGGTCTTGCCCGCGGCCTCCTTCAGCGTGCTGATCAGGATGTCCCGGCACGCGGTGAGGGTGCCGCCGCCGCAGTACTTGTGCGCCAGCGGGCCCTGCACCTGTTCGCCGAGCACGGCCCTGATGTCCTTGTCGACGTAGCTCCACCAGCCGTACTGGAAGGAGCTGCCGGCGTGGGCGCCGGTCGGGCCGTGTCCGGCGGAGGGTGCCTCGTCGACCGGCAGGTTGGCGGTGAACGCGCTGTACAGGCCGCTGCCGAGGCCCGGCTCGAACTCGGCCTTCACCAGCAGCGGCCACCAGGCGTCGAGGATGCGGATCGCGTCGGCGTTGGCGTAGGTCTTCGAGCCCGCCGAGGTCTCGGTGCGCTTCGCGCCCGCGCTCACCCAGGCGGACAGCTTGTCGACGGCCGCCGCGGCGGCGGTGTCGGTGACGGGCGAGGACTTGACCGCCTTCAGCAGGCCGGGCAGCACGTCCTCGGCCCGCAGGTCGGCGAGCGCGGCGTCGGCCATCGCCTTCACCAGGGCGGACCTGGTGACGCCGCCCGCCGCCACCAGCTTCGCCACCCGGTCGTCCAGGAGGTCGCCGCGGTGCACGGAGCCCTCCCCCCAGGGCGCGGCCGAGTAGTCCTTGGCCTGCTTGTTGTTCCAGGAGACGTAGTAGTCCTGGTCGGTGGAGTTCGGGTGGGCGGAGGCCGGGGTGTAGGCGGCGGTGTTGGTGGCCGGGTCCCAGCTCTTCCACTCGTAGGCGGCCTGCGCGAGCACGGGGAAGTCGGCGTCGACGCCGGTGGCCCGTACCGGGTTGTCGCCGCTGTTGTAGTACGCGGTGTGCGAGGCGTCCGCGTAGAACCAGTTGAAGGTGTAGTTGATGTGCTGCGTCGCGCTCTGGAAGTCGGCGGCGCTCTTGACGTAGTCGGGGTCGTTCAGCATCTGGAAGCCGATGATCGAATCGGCCTCGTGCAGATAGGAGGAGCGCAGGGTGGTGTACGCGACCTTCTTGCCGCCGACCTTCGCGCGGTAGTCCACGGGCCCGTACGCCGTGCGGTAGACCTGCATGCGGTAGGAACCGGCCGGGGTGGAGTCGGCGGTCGTCGGCGTCCAGGAGTTGGTGTGCTCGACCTTCTCCATGGCGGTGCAGGTGCCGTGCAGCAGGTAGTGGTAGTCGTCCTGGCACAGCTCGACGGCGTAGGTGTCGATGATGTCCTGGCCGGAGGTGGTGGCGCTCCAGGCGTAGTCCTGGCCGCGGCCGAGTTCGACGTACATGCTCAGGCCCGCGAAGGAGGCGCCGCGGGCGCTGATGCCGGGGCCCTGGATCTCCTGGAGCAGCAGGAGCTGGGGGGCGAAGTAGCCGGTCTGCGGGCCGAAGACGGCGATCGGGTTGCCGTCGGCGGTGTGCTCGCCGCTGACCACCAGGGCGTTGGACATGCCGCGCCGGGCCGAACTCACGGCCGTCGCGGACGCCGTGGCGGACGTACCGGCCGCCGCGGTGGTGGCGGCGCTGCCGGTGCGGTCGTAGACCAGCGGTTCCTGGGTGACGGAGCCGGCGTCCGGGAGCGCCGTGCCCTGCGGGTTCGCGGGCTTGGTGGCGTACGGGAAGCTCTCGCCGTCGTGGACGGTGAGCACCGCCTCGGGGTCGTTGCGCTGGCGGAAGGACTCCCAGACCGCGGTGCCGTCGGCGACGCCGTACTTGGACTGGGCGGCGAGCAGCGAGAGGGCGTTGCTGACCTCGCCGCCACCGCCGGAGCCGAACAGCGCGCCGATCACGGAGGCGAGCGCGACCAGGTCGGTGAGCTTGAAGTGGTCGATGGTTCCGGCGTTGGTGATGGCGTCCTTGTGGCCGGTCAGGACGTACTCGCCGGGGAAGTAACGGCCGCTGTCGGAGGCGTCGATGTAGGCGTTGATGCCCGCGATGTACGCCTCGGCGTCGGCGCGGGCCTGCTGGCCGCGGGTGCCGTTGCCGGCCGTCGCGCTGTCGATCTGCGCCTGGAGATCGGCCTCGGTGTACGGGGCGCTGCGCCAGAACTGCTGCTCCAGGCCCTGGTTGTCGGCGGCGCCGCCGGCGAACGGGGTGAGCTGTCCGCGGCCGACGTGCCGGAAGAGGTCCATCAGCCACAGCCGGTCCTCGGCGGCGGCGTACCCGGCGCCGAACTCGGTGCCGTAGCGGGTGGTGCCGGTGATGTGCGGCACACCGGTCGCCTTGTCCCGGACGATCGTCACGTCGGTGCGGTTCGCGGGCCGGGTGGTGGAGGCGATCTGGTCGGAGGCGACCCCGAAGGACGCGTCGTTGAAGAAGTTTTTAATCGTGGCGTCGGTCAGGGTCGTGTGGCCGGTGGCCAGGTTCGCGTAGGGCGCGAGCTGATCCTCGGCGTGCGAGGGCTGGGTGCCGAACGCCTGGTTGAGCAGGATCTGCGCGAGTGTGGCGTTGCCGTTCTGGCCGGGCGGAAGAATGTCCGAACAGCGGCCGCCGCAGTAGTCGTTGGCCGCCTTTGCGTTTGCTTCGGTGTCGGCGGCGGTCGCCTGGGTAACCGGGGACAAAAGACCGGCAATGAGGACACATATGGCTGCGCTTTTCAGGAACTCGCGGAAAGCGCGGGGAGTTCTCAGTCTGTCGAGCTTGGTGCGCGAGAAACGTCGTGGCATGGCAGCTCCTCCCGACGGGGGTGGGGCGGACGTTACCGCCGGTTATCCCCGAGTTGGAAGGTGAGCATGCGTCACTTTTCTCGGAATCGCCGGGCGGGGCGGGAGTTTTCACGCCAGGGCACCGGAGCCGCGGCGGCCGTCGACAGGCCGCTGACAGCACCGGGAGGTATGCCGTGAAGGGATCGGTGGGCGAATTGTGGCCGTCATCGGAGATCGGATGGAGCCGAATCGCGTGTCGATACGTCTACTCGGCGACGTCCGTATGACGACGACGCCGAAGTGACCGAAGTACAGGTGCAGGTGTGACGGAGGTGCAGGGCGATGGCCGGTTTCCGGAGTCTGGCGAGACAGGTGCGCGACCCGAGGTGCGATCTGGCACTGCGGCGCTACTCACTGCGCAAGTGCCTTGAGAGGTTCGCCCCCTACGGGCACCGGGCGACCTGGGACCATCTGTGCTCCCGGGCCGGGTTCGGTCCCGAGGACCGCTCCCCGGACCCGGCGCGGCTCGTGGCCGCGCTCGAGGAGCTGGAGGAGGCCCGCAAGGTCTGGCTCGCCTATGAGTTCGCGTTCGCCCAGCGTCGCAAGAAGGAGAAGCACGACGGGCTGCGCAGGCCGGGCACGGTCGACGACTGGCACCGGCTGACCTGGGGCGGTTTCGGCGTCGCCTGGTGCGACGACCCGGGCGTCCACCCCCATGAACCACTGGCCGAAGTACTGCGGCGGCTGATCGCCGCCCTGGAGCGCGAACCGGGCTCCGTCTGCCCGGTGTGCACCGGCGACAGCCTCGTCTGGAAGTACGACCTGGCCCACGAACCGTCTGCGGGCCCGGTCTGCACGGGCTGCGGAATCGTGGTTCCGCGTCCCGTTCTCACGCCCGAGGCGCTGGCGGAGTGCCGGCGCGGACGGCTGCTGGTGTCGGCGTGAGCGGGCGGGGGTGCGCCCCTGCCTGACGGCCGCACCCCCGTGCAGGTGCTCACGGCGTCTCGACGTCCGTGTGGATGGCGAGCTTGAACTCGGCGAGCATGAGCGGCACGGCGACCTTCGTGCCCCCCGGCCCGCGCGCCGAGATCTTCAGGCCGACGGGGGTCCGCGGATGGACGAACATCTGCCAGAGATAGCTGCGGTACTGACCGCCGCGGGTCGGGGCGATGTCGGTGGTCGCGGTCGAGTCGTAGCCCGTCGATCCACCCAGCGGGTCGCGGACGAAGCGCGCCCGGTACTCGAGACCGCGTGAGTCGGCCTCCCAGAAGACCAGCGCGGAGAGCACGCCCCAGCCGTCGTGGCTGGGCCAGATCAGCCCGGACCGGGCGTCGGGGAACGCCGACGCCTTGGTCCCGCCCTTCGCCGGGTCGTGCATCTTCCACGGGTCGTAGGACTCCTCGCTCGCCGTGTACGGGAAGCGGACGAGGTGGTACTCGTCGCTGTCGTACCTGATCTTCTGCGCCCCCGAGTGTGCGGCCTCGTACTTCAGTGAGCAGATGACGACGCTCATCCCCGTGCCTCCTCCCGCGCGGCGGCGGACGGTGCCCGCGTGCCGCTGTTCGACTGTCAGTGGCCTCCCGCACCATGGACCGCATGATGCAGGTCTGTGTGAACGGGACCCGGGGCCCCGGCGACGGCGCGATCGTGCCGATGTCGCCGGGGGCGCTGGCCGACTCCGCGGCGCACGCCGTCGCGGCCGGGGCGTCGGACGTCCACGCGCATCCCAAGTCCCCTTGTGGCAAGGACACATTGTCCGCGAAAGCGGTTGCGGCCACGCTCGAAGCGATACGTTCACAGGTTCGCGTTCCGGTCGGCGTGACCACCGGGGCGTGGGCCGAGCCCGATCCCGCGGCCCGGCCCGCCCGCGTCCGCGCGTGGACGGTGCTGCCCGACCACGCCTCGGTGAACTGGCACGAGCCGGGCGCCGAGGAACTGGCGGCAGCCCTGCTGGAGCGCGGTGTGGGCGTGGAGGCGGGGATCTTCTCCGGCACGGAGGGCGCCGCGCGGTTCGCCGCCTCGCCGCTGGGTCCGCGGGTGCTGCGCGTGCTCGCCGAGGTCACGGACCCGGCGCCGGACACGGCCGGGGAGACGGCCCTCGACCTGCTGGCCCGGCTCGGCACGGCGCACGGCCGCCCCGTGCTGCTGCACGGCGAGGAGGGCGGCGCCTGGCCGGTGCTGCGGCTGGCCGGCCGCCTCGGTCTCGCCACCCGCGTCGGCCTGGAGGACACCCTGTTCCTGCCGGACGGCGCGCGGGCCGCGTCCAACGCGCAGCTGGTGACGGCGGGGCTGGCCGAGTACGCGCGGGAGCGGGAGCGGCGCAGACGTCAGCAGCGGGAAAAGCAGACGTTAGCAGCGGGAAAAGCGGTGGCTCCACCCGTTTCCGGTACGGACAGTCGGGGGCGATGAAGGATCGCCGACCAGCCTCCGACCAGCCGAGGAGAGCCCTGCCATGTCCACGCTGCGCGTCACCGCCGAAGTGCTGACCGTCCACGAGCATCCGAACGCGGACGCGCTCGAACTGGCCCAGGTGGGCCTGTACCGGGCCGTCGTCGCGAAGGGCGCCTACCGCACCGGTGACGTCGCCGTGTACATCCCGGAGCAGTCCGTGCTGCCGGCCGGCCTGGTCGAGGAGCTGGGGCTGACCGGGCGGCTCGCCGGGAGCAGGTCGGACCGGGTGAAGGCGGTCCGGCTGCGCGGTGAGCTGTCGCAGGGGATCGTGTGCCGTCCGCGCGCGCTCGCGGACGTGGACCTGGCGCGGGCCGCCGCGGACGGCACCGACTTCGCGGAGCCGCTCGGCATCGTCAAGTGGGTGCCGCCGATCCCGCCGACGATGAGCGGGGACGTCGAGCCCGCGCCCGGTCTGCTGCCCTGGGTCGACATCGAGAACGTCCAGCGCTACCCGGACGTCTTCGCGCCCGGCGAGCCGGTCGTCCTGACCGAGAAGCTGCACGGCTCGGCCTGCCTGCTGACCTGTCTCGCCGACGAGGGCCGGGTGCAGGTCTCCTCCAAGGGCTTCGGCGCCAAGTCCCTGGCGCTGACGGAGGATCCGCGCAACCTGTACTGGCGCGCGGTGCGCGGCCACGGGGTGGAGCGGGTCGCCGCGCGGCTCGCCGAGCGCCTGGGCGCCCGCCGGATCGGCATCTTCGCGGAGGTGTACGGCGCCGGGGTCCAGGACCTGGGGTACGGCGCGGACGGCCGCCGCGACACCCTCGGCTACGCGGTCTTCGACGTCTCCGCGGAGATCGACGGCCAGATCCGCTGGCTGGACCCGGCCGCCCTGCTCGACGGCGAACTCCCGCTGGTACCCCGGCTGTACGAGGGCCCGTACGACATCGGCCGGGTCCTGGAGCACGCCTCCGGCCCCGAGACCGTCTCCGGCCGCGCCCTGCACCTGCGCGAGGGGGTCGTCATCCGCCCCGCCACCGAACGCTGGAGCCCGGTGACGGGCGGCCGGGCCATCGCGAAGGCGGTCAGCCCGGCGTACCTGACGCGGAAGGGCGGGACGGAGTACGAGTAGGCACCCCGGTTCCCCACCGGTCCACCCATGCGTCCCGGCTGCGGGCGTTCAGCAACAGCCTCCCGGCCGCGACGGCTCCCGGTCCGGGGCCGGGGCCTGCTCTCCAGGGGGCGCCGGCCGGTGGGGCTCCGGTTCGCCCGGCCGGTGGGGCTGTCGGTGCTGCCGGGACCTGGTGGCGCTCTGCACCAGGAGGCGGGAGCCGGAGCGGCTTTCGCCGAAGGCGTCGTCCGGGTTGGACAGGACGCAGGTCTCCAGGGACAGGCAGCCGCAGCCGATGCAGTCGGTCAGGTGGTCGCGGAGCCGGCTCAGCTGTCCGATGCGGTCGTCCAGTTCCGAGCGCCAGGCCCGGGAGAGCCGGGCCCAGTCGTCCCGGGTCGGCGTGCGCTCCTCGGGCAGTTCGGCCAGCGCCTCGCGGATCGTGGCGAGCGGGATGCCGACGCGCTGCGCGGCCCGTACGAAGGCGACGCGGCGCAGCGTGTCACGGTGGTAGCGGCGCTGGTTGCCCGTGGTGCGGCGGCTGCTGATGAGGCCCTTGGACTCGTAGAAGTGCAGGGCGGAGACGGCGGTGCCGCTGCGGGCCGAGAGCTGGCCGACCGTGAGCTCGTGGATCTTCTCGGGAATCTGGGGCACCCCGTGAACCCTACCCACCGCGCCGTTGACAGGAGCCGCGACCCCGACCATGCTAAGCAGTCGCTTAGACATTGCGATGCGAGAGGCCGGGACATGGCAGAGCCGAGGATCTTCACGTCCGCCGACGAGCTGAAGGCGGCCGTCGGCGAGCAGCTTGGGCACAGCGACTGGCTGGAGATCGACCAGAGGCGGATCGACCTCTTCGCGGACGCCACCGGTGACCACCAGTGGATCCACGTGGACCCGGAGAAGGCCGCCGCGGGCCCGTTCGGCGCCACCATCGCGCACGGCTATCTGACGCTGTCACTGCTGCCCGCCCTGGTGCCGCAGGTGATGCGGGTCGAGGGCATCAAGATGGGCGTCAACTACGGCACGAACAAGGTGCGCTTCCCCGCGCCGGTGCCCGTGGGCTCCCGGCTGCGCGCCACCGCCCTCCTCAAGGAGGTCACCGAGGCGGGCGGCGGCGTCCAGGTCACCGCGGCGGTCACCGTCGAGCGCGAGGGCGGCGACAAGCCGGTGTGCGTGGCGGAGTCGGTCTCCCGCTACTACTTCTGACCCTTGCCCGACGCCGGGCCCTGGCCCGCCCCCACCATCCGCAGCACGAGGTCGGCGTAGAGCGCGCCGACCTCGTCCGGTGTGCGCGGGCCCTCGACGTTGAACCAGCGCGCCACGTCGATGCAGAGCGACAGCACGGCGACCGTGGTGCCCGGCACGTCGGGCACGTCGAACTCGCCCGCCGCCACCCCGTCCTGGATGATCTCCCGCACGGCGCCGTCGCTCCGCCGGCGCAGCGCGACGATCTCGGCCCGGGCGTCGGGCCCGAGGGCGTCGAGTTCGTACTGCACGACCCGGGCCGTGGTGTGCTGCGCCGCGTGCCAGCGCACGAAGGAACGCACGGCGCCCGCGAGCCGCTCGGCGGCGGAGCCCTCGGCATCCGCGGCGGTACGCAGGATGGCGAGCGCCTTGTCGTGCCCGATGCGGCTGATCCGGTGGAGCAGCTCTTCCTTGGTCTTGTAGTGGATGTAGAGCGCGGCCGGGCTCATCCCGGCGCGGCCCGCGATGTCCCGGGTGGTCGTCGCGTGGTAGCCGCGCTCGGCGAAGGCCTCCACGGCGGCCACCAGCAGCCGCCGGGCCGCGTCCGGGGTGACCTCGCCCCACGGCAGCGTCTCGCCGCCGGCCGTCTCCTCCGCCGTACTCATCCCTCGCGCCCCTTCCAGTGGCAGGACGAACACCATACCCCCGAAGGTGAGCGAGCGCTTAGAGTGCCCGCTCAGCGGGGCTGGAAGCATGCCCCCGGACCAGTACACCCCCGGACCGGGACCGCCGCGGCCGTCACAGTTTCTCGAACGGGTCGTGCTGGGCCAGGAGCTTCTCGACTCTCGCCTGGTCGACGCGGCTGACGATCTGCCCGGCCTCCTGCCGGTCCCTGATCACCTTGGCCAGCGTGAAGGCCGAGGTGACCAGATAGAGCACGGCGATGCCGAGGAAGGCCCGGACCCATGCGTCCGTCCGGAGGTTGAAGATGCCGAGCGCGGTGGCCGCCAGGGCGACGCCGAAGGAGGCGACCGCCTGGCCGTAGAAGGCGGCGGTGGACTGCTGTTTGACGGATGTCTCACTCATGCGGAACAGCTTCGGCGGACGCGGCCCCTGGCCGCATCCGCCGAAGTACTCAGAGATCCGTCAGAGATCCACAGGACGTACTCAGAAGGCCGAGACTCCCGTCAGCGCGCGGCCGATGAGCAGCTTCTGGATCTGGCTGGTGCCCTCGTAGAGGGTCATCACGCGGGCATCGCGCAGCAGCTTGCCCACCGGGTACTCGTCGATGTAGCCGTAACCGCCGAAGACCTGGAGGGCGTTGTTGGCCGAGCGCACCGCGGCCTCCGAGGCGAAGAGCTTGGCCTTGGACGCCTCGGCGGTGAACGGCTCGCCGCGGTCGATGAGATCGGCGACCCGCCAGGTCAGCAGCCGCGCGGCGTCGACGTCCACGGCGATGTCGCTGATCAGCTCCTGGACGAGCTGGTGGCGGGCGATCGGCTTGCCGAACTGCTCGCGCTCGGTGGCGTACTTCACCGCCGCGTCCAGGGCGGCCTGGGCTATCCCGACGCAGCCGGCGGCGACCGACATGCGCCCCTTGGCCAGCGCGGACATCGCGACCGAGAAGCCCTTGCCCTCGGGTGCCAGCATCGCGGACGCGGGCACCCGCACGTCCTCCAGTACCAGTTCGGCGGTGGCCTGGCCGCGCAGGCCGAGCTTGCCGTGGATGGTGCGGCGGGTCAGTCCGGGGGTGTCGGCGGGCACCAGGAACGCGGAGACGCCCTTGTGTCCCGGCGCGTCCGTGGAGCGGGCGAAGAGGAGCACGACATCGGCCCAGGTGCCGTTGGTGATGAACATCTTGGTGCCGTTGATGACGTACTCGTCGCCCTCGCGTACGGCCCGGGTCGACAGGTTGCCCGCGTCGGAGCCGGTGCCGGGCTCGGTGAGGCCGAAGCAGCCGACGTACGCGCCGGAGGTGAGGCCCGGCAGCCACCGCCGCTTCTGCTCCTCGCTCCCCCAGTGCGCGATCGTCTTGGCGACCAGGCCGAGTGAGACGGAGACGATGCCGCGCACCGAGGAGTCGCCGCGCCCCAGCTCCTCGGTCACCAGGCAGTACGCGAGGTGGTCGCCGCCGGAGCCGCCGTACTCCTCGTCGACGGTCAGGCCGAGGAAGCCGACCTCGCCGAGCTTCTTCACGATGGACCGGTCGACGTTCTCGGCCCGGTCCCACTCGACGACGTACGGGGCGATCTCGCGGTCCACGAAGTCCCGGGCCAGCCGCCGGACGGCGGTCTGCTCCTCACTGAGCTCCAGGTTCATGGCGCGTCACCCCAAGGTCGAAGTCGTCCGCGGCCGTACGTGTGTGAAAGCCGCACATTTAAATTAGCACTGCTAGTTTCTAGGTCGCAGCCCTACTATGTGCGCCATGGCCCGACCGCGCAAGCCCCTGCTGAACACCGACCGCATCGTCGTCACGGCGCGCGCACTCGTCGACGCGGAAGGTCTGGCCGCCGTCTCCACACGCCGGCTCGCCGCCGAACTCGGGGTCAGCGGCCCCTCCCTCTACAACCACTTCCGCACCAAGGACCAGATCCTGGAGGCGGTCGCGGACTCGGTGAGCGCCCAGGTCGACCTGTCGATGTTTGAGGACGGCCGGGACTGGCGGACCGCGCTGCACGACTGGGCGGTGTCCTACCGGGCCGCCCTGCGCGACCACCCCAACATCGTGCCGGTGCTCGCCCGCGGCCCCGGCCGCAGACCCGCGGGCCTGCGCCTCGCGGACGCCGTGTTCGGCGCGATGGTCGACGCGGGCTGGCCGCCCGCGCAGGCCACCTCCATCGGCGCGCTGATGCGGTACTTCATCATGGGCTCCGCGCTCGGCTCGTTCGCCGGGGGCTTCGTGGACGACGAGACGGCGTACGACCCGGCCGACTACCCGCACCTCGGGCAGGCGCACCTCCTCGCCGAACAACAGGAGAAAATCGACGAGCGCGCCTTCGAGACCGGCCTCGGCGCCCTCCTCGAGGGGCTGACCGCGCAGTACGCGCAGGTGGGGCGCGGCGTCTAGCGGTACGCCGGGACGGTTCGGCCGGGGCCGAAGCGTGCGTACCGCATGCTGGGGGGCATGACGAGCCGAGGCGCATCCAAGGGAGCACGTGCGGTCCGGCTGGCGCGGCTGGCCGGGCTGGTCGCCGACGGGACCAGGGCCGCGTTCCTGCTCGCCCTGCTCGACGGCCGGGCGTGGACCGCCGGTGAACTCGCCCGGCACGCCGGGGTCGCCGCGTCCACCGCGAGCGAGCACCTGGGCAAGCTGGTCGAGGCCGGACTGCTCGCCGAGGAACGCCAGGGGCGGCACCGCTACGTCCGGCTGGCCGACCCGCGGACCGCCCAGCTCGTCGAGGACCTCGCCGCCCAGGTGGCACCCGGCGGCGCCGAGCGGCCGCGCACGCTGCGCGAGACGACCGCCGGATCCGCGCTGGCGCGCGGGCGCACCTGCTACGACCATCTGGCCGGGCGGCTCGGGATCGCCGTCACCGACGCGCTCACCGCCCGTGGGCTGCTGCGCCAGGACACCGGGTTCGCGCTCACCGACGCCGGGCTCGACTGGTTCGCCACGGCGGGCATCGGCCTGGCACGCACCGGCCGCCGCCCGCTGGCCCGGGCCTGCCTCGACTGGACCGAACGCCGGCCGCACCTCGCGGGCGTGGCGGGTGCCGCGCTGTGCCGGCACGCGCTGGACGCGGGCTGGTGCGTCCGCATCGGCTCCGAGCGCGCGGTGAAGGTCACCGGGCTCGGCGAGCGGACGCTGGCCGAGCTGCTGGGTATCGAGGCGGCGGCCCTGCGCTGAGAGCCCGTGTCCAAACCCCGGCCGGGCGCGCGACGCCTGGCACGCACTCCCCCAAGCTCTCGGCTTCTCCCCCACTCTCGGCTTCTCCCCCACTCTCGGCTTCGCTCGAGCGGGGGGACCCCCATGAGCAGGGGGACCCCCATGAGCAGGGGACCCCCATGACGCCGCGCGCTGATCCGACCGGGGTTTGGACACAGGCTCTGGCCCGAACTCCCCTGTGCCGTAACCCCGTTGGATCCGCCATGGCGGCGTCCGAAATTCGCGAGCCTCGACCCGACCGTTTCCCTAGCCTCAGGAGCATGATGAACGCCTCTCCCTCCGCCCCGGACCGCCGTACGGAGCTGCTCGCCGCGGGCGCGGCCACGGTCACCGTCCTGCTGTGGGCCTCCGCCTTCGTGTCGATCCGCAGCGCCGGGGCCTCGTACTCGCCGGGCGCGCTGGCCCTCGGCCGGCTGCTGGCCGGAGCGCTCGCGCTGGGCGTGCTGTGTCTCGTCCGCGGGGAGGGGCTGCCGCCGCGGGGTGCGTGGCGCGGCATCGTGATATCCGGCGTGCTGTGGTTCGGCTTCTACATGGTGGCGCTCAACTGGGGCGAGCAGCAGGTGGACGCCGGTACGGCGGCGCTGGTGGTGAACGTCGGCCCGGTCCTCATCGCCCTGCTCGGCGCCCGGCTGCTGGGCGACGCGATGCCGCCCCGGCTGCTCGCGGGCATGGCGGTGTCCTTCGCCGGAGCCGTCGCGGTGGGCCTGTCGATGTCGGGCGACGGCCGGAACTCGGTGCTGGGCGTGGTGCTCTGCCTGCTGGCCGCCGGGGCGTACGCGGCCGGGGTGGTGGCGCAGAAGCCCGCGCTGGGCAGCGGCAGTCCGCTCCAGGTGACGACGTTCGGGTGCCTGGTGGGCGCCGTGACGTGTCTGCCGTTCGCCGGGCAGCTGGTGCGCGAGATGGGCGACGCCCCAGCGTCGGCCACCTGGAACATGCTCTACCTGGGCGTCTTCCCGACCGCGCTGGCCTTCACGACGTGGGCGTACGCGCTGGCCCGTACGACGGCGAGCCGGATGGGCGCGACCACGTACGCCGTGCCCGCCCTGGTGGTGGCGATGTCCTGGCTGTTCCTCGGCGAGGTGCCGGGGCTGCTGACGCTCGGCGGCGGGCTGCTGTGCCTGGCGGGCGTCGCGGTCTCCCGCTCGCGCCCGCGCACCCGTCCCGCGCCGGCGCCGCTCACGGAGGAAGCGGCGCCGGTCCCGGAGGCGGAGGCGGAGAGCCAGGTCTAGAAGACGACCAGCGCCCGGCCGCCCTTGCCCGCGATCATGTTGTCGAAAGCGGCCGGGATGCCGTCGAGGGCGATCCGTTCGGTGACCAGGGCGTCGAGGTCGAGGCGGCCCGCGCGGACGTGCTCGGCCAGCACCGGCACGTCACGGGCCGGGTCCGCGTTGCCGTAGACGCACCCGGCGAGGGTCCGGCCCCAGTGGAAGATCTCCAGGGCGTTGAAGGTGACCTGCTGGTCCTTGCCGCCGATGCCGACGACCGTGGTCCGGCCGCCGCGCCGGGTGGACTCCCAGGCGGTGCGGATCGTGACGGCGCGGCCCACGCACTCGACGGCGACGTCGACGCCCTGCTTGCCGGTCAGGGCGCGGATCTCGCGGGGGGTGTTCGCGGAGGCGACGACGTAGTCCGTGGCTCCGGCCCCCCGGGCCAGCGCCTCCTTCTCCGGCGAGACGTCCACCGCGACGATCTTCGAGGCGCCCGCGATCCGGGCCGCCTGGAGCGCGGAGAGGCCGACGCCGCCCACGCCGAACACGGCGACCGCCTCGCCCTGGCGGACCCGCGCCGCGTGGTGGACGGCGCCGTACCCGGTGAGCACGGCGCAGCCGAGCAGGGCGGCGTCGGTGAGCGGGACGCCCGCGGGCAGCGGCAGTACGCAGGCGGCGGGGACGACGGTCTCCTCGGCGAACGCGGCGACGTTCAGGCCGGAGTGGAGGTCCGTGCCGTCGTCCGCGCGGCGGGCGTACACGTTCCCGGCGCCGGCCAGCGCGTTGACGCACAGCCACACCTCGCCGAGCGAGCAGGGGTGACAACTCCCGCAGGCAGGTGCCCAGTTGAGGATGATCTCGGCGCCGGGCGCGACATGGGTGACGCCCTCGCCGACGGCGACCACGGTGCCCGCGCCCTCGTGGCCGAGGACGGCCGGGACCGGCACCTTCATGGTGCCGTCGGACAGCGACAGGTCGGAGTGGCAGACCCCCGCGGCGGCGAGCCGGACGCGGACCTCGCCGGGCCCCGGCTCGGGCAGGTCGATCTCGGTGATCTCCAGCGGAGCACCGACGGAGGGCAGGACAGCGGCGCGGACCATGATCGGAAGTACTCCTGGGGCTCGGCTGGGACGGGGTCGGAACGGGATCGGCTCGGCCTGGGACAGGGGGTCAGAACTGGAGGGACTTGGTCTGGAGGTACTCCGACAGGCCGTGCGCGCCGAGTTCGCGGCCGACGCCGGACTGCTTGTAGCCGCCGAAGGGGGCCAGCGGGTTGAAGCGGCCGCCATTGATGTCGACCTGCCCGGTGTCGAGCCGCCGCGCGAACGCCACGGCCTCCGCCTCGTCACCGGCCCACACCGCGCCCGCGAGTCCGTAGACCGTGCCGTTGGCGATGCGCAGGGCGTCCTCCTCGTCCTCGTAGCGCAGGACGGTGAGGACCGGGCCGAAGATCTCCTCCTGGGCGATGGTCATGTCCGGGGTGACATCGGCGAAGACGGTCGGGCTGACGTAGTAGCCCTGCTCGCGCGGGGCCTCGGGGCCGCCCGCGACGAGCCGCGCGCCCTCGGCGACGCCCTTCTCGATGTAGCCGCGCACGCGCTGCTGCTGCCTGGCGTTGACCACCGGCCCGATGCGTTCGCCGTACTTCCCGGCGGCGGCAGCGGCCAGCTCCACCGCCTCCTCGTACTGGGAGGTGTGCACCAGCATCCGGGTCCAGGCGCTGCACGTCTGCCCGGAGTTGGACATCACGTTGGCGACGCCGACGTTGACCGCCTTGGCGAGGTCGGCGCTCGGCAGGATGACGTTGGCGGACTTGCCGCCGAGCTCCAGGGCGACCCGCTTGACCGCCGCGCCCGCGGTGGCGCCGATGCGCCGGCCGACCGCCGTGGAGCCGGTGAAGGAGACCATGTCCACGTGCGGGTGCTCGGCGAGGGCCTGTCCGGCGACCGGGCCGAGGCCGGTGACCAGGTTGAAGACCCCGGCCGGTACGCCCGCCTCGGCCACGGCCTCGGCGAAGAGCTGGGCGACGAGCGGGGTGTCCTCGGCGGGCTTGAGGACCACGGTGCAGCCCGCCGCGAGCGCGGGGGCGACCTTGGCGACGATCTGGTGCAGCGGGTAGTTCCAGGGGGTGATCGCGCCGACGACGCCGACCGGCTCCTGGTAGACGGTCGAGTTGCCGGCCTTCTCCTCGAAGGGGTACGTGGCGGCCAGCTCGGCGTAGGAGCCCGCGACCAGGATCGGCAGGCTCGCGTGCACCTTCTGCGAGAAGGGCGGCGGCGAGCCGAGCTCGGCCGTCACGGTCTCGGCGATCTCGTCCCTGCGGGCGTCGAGGACGTCGCGCAGCGCCGAGAGGCGGGCGGCCCGCTGGGCCGGGGCGGTCGCGGCCCAGCCGGGGAAGGCGGCGCGCGCGGCGCGTACGGCCGCGTCGACGTCCTCGACGGTGCCCGCGGGGACCCGGCCGACGATCCGCTCGTCGACGGGGTTCACGACCTCGATCGTGTCCGGTCCCGCGGCGGGGCGCCAGGCACCGTCGATGTACATGCCGTCATGTGCCTTCATGGTGTTCCTCCCGGAGGGGCGGCGTCGTCCGGAGCCTAAACTAGCGATGATAGTTTTCGGGCGCCAGAGGCGGCCCTCCGCGGGCGACGGCCGCCGGGGGCTACTCCTCAGCCGCCGGGGACTACTCCTCCAGATCCGGCAGCCGCGACGGTGCCGGGCAGATGCGCTCGCCGTGCTGGTCGAAGACGAAGAGATGGGCGAGGTCGACCAGGAGCGGCACCTGCATGCCGTGCCGCAGCTCGATGTCGGGCGTCGTACGGACGACGAGGTCGCCGGGGAGCCGGGCCTCGGACGACGCCGGGCCCCTGGCCTCTGACTCCTCGGCCGCCTGGTCGCCGGGGTGGTCGAGGACCACCACGGGCCCGGCCCGCAGCGAGCCGGCCCGCTCGCGCAGCCGGTCCAGGACGGTGCCCTCGCGCCTGCGCCGCCGCGCGGGCCGGACCGGCCGCGGCGCCTCCAGCTCGGGTACGACGGCAGGCCGCGAACCGGTGTTGAAGTGCACCAGCACCTCGTGCCCCTGGAACTCGACGTGCTCGACGAGCCCGGTGATCGCCACCTCGCCCTTCCGCGCCGCCGCGGGCTTGGCGATCCGGACGGCCTCGGAGCGCAGGCCGACGATGACCTCGCGGCCCTGCTGCACCCGCAGCAACTGGTGGTCGAGCGAGAGCGGTTCGGGCAGCCGCAGGTACTGGCGGCCGAGGCTGATGGACATCGCGCCGTCGAGCGGGGCCCGCACCAGGCCGCGCAGCAGATTGATCCGGGGCGTGCCGATGAACGCGGCGACGAAGACGTTGGCGGGCAGCCCGTAGACCGCGCGCGGGGTGCCGAGCTGTTGCAGGACCCCGCCGCGCAGCACGGCGACCCGGTCGCCGAGCGACATGGCCTCGGCCTGGTCGTGGGTGACGTACACCGTGGTGACGCCCAGGTCCCTGGTCAGCCGGGAGATCTCGGCGCGCAGGTGGTTGCGGAGCTTGGCGTCGAGGTTGGACAGCGGCTCGTCCATCAGGAAGGCGGAGGGGTGGCGGGCGATCGCGCGGCCCATCGCGACGCGCTGGCGCTCGCCGCCGGAGAGCTGGGCCGGGAAGCGGTCGAGCAGGTCCTCGATGCCGAGCATCCGGGCGGTGGCGTCGACGCGCGGGCGGTGGTCCTCGCCCGGGGCCTCGATGCGCAGCGGGAAGCCGATGTTGTCGCGGCTGGTCATGCTCGGGTACAGGGCGAAGTTCTGGAAGACCATCGCCATGTCCCGGCCGGCCGGCGGCAGGTCGGTGGCGTCCTCGCCGTCGAGGCGTATCTCCCCCTCGGTGACCTCCTCGAGCCCCGCGATCATTCTCAGCACGGTCGACTTGCCGCAGCCCGAGGGCCCGAGGAGGACGAGGAACTCACCGGGCCGGATGTCGAGGGACAGCCGCTCCACCACGCGGGCGCCGCGGGTGTACGACTTGCTGACGTGGTGCAGGGAGATGGCGCGTGTCATGGGTGGTGCCCCCCGAGGGCTCACACGGCGCTGGTGCTCCGCGGTCGGACGCTCCGTCCGGGTCGCACGGGGCGTTGCGTGACGGAAGTTAACGGACCGCACACACCCGGGGGAAGACGCGGGGCGGTATCCGGGGCTCCGCGCGCGCTTTTCGACCACGGGAAACCGGATGCTCCGCTTCTACCAGGCAACTTTTCGGAAGAGAGCGGCAGTTGACACATCCGGTGGGGGTGTCGGGGTCCGTCGGGGCGGGCGGCCGGCCGGGTCCGGCCGGCCGCTCACTCCCCCGGGCCGCCCGCCCCGGCGGCCCGCTCGCCCCGGCGGCCCGTTCACCGGACCGCCGTGAGGTGGGCGAAGACCACGACGTTGCTCGCGTAGCCCGTCTTCGCGTTGTAGGCGCCGCCGCAGGTGATCAGCCGCAACTCGGGCCGGGTGCTGGGACCGTAGACCTTCCGGTCGGGGAAGTGCGCCTTCTCGTACGTCTGCACCTCGTCCACCGTGAAGACGGCGGTCCGTCCGTCGGCGCGCCGGACCTCGACGGGCTTGCCCGGCTTGAGCGCGGCGAGCGCGGAGAAGACGGCGGCGCCGGTCATGGTGTCCCGGTGGCCGACGATGATCGACGTACCGGTCTCGCCCGGTGCGGGACCGCCCTCGTACCAGCCGACGAGCCTGGGGTTGTTCACCGGCGGGGTGCCGAGCTGGCCCTGCCGGTCGAGCCGCAGCCCCATGACCGGTGCCTGTACGCGGAGGTACCGGATGTCGAGGGTGGCCGGCCGGGAGCGGGGCAGCGGCTGGAGCGTGGGCCCGGGGGCGGGCCTCGGGGGCGGAGCCTGGGCCGGCGGACTCGGGGACGGGGGCGCGGTCGTCGGGAACGACGGGACGGCGCTCGGGGACGGGGGGACGGCGGTGGGCCTCGGGGACGAAGGCGGGGCGGTGGGCCTGGGGGACACGGGCTTGCCGGTGGGCGTCGGGGATGCGGACCGCCGGGGCCGCTCGGGATCGGGTCGCGGGCCGCGCCCGTCGTGGACGGCCCAGACGGGGCCGGCCCAGACCGGGCCGGCGGGCGCCACGGCCTCTCTGAGCCCCGCCACGTCGGCGGCGGACCGCTCGGGCCGGGCGGAGACGGCGACGTCGAACCACTGGAAGCCGACCACCCCCAGGACGACGGTCAGCGCCGTCGTCCTGGTGAGGCGGTACGTGCGTGTCCGGTACCAGGGCCTGAGGCGCCTACGCGGCACCATTGTTGCGACGGCGCAGCAGGCGGAAGTACACGACTCCACCGGCGGCGACGAGACCCACGGCCGCGGCCCCGGCGACCGGTGAGATCGAGTCCTCCTTCTCGGCGAGACCGCCGCCGCCCGCGTGCACACCGCCGCGCGGTGCCGGGGAGGCGCTCGCGCTCGCGCTCGCCTTCTCGGTGGTGGCCTTGTCGCTCGGGCAGTCCACGTTGAAGACCTTCTGCTTCCCGGCACCGGCGGCACCGGCGATCTTGTACGTCAGCTGGTACTGGCCGTTCGGCAGCGCCAGCGGGTCGCTGTGGCCGCTGCCGGCCTGGAGGGCGACGGTGCCGTTGAGGGTCGCGCCGTTCGGCGACGGGGGCTGCGAGGTGACGGTGTAGGTGAGCGAGGCCGCGGCGTCGAAGTTGCTGGCGTCGAGGTAGAACTCGCACACCTTGGCGTCCTCGCGCGGGTCGCTGAAGGGCGTGCCCACCTTGTGGATCTTGATGTCGCCGTTGTCGCCGGGGGCGGCGGTGGCGACGTGGGCTCCGGCGATGGCGGAGCCTGCGAGAGTGAGGGCCGCGACGGCGGCGGCGCGTGAGACGATCGAGGTGGACATTCGTGTTCCCTCCGAGTCAGACGATTTTCATACAAATCGCTCTTTCACCTGACTCTCTTTCACATTCTCGGCGCCCGATCACGGGGCCTCACCCGACGTGACGTCAGATATCCCCCGCGCGGCCCAATCCCGCGCCCGGCCGCCGGTGTGCGCAGCGCGATTCCGGCGGAGCGCAGCAGCACCGCGCCGAGCAGCACGAACGGCGCGGCCACCCCCGCCGCTCCGGCGACCGGACCGGCACCGGCGGGCGCGGCGACCTGGCCGAGGCGGTTGCCCGTCAGCCGCAGGGCGAGCGCCGTGGACCGCGCGTCGTCCGGCGCCGCCCGCACGACCGTCGTCATCGACAGCGGCTGCCCGACGCCGAGGCAGAAGCCGAGCACCGTCAGCAGCACCGCCGGCGCCCACACCGGCACCGGCAGCGCGATGCCCGCGCACAGCGCGCCCGCCACCAGACAGGTCGCGGTGAAGCTCGCGGTGAGCAGCGCGGTCCTGCCGAGCAGCCGCAGCATCGGGGTCATCACCAGGCGGCAGGCGATGGTCGCCGCCGCGCGCAGGCCGAGCAGCAGGCCGATCACCGAGGGCGCGATGCCCCGGTCCTCCCCGACGACCGGCAGATACGCGGTGAGCACGTCCGTCGCGGACAGCACGGAGAGGCTGATCAGGATGCCGGCGGGGACGCCCCGGGTACGCAGGATGCGGTGCACGGGCACACGATCACCGTGCGCGGCACGGGACTTGGCCGCCGTACGGTGATCGATGCGCCAGAGCAAGGCGAGGGAGACCGCGGCGACCGCGCCCGCGACGAGCAGTGCGAGGGCGCTGCCGCCCGCCCCGCCCGCGTCCCCGATCAGGGCGCCCGCGGCGACCGGCCCGGCCGGCTGGCCGAGACAGACGCCGATGGTGAAGTGGCCGAAGTTGCGGTCCTGTTCGTCCGGAGCGGACCGGCGGGCGACGATCGACTGCGCGCCGATCACGAAGCAGAGGTGGCCGAGGCCCGTCACGCCGCTCCACGCCGCCATCGCCGTCGGCGAGTCCGCCGTACCGCTCGACGCGCAGCCGCCCGCGATCAGGACGACGCCGGCGGGCAGCAGCGGGGTGCAGCGGCCGTGGTCGGTACGGCGGCCGAGCGGTACGGCGGCGAAGAGCGGGAGCAGCGCGTAGACGCCCGCGATGACGCCGACCGCGCGCTCGTCGGCGCCGAGGGCGAGCGCCCGGTAGGAGACGGCGGGCCGCGCCATCGACACCGTCCCCTGCGCGAACGCGAAGGCGACGACGAGCCGCACCAGCCGGCCGCGGCCGGGCGGCGCGGAAGGCCCGGCGGCCCGGACGGGCTCCGGCGGACCGGGCGACTAGGCCGGTCCGCCGGGCCCGTCGGCGTGCGGGTCCGGCATCAGACGACGCCGAAGAGGATTCCGGCGCCGAGCACCAGCAGCGAGACGAGCGCGGCCCACTTGACCACGAACCTGGTGTGGTCGCCGAACTCGACCCTGGCCATGCCGACGAGCACGTACACGGCGGGCACCAGCGGGCTCGACATGTGCAGCGGCTGACCGGCGATCGAGGCACGGGCGATCTCCAGGGAGGTGACGCCGTGCGCCTGGCCCGCCTCGGCGAGCACCGGCAGGATCCCGAAGTAGAAGCCGTCGTTGGACATGAAGTACGTCAGCGGGACGGACAGCACGCCGGTGACCAGCGCCATGTGCGGGCCCATGCCGTCGGGGATGTTGCCGACCAGCCACTCGGCCATGTGGTCGACCATGCCGGTGCCCTGGAGGACGCCGGTGAAGACGGCGGCGGCGAAGACCATGCCGGAGACGTTCAGGACGTTCTCCGCGTGGGCGCCGAGGCGGGCCTTCTGGTCCGGCATGTGCGGGAAGTTGACGGTCAGGGCCAGCGCCGCGCCGAGCAGGAACAGCACCGGGATCGGCAGCAGCTCCATGATCATGGCGGTCAGCAGGACCACCGTGAGCAGCGCGTTGAACCAGTACAGCCTGGGGCGCAGGGTGGGGCGGTGCGGGTCGAGCCCCTGGAAACCGTCGTCGGACGCGCCTGCCTCCGCGTCGCTGTCAGCCTCGGAGGCGCCGGTGCCGGACACGGAGGCGCCGCTGCCGGTGCCGGACGCGCCGGTGCCCGGACCACCGGCCTTCGCCGCCGTGCCACCCGTGCCGCCCGCGCTGCCCGTGCCACCCGTGCCGCCCGTGTTGACCAGCACCGTCTCCGCCTCGTGGGTGTTGGCGTGCTCGTCCTCCTCCACCAGGATCTCGTCGAGGGTGAGCACCCCGAGCCGCTTGCGCTCGCGGCGGCCGAGGACGTACGCGAGGACGAGGACGCCGAGCAGTCCGACGGCGAGCGCGGGGATCATCGGTACGAAGACGTCGCTCGCGTCGACCTTGAGCGCGGTCGCCGCGCGGGCCGTCGGGCCGCCCCAGGGCAGCGTGTTCATCACGCCGTTGGCCATCGCGGCGACCCCGGTCATCACGACCAGGCTCATCTTCAGCCGCTTGTACAGCGGGTACATCGCCGAGACCGTGATCATGAAGGTGGTCGACCCGTCGCCGTCGAGCGAGACGATCGCGGCGAGCACCGCCGTGCCGATCACGATGCGCAGCGGATCGGCCCGGCAGAAGCGCAGGATGCCCCGCACGACCGGATCGAAGAGCCCGACGTCGATCATCACGCCGAAGTAGACGATCGCGAACATCAGCATCGCGGCGGTGGGCGCGAGGTCGGTGACACCGTCGAGGACGTAGTCCCCGAGACGGGCGCCCTTACCGACGAAGACGCAGAAGAGCGCCGGGATCAGCACGAGCGCCGCGATCGGCGACATCTTCTTCAGCATGATCAGGACCAGGAAGGTCGCGATCATGGCGAAGCCGAGGATGGTCAGCATGAGGGGACACCTAACGTTCCGTTCGCCTTTGAACTCCCACCAGGGGCGGCGGTGCGAGCGACGTTAGGTCGGGCCTGGAGGCGTTAACAAGACGTTGACGTGCGAGCAATAAGCGCAGAACTCCAGGTCACGCCGGTGCGCGTCGATGAGCGAGCGTCGGTGCGGGTCGATGCGCGAGCGTCGGTGCGCGTCGATGAGCGAGCGTCGGTGCGCGTCGATGAGCGAGCGTCGGTGCGCGTCGATGAGCGAGCGTCGGTGCGCGTCGATGCGCGTCGATACGGGTCGATGCGCGTCGATACGGGTCGGTGCGCGTCGGTGCGCGTCGGTGCGCGGAAGGAGGCGGGGCACGGCCCGCGGTCAGTCCAGGATCCGCGCCAGGTACGCCCGCAGCAGCGCCCGGGTCTCCTCGATGATCCGCTCGTCGCCCTCGGGCGCGAGCCGGAAGGCGAGGTGCACGAGGGTGTCGGCGGTCTCCACGGCGATCAGGAAGGCGCGCCGCAGCTCGTCGTCGGCCGGCCGGCCGAGGTGTCCGGCCAGCAGGTCGGTGAGCCGGTCGGCGACGCGGGTGTTGGGCTCGGTGTGCGCGGAGCCGACGGGGATCTGGTTGCCGAAGTCGACGAGCGAGAAGCCGGGCGCGGTGCGCTTCATGGACAGGTACTCGTCCAGTACGGCGTCCGTGGCCGTGCGCCAGTCGTGACCGCCCGGCTCGCGCAGCCGGACGGCCACGCGCTCGGTGTAGTGGTCGAGGTTGCGCTGCGCGAGCGCGTCGGCCATGGCCCGTTTGTTGCCGAAGAAGCGGTAGACCGAGCCGATGGGCACCCCGGCGCGCTGGGCCACCGCCCGGGTGCTCAGGGCGTCGTAGCCGACCTCGTCGAGCAGGTCGGCGCAGGCGTCGAGGATCCTGGTCAGTCGTTCGGCGCTGCGCCGCTGGACGGGCGCGCGGCGCAGCGGGCTCGCTGGAGGCACGTACTTCATGATGCCGCTCCGCCGGAGCCAGGAGAACCACGCCTGCCCGTCCGCACGGAAACGGGCGGACGGTCAGGGCGTCGGACCCGCCGTGGCCTCCGACGCCGTGATGTCCGCCGTGCTCTCCACCGGCTTGCCCGCGACGGACCACACCGTGCGGTCGTCGGCGTACAGACGGGCGGTGAGGTGGTGGGTGCCGCGGGTGACCAGGCCGCCGGAGAGGTGGTGCCCGGGTGTGCGCAGCCGGGTCAGGGGGCGGCCGTCGAGGAAGAGCACGGCGGTACCCCGCCCGGCCACGGCCACCGCGCGGCTGCCGGCGGGCGAGAAGCGGAAGTTGTGGACGGTCAGCGTGACGTTCCAGCCGTCGAAGGCGTCGTCCGGCTGGACCTCGACCGCCACGTCCGGCGCGTGCTCGCCCTCGACCTCACGGTAGTGCCGTCCCTTCTCGTCCGTGTCGTCCAGCACCTTGCCCACGGGCGAGGCCGACACCGTCTCCTGCTGCCCGTGCGCCTCGCCGGTGCCGCAGCCCGCCGATCCGCCGAGCAGGGCGCCGATGGCGAGCGCGGCGAGCAGTCCGCGCGTCCACGACATGCCCGGGAGCGTAGAACACCCTTCCGGTGACCGGATCCCCCTGGAGTCGGGTTCTCGCCCCGCCCACGGAACCCAGGACGTACACCTCAGGGAGCCCGCCCGGCGCCGGGCGCGCGGCCGGTGACCGGTCCCGTCCCCGTGCCCGGCGCGGCCCGTGGCCGGTCCTGTCCGGTGCCCGCGCCGCCCCCTTGCGCGGGGAAAAGCCGAATCCTACGGTGAAGCACAGGAATCGGGAGCGGAAGCCGTGAGCGAGGGAGCGATCATGAGCGGGGACCTGCGGAAGACCGCCGAGGGGCTGGCGTATCTCTCCGGATTCGGCAACGAACACGGCTCGGAGGCGGTCCCGGGCGCACTGCCGCACGGCCGCAACTCGCCGCAGCGCGCCCCGCTCGGCCTGTACGCGGAACAGCTCAGCGGTACGGCCTTCACCGAGCCGCGGGCCCACAACCGGCGTTCGTGGCTGTACCGGATCCGGCCCTCGGCGGCGCACCCGGCGTTCACCCGCACCGGCAACGGCGCGGTCCGCACGGCGCCCTTCACGGAGACGGTGCCCGACCCCAACCGGCTGCGCTGGAACCCGCTGCCCGAGCCGGCGCCCGGCACCGACTTCCTCGCCGGTCTGTGGACCCTGGGCGGCAACGGCGACGCGACGCAGCGCACGGGCATGGCGGTGCACCTGTACCACGCCAACGCGTCGATGGAGCGGGTGTTCAGCGACGCCGACGGGGAGCTGCTGCTCGTCCCGGAGCGCGGCGGGCTGCTGCTGCGCACCGAGTTCGGGCTGCTGCATGTGGAGCCGGGACACATCGCGCTCATCCCCCGTGGTGTCCGCTTCCGTGTGGAGCTCCTGGACGATTCGGCCCGGGGCTATGTGTGCGAGAACTACGGGTCGCCGTTCCGGCTGCCCGACCTCGGCCCGATCGGCGCCAACGGCCTGGCGGGCGCCCGGGACTTCGAGGCCCCGGTCGCCGCGTACGAGGACGAGCCCGGCCCGGTCGAGGTCGTGAACAAGTTCTGCGGGAACCTCTGGACGGCGACGTACGACCACTCCCCGCTGGACGTCGTCGGCTGGCACGGCAACCATCTGCCGTACCGCTACGACCTGCGCCGGTTCAACGTCATCGGGACGATCAGCTACGACCACCCGGACCCGTCGATCTTCACGGTGCTGACCTCGCCGAGCGACACCCCGGGCCTGGCGGGCGTCGACTTCGTCGTCTTCGCGCCGCGCTGGCTGGTGGGCGAGGACACCTTCCGGCCGCCGTACTTCCACCGGAACGTGATGAGCGAGTACATGGGGCTCATCGAGGGCGCCTACGACGCCAAGTCCGCCGGGGAGGGGGGCTTCGTGCCGGGCGGCGGCTCGCTGCACAACATGATGTCGGCGCACGGTCCCGACCGGGAGACCTTCGACCGGGCGAGCGCCGCCGAGCTGCGGCCGCAGAAGGTCGACGACGGGCTGGCCTTCATGTTCGAGACGCGCTGGCCGGTGACCGCGACCGCGCAGGCGGCCGGAGCGGACCATCTGCAACGCGGGTACGACGACGTGTGGCAGGGCCTCCAGCGCCACTTCCGACGGGAGGCCCGACCGGACCGCTGACCCGGCCGCCGGCCGATCCCCGCCGGCGCCCGCGCGCCCACCGCTGACCGATCACCGCCCATTGCACTGAGCGCGCACGACCGGTACGGATACCGTCGTGACCTCCTTCGCCCCGGACTCGATCGTGCTGAACCGCAAGCTGCCGCTCTGGTACCAGGTGTCCCAGTCCCTGCGCGCCTCCATACTCGGGCGGTCGCCGCGGGACCCGCTGCGGCTGCCCACCGAGGAGAAGCTGGCGGGCCACTACGGGGTGAGCGTGCTGACCATGCGGCAGGCGCTCAAGGAGCTGGAGGACGAGGGGCTGATCTCCCGGCACCGCAGGCGCGGCACGTTCATCGAGCCGGACGCGCGCCGGGGCACCCCGGTGCGGCTGCTCGGCTCGGTGGACACGATCGTGGCCCAGCAGTCGGGGATGACGACGGAGCTGCTGGACCACGGCACGGTGCCGGTGCCCGCCGAACTCACCGAGTACTTTCCCGACGTGGCCGAGGCGGGCGCGTATCACCGGCTGCGCAGCGACGAGCGGACCGGCGAGCCGACGAACCACGCGCGCAACTACGTGCGCCCCGAACTGGCGGCGCTGATCGACCCCGAGGACCTGGTGCGCTGGCCGATGACCAAGGTGCTGCGGGACGTCGTCGGCGTGCCCATCAGCCGGATCACGGACACCGTCGAGGCCCGGCTCGCGGACCCGGAGACCGCGCGGCTGCTCCAGGTACCGCTGCTGAGCCCGATCCTGCACTACACGGGCGTCGTGCACGGCGAGGACGGCCGGGCCCTGGACGTCGCCCGCATCCACTACCGCGGCGACCGGTTCTCCTTCACCGTCACCCTGGACGCGCACTGAGCCGCCCCCGGGTCCGCCGCCCCCGGCCACCCGGGCCCCGCCCCGTCGTACGATCCTTGGCGTGACGCACGACGACGCTCCGCTGCTCGCGGACCTCATGCCGTGGTCCGTCGCACCGCCGCGGCCGGGCCGCGGGTGGCCGACGGCCCCCGACGCCGCGTCCCTGCGGGCGCGCTGGGACGCCCTGCTGAAGGCGGAGGGCGCGGACCGCGAGACGCTCTTCGGACCCACCCGCTCCCGCACGCTGCACTCGGCGGTCGCCCAGTTGCCGGGCCAGTCCAGCGGGACGGGCCGCCTCGCCCGTGCCGAGGGCCCCTGCCCCGAACCCGTACGGGTGCTGTGCGCGCCCTTCGACGAGCAGTGGCTGATCCCCGACCACCGGCTGATCGACGCGGCGCGCCCCGAGCTGTGGCGGGTGGCGGACGCGCATCAGGTCTTCGCCGTCGAACAGCCGGCCGCGCCCGGGGCGCCGGGGCCGGCGCTGCTTCTCTCGCCGGTGCTGCCCGTCGCCCTGCCGCAGCCCGGAGCGGCGGCCGACCGTCCGGCCGCCCCGCGCCCCGGCCGGGTCCGCCCGCTGTACCGGCGTCCCGGTGCCCTCGAACCGAACCTCGCGCCCGGTCTGCTCGACCATCTCGCCGCCCGGCTCGGCCACCGTCCCGGCCCGGTGGACGTGCTCGCCTGGACGGTGGCGGTCGCGCGGGCGGACCGCGGGGGCCCCGCCGTCCCGCTGACCGCCGACGCCGGGGTGTGGTCGTCGGGCGTCGAGTCGGGCCGCCGGATGCTGTGGCTGATGCGGCGCGACGGCGAGCGCCCCAAACTGCCGGGCGGGCGCCGCCCGTACGTCCGCGCACCCCTGCCCGCCAGGCCGCTGGCCCTCCGCTACGACCGTGACGAGGAGAGCCTGCACCTGGACGAGGGCCGTATCTCCCCCGTGCCGCCCGAGGCGTGGGACTACGAGGTGGGTGGCGTCCGGGTCCTGGAGCAGTGGTTCGCGGCCAGGACCGCCGAGGCGGAGCCCGGCACCCTCCAGGCCATCGGGCCCGGCGCCTGGCCGCAGACGTGGACCTCGGAGCTGCTCGAACTGGTCACGGTGCTGGCCCTGCTGGCAGAACTGCGGCCCCGGCAGGACGAGTTGACCGTACGGTCGCCCATCACCCGGGCGGAGCTGTGCGCGGCGGGCGTGCTGCCCGTGCCGGAGCGGGCGCGCAGGCCCGCCTCGGTCCTCGACCACCACGAGGAGGGCCCGGAGGGCCAGTTCGCGCTGCTCTAGGGCGTGTTGCGAAAGTCCCGTCGTTCGCCCGAAGGGCGGCAGGCGGGACTTTCGCCACACGCCCTAGCGCCCGCTGCTCACCCCTTGGGTTCGAAGGCGTCGAGGACCCGGTCGAGCGCCCGCGCGAAGACCGCCTCCATGTCGATCGGTCCCGCGTCCTCCTGGAACGCGGCGGCCAGCCGCGGATACGCGCCTGTCGCGAGCTGTCCGCCGAGGTAGCCGATCCTGACCGCGTTCTCCTGCTCCTTCGACCAGGGCAGGGAACGGCTCCGCTCGGCCGTCGCCAGTTCGTTGGCCACATAGGTCGTCACCACACCGTTCAGCATGGCGACCAGTTCCATGCGGGTGCCGTAGGGCGCGTCGAGCGGCTCCAGGCAGGCGAGGCAGTGCTCCAGGTAGCGCAGGGCGTGGGGGCTGAACCCGTAGACCGGGGACATCAGGCGCGGCAGCCAGGGGTGGCGGTGCATCAGGGCGCGGGTCTGGTGGGCGACCCGCAGCATGTCGGCGCGCCAGTCGCCCGACGGCTCCCACAGCTCGTGCTCGGCGCTGATGGCGTCGACCATCAGCTCGTACAGGTCCTCCTTGCGCGGCACGTAGTTGTAGAGCGACATCGTGCCGCAGCCCAGTTCGGCCGCCACGTGCCGCATCGACACCCCGTCTAGCCCCTGCGCGTCCGCGAGCCGCACGGCGGCGGCCGCGATGTCCGCGCGGCTGTACGCGGGGCGCGGCCCGCGCCCCGCACGCTCGGGACGGGCCCAGATCACTCCGGGTACGGCACTGCGCCCTGCCATCGATCGATCACCTCGTGACCATCCTAGTTACGTACACCGTACGGAGTGCGCTATGGTCGACGCATGACGACTACGTACGCTGTACTTAGTGAGAGTCTGGAGAAGCGGTTCGGGTCCGTCCATGCCCTGCGCGGGCTCGATCTCGCGGTGGCCGAGGGCACGGTCTGCGGGGTGCTCGGGCCGAACGGGGCGGGCAAGACGACCGCCGTACGGCTGCTGACGACGCTGCTGCGGCCCGACGCCGGGTCCGCGCGGGTCGCCGGGCACGACCTGGTGCGCGAGGCCGCCGCCGTCCGCCGCTCGATCGGGGTCACCGGGCAGTCCACCTCGGTCGACGGCGACCTCACGGGCCGCGAGAACCTGCGGCTCTTCGCCCGGCTGCACCGGGTGCCGGACGCGGCGGGCCGGGCGGCGGAGCTGCTTGAGCGGTTCGGCCTGACCGAGGCCGCCGACCGGCCCGCGTCCACCTGGTCCGGCGGCATGCGGCGCCGCCTCGACCTGGCCGCGAGCCTGGTCCGCCGGCCCCGGGTGCTCTTCCTCGACGAACCCACGACCGGCCTCGACCCGGCCAGCCGCAACCGGATCTGGGAGGCGGTGCGCGCCCTGAAGGACGACGGCACCACCGTGCTGCTGACCACGCAGTACCTGGACGAGGCCGACCGGCTGGCCGACGACATCGCCCTGGTGGACCGGGGCCGGGTCGCCCACACCGGCTCCCCCGCCGAACTCAAGGCGCTCATCGGCTCGTACGCGGAGGTCGTCGTCGCCGACGGGGACGCGCTGCCCGGCGCCGCGGCCGTCCTGGACCGGCTGACCGGCAACGAGCCGGTGCTGAACCGGGAGCGGCACACCGCGGGCGCCGTCACCACCGACCCGACGCTGACCCTGCCGCGCCTGGTCCGCGAACTCGACGCCGCCTCGGTGCCGCTGCTCGACGTGAGCCTGCGGCGGCCGACCCTGGACGACGTCTTCCTCCGGCTGACCCGCGGCCGGACCGACGGCACGGACCGCCCCGCGGAGCCCAAGGAGCTGGTGACATGAGCACGTTGACGTACGACGGCACCGCGATGGCGGGCCGCCAGCTCCGGCGGCTGCGGCACAACCCGGGCCTGCTGATCCTCACCCAGTCCATGCCGGTCACGATGCTGCTCTTCTTCGGCTACGTCTTCGGCAGCGCGCTGGCCACACCCGGACAGGAGTACCGCGCCTTCCTGGTGCCGGGACTGCTCGTGGCGACCGCGGCCAACGGCCTGATGACCGGCATGTTCCAGGCGGCGCAGGACTCCCACCGGGGTGTGACGGACCGCCTGCGCACCCTGCCGGTGAGCCGGGCCGCCGTGCCGCTGGGACAGGCCGCGGCGGACCTCGTCGTCACGGCCGCGGGCATGGTCCCGCTCATGCTGGTCGGGCTCGCGGTGGGCTGGCGGATCGAGGGGTCCGCGCTCGGGGCGGCCGGTGCCGTGGGCCTGCTGCTGCTCTTCCGGTTCGCCACGTCCTGCGCCGGCATCCTGCTGGGTCTCGCCTCCCGCAGCGAGGAGGCGGCGGGACAACTCGGCGGCGCGACCTTCATCCTGCCGCTCCTGTCGAACGCGTACATCCCCACCGGCAACCTGCCGGGCTGGGTGCGGACGATCGCCGAGTGGAACCCCATCAGCGCGGTGTCCACGGCGCTGCGCGACCTGTTCGGCAACGCCCCGGTGCCCACCGACGGCGCCTGGCCGGTGACGCACCCGGTCGCCGGGTCTCTGGCCTGGTGCGCCGTACTGATAGCGGTGTTCGCCCCGCTCGCCGTACGGCGGTACGCACGCGGCTGAACCCCGGGGCGTCTTTTTCTCGGGCCCGGGTCATGACAAGGGCGGCACGCGCGGGACATGATCCACCGCATGCAGCCCGCCGCAGCGCCGCTCCCCCTGCCCCTGGAGGGCATCACCGTCGTCGCCGTCGAACAGGCCGTCTCGGCCCCCTTCGCGACCCGGCAGCTCGCCGACCTCGGCGCCCGGGTCATCAAGGTCGAGCGGATCGACGGCGGCGACTTCGCCCGTGGCTACGACACCGCCGCCGCGGGGCTCGCCTCGCACTTCGTCTGGTGCAACCGGGGCAAGGAATCCATCGCCCTCGACCTCAAGGACCCGCGCGGACTGGCCGTCGTACGGCGGCTGATCGCGGACGCGGACGTCTTCGTGCAGAACCTGGCACACGGCGCGGCGGCCCGGCTCGGCCTCGACGCGGCCGCCCTGTGCACCGCGCACCCCCGGCTGGTCGCCGTGGACATCTCCGGTTACGGGGCGACGGGCCCGTACGCCCGCAAGCGCGCCTACGACATGCTGGTGCAGTGCGAGGCGGGGCTCGTGTCGGTGACGGGCACGCCCGAGCAGCCGGTGAAGGCAGGCGTCCCGGCGGCCGACATCGCCGCCGCGATGTACGCGTTCTCCGGGGTCCTCGCGGCCCTGCTGCGGCGCGGCACGACCGGGCGCGGCGGCCCGGTGGAGGTGTCGATGCTGGAGGCGCTCGCGGAGTGGATGGGGCATCCGCTGCACCACACGATGCACGGCGGGACCCCGCCGGAGCGGACCGGGGTGGCGCACGCGGTCATCGCGCCGTACGACGCCTATCCGACGGCGGACGGCGGGCGGGTGCTGCTGTCGGTGCAGAACGACCGGGAGTGGCGGCGGCTCGCCGAACAGGTCGTCGGGCGGCCGGAGCTGGGGAGCGACGAGGCGTTCGCGACGAACGCGGCGCGGGTCGTGAACCGGGAGCGCACCGACGCGCTGGTGGGCGGGGCGCTGGCCGGGCTGACGGCGGACGAGGCGGTCGCCCGCCTGGAGAGCGCGGGCATCGCGTGCGCGCGCCTGCGACACGTACGGGACGTGGCGGAGCATCCGCAGCTCGCGGCGCGGGAACGCTGGCGGGAGGTGGGGTCACCGGTCGGGCCGTTGCGGGCGCTGCTCCCGCCGATCGCGCTGCCGGGCGGGGAGACGGCGCGGATGGGAGCGGTGCCCGCACTGGGCGAACATACGGTGGCGCTGCTGCGTGCCGTGGGGATGACGGACGAGGAGATCGCAGCGCTGTGCCGGGACGGGGTGGCCGGGGTGGCCGCCTGAGCGGGGGTCGGGAGCGCCGACCCCCGCTCAGCGACCGCCGAAAAGCGAACGGCGCAGTCGCCGCAGCGGGGCGAAGAGCGAGACATGCCTCACTCGGGCACCCCTGCCGCTGCGGTCGTGCGCGGCGTCACGCGCGGTGAGCTCCCGCATCAAGGACGTCGCCTCGACCGTCTCACGCTGCGGGACGGCGGGACCGCCCAGCACCGCGAGATGGCGGTCGAGACGCGAACTGGTCGCGCTGCTCCCGCACGTGATCGCAGGGACTCGCGCCCTGCTGCGCACTGTTATCTGTTCCATGTCACTCCCCACCCGTACGAGGGCACCCGGCCCGGGCAGGCTAACCCTATCGCTCCCTGGTGGCACTCGTGTATCGCGGGCACGTGATTCACCTACCCCGCAAGGGCGTTGACCATTACTCTCCGAATCCGACCGATTCCAGGGCGAGTTGGACAACCGGGGCAGTCGTGGGTTCCGGTGATCCGCCCTCGGGTTCGACGGTCACAGCGAGTGAGGTCGCGTCGTTGTCCAGGGCACTCGCGACCAGAGGCGTGTCGCCGTCGATCAGCCCGAGGGAGCGTGGTTGCACGCCCGGGCGCATGAGCCACAGTTGATGCACTCGGTCACCGGTGAGCGCCCCCAGCCCGCTCACGGTCACCACCGCACGCCGCTCGGACGCCGAGGCGATGACGCCGATCCCGCGTCCCTCGGCGTCGCGGTCGCTGGTCGCGCGGGCGTCGGGCGCCGACAGAACGTGGGCGATCTCACGTGACCGGTCCTGCTCCTGGGCCAGTTCGTCCTGGGTGCGCGCCGACTGCACCGCGAAGAGCGCCGCCACGACGAGCGCGGCGGCGGCCGTGGTGGTGGCCAGCGGGGCGAGCAGCGGCCGGAACCGCGGGGCACGCGCGCGTGAGGGCGGCCGCTGCACCGCGCGCGCGGGTGCGGCGTCGAGTTCCGGGCGCACCTCGAACGGTTCCTGCGGCGTCGTCCGTACGGCGGTGAGGACCCGTTCGCGCAGGGCGGGCGGCGGCGGGGCCGCCGTGGACCAGGCGAGCCGTACGGCGTCCTCGCCGAGCGCGCGCACCTCGGCGGCGCAGCGGGCGCAGCGGCGCAGGTGGTGCTCGAAGCGGCGCCGTTCGCCGGGTTCCAGGGCGTCGAGCGCGTAGGGCGCGGCGAGGGAGTGCAGATCGCGGCGGAGGAGCCGGCCGAGCACGCTCATGCGGCCCCTCCCAGGCAGTCGCGCAGCCGGGTCAGTCCGTCGCGCATCCGGGTCTTGACGGTGCCGAGCGGCAGGGAGAGCCGTTCGGCGACCTCACGGTAGGTGTATCCGTCGTAGTAGGCGAGGGTGACGGACTGCCGTTGCAGGGCGGTCAGGCGGTCGAGGCAGCGGCGCACCCACTCCCGTTCGAGGCCGGCCTCCACCTCCTCGGCGACCTGGTCGAAGGCGGGCCAGTGCAACCGGCGGCCCTCGCGCTGCTCGCGTTCGGTCGCGGCGCGGGCGCTGCGCACCCGGTCGACGGCCCGGCGGTGCGCGAGCGTGAGGACCCAGGACAGGGCGCTGCCGCGGCCGGGGTCGAAGCGGGCCGCGGAGCGCCACGTCTCCAGCAGCACTTCCTGGGCCACCTCCTCCGACTGCGCCGGGTCCCGCACCACCCGGCGCACCAGTCCGTACACCGGTCCCGACACGAGCCCGTACAGCTCCTCAAAAGCCTTCTGGTCACCTCCGGCCACGAGCACCAGAAGTTCGTCCGCCTCCACCCGTCCCCCTCTCCGGCCGCGTACGGCCCGTCCCTTCACCGAAGTGTTCGCAGCGGGCGCCCCCGCGGATGGGGTTACGGATCAGCGGGGCGAAAACGCGGGTCGGGAGTGTTTGGAAATTCGACCAATCCGGTGCGGCGGCCGTTCCGAATGGCGTGCGTCAGGCAATTGACGTGAGGACGGACGGCATGACACCTAACTCCAGGAGCGGCCCGGGCCGCAGGGGCATCGCGACCCTCGTCTGTGGTGCGCTGGCCGCCGGAGGGCTCGCAGCCGCCGGCGTGACCGCGCTGGAACCGGGGGCGGCCGCCGCCTCCAGCCACCGGGAGGCCCCGCTGATCTCGGGGCAGCCCCAGTACGACAACACGGACGTGTACGCGTTCGTGAGCCCGGACAAGCCCGACACGACGACGATCGTGGCGAACTGGATCCCCTTCGAGGAACCGGCCGGCGGACCGAACTTCTACACGTTCGCCGAGGACGCCCAGTACGACCTGCACATCGACAACAACGGTGACGCGCAGGGCGAGCTGGTCTACCGCTACACCTTCAAGACGCACACGAAGAACAAGGACACGTTCCTGTACAACACGGGTCCGGTCACCAGCCTCGACGACCCCGACCTGAACATCACCCAGACCTACGACATCGACCTGCTGAAGCTGCACGACCAGAAGCTGGTCTCGAAGACGAAGGTCGCCGACGACGTCCCCGTGGCGCCGTCGAACGTCGGCAAGGCGTCGATGCCGGAGTACGGCAAGCTGCGCGACCAGGCGGTGCACGAGCTGGCGGGCGGCTCGACGACGTTCGCCGGGCAGGCGGACGACCCGTTCTTCCTGGACCTGCGCGTCTTCGACCTGCTCTACGGCGGTGACCTGTCCGAGGTCGGACGGGACACGCTCAAGGGCTACAACGTCAACTCGATCGCCCTCCAGGTGCCGACCGACATGATCCAGGAGTCCGCCGACCAGCCGGTCGTCGGGATCTGGTCCACCACGCAGCGCAAGGACGCGCACGGCGACTGGACGCAGGTCTCGCGCCTCGGCATGCCGCTGGTCAACGAGGTCGTCAACCCGCAGAAGGACAAGGACAAGTTCAACGCGTCCGCGCCCTGGAACGACGCCGACTTCCTGAAGAACGTCACCAACCCCGAGCTGCCGAAGCTCATCGAGTCGATCTACAAGATCGAGGCGCCGGCGGAGCCGAGGAACGACCTCGTCGACGTCTTCCTGAAGGGCGTCGAGGGCCTCAACCAGCCGCCGCACGTACGGCCCGCGGAGGAGCTGCGGCTCAACACGTCGATCAAGCCGGCCGCCGAGCCGAAGCGCCTCGGCGTCCTCGACGGCGACAACGCCGGGTTCCCGAACGGGCGCCGGCTCTCCGACGACGTGCTCGACGTCGCGTTGCAGGTGGTCGAGGGCGAGCTGGTCGGGTCCAAGAACGACCTGGGCGACGCGGTCGACGAGAACGACAAGAAGTTCGGCCACACGTTCCCGTACCTGGCGCAGCCGACCGCGGGTTCGCGCGGGGCGACCGCCAAGGGCAACGGCAACAACGTCCGCAACCAGCTCGGCGGGCTCACCCCCGCGGGCTCCGGCAGCGGCACGGACACCATGCTGATCGCGGGCTCCGCGGCGGCGGGCGCGGCCGGGTTCCTGCTGATCACCGCCGGTCTGCTGTGGTGGCGCCGGCGCATGAACCGGGCCTACTGACCCGGTCACCGACCGGCGCGGCCCGCACGTACTCATCCCCCACGGCGCGGGCCGCGCCGCCCCACCCCCGGACCACGCCACCCGCCGCAGCGGACGCCGAAGGAGAACCATGTCCCCGCGCAGCAACGACCACACGCCCAGCAGCCGGGACGGCGCCGGGCCCGGGGACACGGACACCCCGGGCGGGATCGCCGCGTCCGACGCCGACGCGGCGAGCGACACGGGGACCGACGTCCCGGGCGGCACGGCGAACACCGCCCTCCGCGCCGGCACGGAGGGCGACACCCGGGCCGGCGCCCCGGGCGGTGCGGCCGCCGACTGCGCCGGCACGGAGGCGCCGGCCGGGCGGCGGGCCGGGGACGTGCAGGCACCGGCCGCCCGGTGGGGCGGGCGGTGGGGGCGGGTCGCGCAGCTCGCCGCGTGCGCCGTCGCGCTGGCCGTCGCGCTCAGCGCCACCGCCGTCGTGCTGGGCGCCCGGGACGACGGCGGGACCACGGCCGTCTCGTCCGCGCCCGCCGCCGCGCCGCAGCTGCTCGCGAGCGCCGACCTCGACACGAGCGTCCGGTCGCTCCAGGCCCAGCTGCGGTCCCAGCCCAAGGACTACGGGTCCTGGGCGACGCTCGGCCTCGCGTATGTGGAGCAGGCGCGCACCAAGGGCGACCCCTCCCGCTACCCGCAGGCCGAACGCGCGCTGGCCCGCTCCCTGAAGCTCCGCCCCGACTACGACCCGGCGCTCGCGGGGCAGGCGGCCCTGGCCGCGGCCCGGCACCGGTTCCCCGAGGCGCTGCGCCTCGCCGAGCGGGCCCTCGACCAGAACCCGTACAGCGAGCGCGCGCTCGCCTCCCGCATCGACGCCCTGGTCGAACTCGGCCGCTACGACGAGGCGTCGAAGGCCGCCGACGAGGCCGACTCCCGCCGCCCCGGCGTCCCCGTCTTCACGCGGTACGCATACGTGCGCGAGCTGCGCGGCGACATACGCACCGCGGGCCGCGTCCTGCGGCAGGCGCTCGCCACGTCGGTCTCCCGCGGCGACGTGGCGTACGTGGCGACGGCGCTGGGCCAGCTGTCCTCCGCCCAGGGCGAGTACGGCACCGCCCTGACGTACTACGCGCGGGCGCTCGCCGCCGACGACGCGTACCTGCCGGCGCTGGAGGGCCGGGCCCGCGCCCTGGCCGCCCGGGACCACAAGGGCGACCGGGCGGAGGCGATCAAGGTGATGGAGACGGTGGTGGCCCGCGCCCCGCTGCCCCAGTCGCTGGTGGAACTCGGCGAGCTGTACGAGGCCCGCGGCGCGGACGGCGACCGCCAGAAGGCACGCGACCAGTACGCGCTCGTGGACGCCTGGATCTCGCTCGCCCGCGTCAACGGCGTCAACGCCGACCTCGACACCGCCCTGGCCGCCGCCGACCACGGCGACCGCGAGGCCGCGCTGACGGCCGCCCGCGCCGAGTGGGACCGCCGCCGCACCGTGCACACCGCGGACGCCCTGGCCTGGGCGCTGCATGTCAACGGCCGGGACGCCGAGGCGCTGCCGTACGCCCGCCGGGCCACGGCCACCGGCTACCGCAACGCCACGTTCCTCTACCACCGCGGCATGATCGAGCGCGCCACCGGCCACCGCGCCGCGGGCGACGCCTCCCTGACCGCGGCCCTCGACCTCAGCCCCGGCTTCTCCCCGCTGGGCGCCCGTGCGGCCCGTGCCGCCCTGAAGGAGGCGAAGTGAGGCTCCGTCCACTGTCCCGGCGGGCGGTCGCGGTCTGCGCGGCCGTGCTCGTCGCCGTCTGCGCGCTGGTGCTGGGGCCCGCCTCCGCCGCGAGCGCGCACCCGCTGGGCAACTTCACGGTGAACCGGTACGACGGGCTCGTCACCGCGCCCGGTCTGCTCCGGGTGGACCACGTCGAGGACCTCGCGGAGATCCCGGCGACCCAGGCCGAGCCCGACCGTGAGCGGCTGGGCGACACGGAGTGGGCCCGGCGGCGGTGCGCGAGCGCCGCCCGGGACAGCCGGGTCACCGCCGCCGGGCGGAACGTGCCGCTGACGGCGGGCGCGAGCCGGGTCCGGGTACGCCCCGGGCAGGCCGGGCTCTCCACGCTGCGGGTGGAGTGCCGGCTGACGGCGCCGCTGCCCGAGGGCTCCGTCGCGGTGCGCTTCCGCGCCGCCGCCACCGGCTCGGGGCCCGGCTGGCGGGAGATCACCGCACGGGGCGACCGTACGACGCTCACCGCGTCCGACGTACCCGAGGACTCCGTGTCCCGACGGCTGACCCGCTATCCGAAGGAGCTGCTGTCGTCACCGGCCGACACCGCGTCCGCCGCGCTGCGGGTGCGGCCCGGCGGGCCCGCGCTGGCCGGGGCCGAGGAGGACCGCGACGCGCCCGCCGCCTCCGTACTGCCGCGCGGCGCCGACCGGTTCACCCGGGCCCTCGACGGGCTGGTGGCCCGGCACGACCTGACCCTCGGCTTCGCCGCGCTCGCCCTCGTCATCGCCGTGGGCCTGGGCGCCATGCACGCGCTCGCACCGGGGCACGGCAAGACGCTGATGGCCGCGACCGCCGCCGCCCGGGGCCGGGCGACGCTGCGCGACGTGCTGCCGCTCGCCGCGTCGGTGACGGTCACGCACACCCTCGGCGTCGTCGCCCTGGGCCTCCTCGTCACGGCGGGCTCGGCCGCCGCGCCCTCCGTGATCGCCTGGCTGGGCGTCACCAGCGGCATCCTGGTGACCCTCGCGGGAGCCTCCCTCGTACGCAGGGCATGGCGGGCCCGCACCCAGGCTCACGGCCACCCCCACACGCACGACCACCCCCACACGCACGACCACGCGCACGGGCATGACCACGGCCACGACCACAAGCACGAGCACGAGCACGAGCACGGTCACACGCACTCCCACGGCGGGTTCACGCACACCCATCCCACGGCGCCGACCCTGCGCGGGACGATCCTGCTCGGGTTCGCCGGAGGTCTGGTGCCGAGTCCGTCCGCGGTCGTCGTCCTGGTGGGCGCCGCCGCGCTGGGACAGGCATGGTTCGGGCTGCTGCTGGTCCTCGCGTACGGCGCCGGTCTCGCCCTGACGCTCACGGCGGCCGGTTTCGCCGTGGTCAGGCTCGGCGGCGGGATGGCCCGGCTGCTGGCCAGGCGGCCGCGGTGGACCGGCGGCCCCGCGGCGGCGCTGCTCCGCAGGAGCGCACCGCTGGGGTCCGCGTGCGTCGTCGTGGCCCTCGGGGCCGGATTGGTGTTCAAGGGGGCGGCAAGCGCGCTCGGTTGAGCTACGTTTGTGGGGAATCACGTGGGGACGTCACGCGCAGGCGGATGGGGGTCGCCCGTGTCCGAGGAACCGGGCAGTGAACGTGTGATCGCGGGCCGGTACCGGCTGCTGTCCCCCTTGGGCGCGGGCGGGATGGGCACCGTCTGGCGGGGCCGCGACGAGGTGCTGCACCGCGAGGTCGCCGTCAAGGAGGTGCGCGCCCCGGCCGGGATCCCGGCGCGCGACGTCGAGCGGATGTACACCCGCCTGGAGCGGGAGGCGTGGGCCGCGGCCCGGGTCGCCCACCGCAACGTGGTGACCGTGTACGACGTGGCGACGGACGACGGCCGCCCGTGGATCGTCATGGAGCTGATCCGCGGCGTCGCCCTGTCCGATCTGCTGGACGCCGAGGGCCCGCTGTCCCCGCCGCGGGCCGCGCACATCGGAGCCGAGGTACTGGCCGCCCTGCGGGCCGCGCACGCCGCCGGTGTCCTGCACCGGGACGTGAAACCGGGCAACGTCCTGCTGTCGAACGACGGGCGGGTGGTCCTGACCGACTTCGGGATCGCCACGGTCGAGGGCGACTCCGCGCTGACCATGACGGGCGAGGTCATCGGCTCGCCCGAATTCCTGGCACCGGAGCGGGCGCTGGGCCGTACCCCGGGGCCCGAGTCCGATCTGTGGTCCCTGGGCGTGCTGCTGTACGCGGCGGTCGAGGGCAACTCGCCCTTCCGGCAGAACACCCCGCTGAGCACCCTGCGCGCGGTGGTGGACGAGGAGCTGCCGCCGCCGCGCCGCGCGGGCCCGCTGGCCCCGGTGATCGAGGGGCTGCTGCGCAAGGACCCGGCGGCCCGGGTCTCCCCGGAGCGCGCCGAACAGAATCTGCGGGCCGTCGCGGCGGGCGGCGCACCGCGTACGGACGCGCCGCCCGCGGTGCCGTACACGCCGACGATCGCGGGGCTGCCGCAGGAACCGGCGGCCCGGCCCGGTCCCACCGCCGAGACCGTGCCGTCGTCCGCGGCGGCGGCGACCACGACGGCGGCCACGGCCTCCCCGGGCCGCCCGGCCGACCGCAACCGCCGTGCGGCCCTCGCGGTGATCGCCGGTCTGGTGGCGCTCGCCCTGGCCCTGGCCGGTCTGACGTACGCGCTGCTGAACCGGGACGACGGGGGCGGCGGCAACTCCGGTTCGGGCAGCGGCGGCGAGGGCTCGGGCGGCGGTTCCGGCGGCGGCTCGGGCGGGAACGGCAGCGGCGGTGACGGTTCGTCCGGAGGCAGCGGCGGCAGCGGCTCGGGCAGCGGCCACGCGAGCACCTCCGCGGCGCAGTCCGTGCGGGTGACGGTCGCCGGTGCGCACACCGGCTACTCGGGGAGCTGTCCGCCGCCGGACGCGCGGGCGCCCGCCTTCACGGCGACGTTCACGGTGGGCGTGGTGCCGGTCGAGGTGGACTACCGCTGGGTGACGAAGAAGGGTGAGGTGTCCGACCCCGGCTGGAAGACGCTGTCGTTCCCCGGGGGCGGCGGCCGGAGCCGGGAGCGGACGGTGATCGTGACGACGTACGACGCGGGAGGCACGTACGAGAACGCGATCGGGGTGGAGGTGCGGGCGCCGGTGCGGACGACGTCGAACTGGGTGCCGTTCTCGGTGACGTGCGAGACGGAGACCCCGGCCGGCGGGGCCTCCAGCTCGTCACCTTCGTCCTGAGGCCGTGCGCGTCGCGTTCAGGGCACGGGCGCTCAGGCGGCGCTGGTGAAGACGGGCAGGTAGCCGCCGGACTGGCCGGCCGCGGTCGGGTGGTAGGACTCGCCGATGCTGGTCCAGTTGACGCTGTGCAGCCAGGCGCTGCCGGAGCAGATCTCGTGGCCGTTGAAGGTGGACCTGACGTCGCCGAAGGTGAAGCCGTGGGCGGCGGCCCGCTTGGCGATCGCGGCGTCCAGGTAGTCGGCGGCGCCGTTGATGGCGGACCGCTCGGTCTCGGAGAGGCCGAGCAGGCAGCTGCCGCTCAGCTGGTAGAAGCGGGGGTAGCCCAGGACGACCACGTGGGCCGACGGGGCCTTGGCGCTGATCGCCGAGTAGACGGTGTCGAGGTTGCCGGGGAGCGTGGAGTCGACGTACGCCTTGGCCGTGGCGATGCGGGCCAGGCAGGAGCTCTCGGACTGGAGCACACAGGTCGTCATGACGTCGGCGAAACCGGCGTCGTTGCCGCCGACGCTGAGGGAGACGAGGCCGGTGGCGGAGGTGAGCGAGCCGAGCTGGCCGGAGACGACGTCACTCGAACGGGCGCCCGAGCAGGCGGCGAAGGTGAACGACGAGGGCGAGTTGGCCGCGGCCCAGAGGTAGGGGTACGCCTTCGTGCTGCGCTTGCAGTCGCCGCTGGAGCTGATGTAGCTGCCGGCGCCGACACCGGAGGAGTAGGAGTCGCCGAGGGCGACGTAGGCGGGGGCCGCGGCGGTCGTGGACGCGTGCGCCGCGGCTGCCCCGGTGAGGGCGAGGCCGGCGGCGAGCAGCAGCGAGGTCACGTATGCCGTAATTCGGGAACGTCTCATGGAACCTCCCTTTAGCAGGATCTCTGCCTTGACTGTGGTACCAGCTACGCGTGTTGACGAGAAGTGTCCATGCCAAAAATTTCCCCTCATGCCCACCCGGCAACCCGCGCGTTCACCATGCGTTTGATTGCGTGTCCATGTCAGGCTTATGACAACCTCTCAACTCCCTTGAGCTGCACGGACGTTGCGGCCGACCCTGGAGTCGGCCCGCGAGCGGTACGCGACGCTCCGGTCCGTGCGCGTCATCACGCGCGCACCCCGTCCAGCGCGCACCCCACCGGGAGCGCGCCATCCGGAGGAGGACTCCCCCGTCATGGCACAGCTGCGCACCAAGAAGATCCGACTCGCCGCGGTCACCGCCGCGGCGACCGCCGCACTGGTGGGCGGAATCACCGCACTGCCCGCCCACGCCGCCCCCGCCGAGGGCACGGTGCTCGCGGCGGGCTCCCCCACCGCGATCGCGGGCAGCTACATCGTCACGCTCGAGAAGAACGCCGGCTTCAGGGCCGCGTCCGCCGCCGGCAAGGACCTCGTCGAGGAGTACGGCGGCACGGTGGAGAAGACGTTCGGCGCCGCGCTGAACGGCTACACGGCCGAGCTCTCCGCCGCCGAGGCCAGGAGACTCGCCGCCGACCCGGCCGTGGCCTTTGTCGAGCAGAACCAGACCGTGCACCTGACGGACACCACCCAGTCCAGCGCCCCGTGGGGCCTGGACCGCATCGACCAGTCGGCGCTGCCGCTGTCCGGCACGTACACCTACCCGGACACCGCGGGCTCCGGCGTCACGGCCTACGTCATCGACACCGGCGTGCGGATCACCCACTCGCAGATCAGCGGCCGCGCCTCGAACGGCTACGACGCCGTGGACGGCGACACCACCGCGCAGGACGGCAACGGCCACGGCACCCATGTGGCCACCACCATCGCGGGCAGCACCTACGGCGTCGCCAAGAAGGCGGACATCGTGGCGGTCCGGGTCCTGGACAACAACGGCTCCGGGACCACCGCGGGCGTCATCGCGGGCATCGACTGGGTGACCGCGAACCACACCTCACCGGCGGTCGCCAACCTGTCGCTCGGCGGCTCCGCCTCCACCTCGCTGGACACGGCGGTCAGCAACTCCATCGCCAGCGGTGTGACCTACGCGGTGGCGGCGGGCAACAGCGGGGCCAACGCGAGCTCGTACTCGCCCGCCAGGGTGGCCGCGGCCATCACGGTCGGCGCGACCAGCAGCACCGACGCCAAGGCGAGCTGGTCCAACTACGGCTCCTCGCTCGATCTCTTCGCGCCCGGCGTCTCGATCGTGGCGGGCTACAACACCAGCGACACCGCCACCGCCACGCTCTCCGGTACGTCGATGGCCAGCCCGCACGTCGCGGGCGCGGCCGCCGTCTACCTCGCCGGGCACACCTCCGCCACCCCGGCGCAGGTCTCCACGGCCCTGGTGAACGGCGCCACCTCCGGCGTGGTCACCAGCGCGGGCACGGGCTCCCCGAACAAGCTCCTGAAGCTCGTCCCGTAACGCTCACGGCCCGGCCGTCCGCGCGCCCGCCACACCGGCGCGTCCCGGCCGGACAACGGTTCCCCGGAGGCGGCCGGCGCCTCCGGGGAGCCCTCCGGGGAGCCCTTCGGGGAACCCTCCCCACCCCGGCCCGCGCTCACCTCGCGCGGGCCTTCCGCGTCTTGACGCCCCCCGGCCCGCTGCGCCACATTGAAGCCCGGCATCCGGTGCTTCAGGGGGCAAAGTCGCCCATGCAGACCATACGCATCAAGACACCTTCACCGGACAGCGCCCCGGGCTCCCGGGCCCGTCCGGCCAGGGACCTGGCACCGCTGCTGGCGGGGGCCGCGGCGGCGGTCGGGGGAGTCGGCGCGGTCCTCGCGTTCGCCGACGTGGACTGGCCCCTGCGCGCCCCGTGCACACTGTTCTTCCTGCTGGCCGCGCCGTCCGGGGCCCTCGCCGCCGTACTGCGCGGGCTCGCCCCCCTCGGCCGCGCCGTGGCGGCGGTGGCCGGCGCGATCGCCGTGGACATGCTGGTCGCCCAGGGCATGCTGGCCGTGCACCGGTGGTCGGCGCCCGGCGGGATCGTCGCCGTGACCGCGATCAGCTCCCTCATCCTCCTGCTATCGCCGGCCCGGCGGCTGCGCGGCCGTACGGCGAGAAGACGGACTCCCTGACGTGGACTTCAGCGTGTACAGACCCGGTGAGCTGAGCGCCGCCGACCGGCTGGCCTGGACGGCCCTTCAGTCGAAGGCCCATCTGAACGGCTCCCCGGGACTGGCCAACCCCTTCCTCTCGCCCGAGTTCACGCTCGCCGTGGGCCGGTGCCGGCGCGGTGTGCGGATCGCCGCCGTCCGCGAGGACGGCGAACCGGCCGCGTTCTTCCCGTTCCAGCGGACCGTCACCGGTGTCGGCCGGGCCGTAGGGCTCGGTGTCTCGGACTGCCAGGGCCTGGTGCACCGCCCCGGCTTCCAGTGGGACGCCCGCGCGCTGCTGCACTCCTGCGGGCTCGCCGTGTGGGAGTTCGACCACCTGGTGGAGGGGCAGGCGCCGTTCGAGGCGGGGGCCTCCGGCACCTTCCCGTCCCCCGTCATGGACATCGACCAGGGCTACGACACGTATCTGCGCCGACTGCGCGAGCGGTCACCGAAGTTCACCCGCACCACGCTCGCCAAGGAGCGCCGGCTCGGCCGGGACCACGGCGAGGTGCGGTACGTGCACGACGAGCGCGACCCCGCCGCGCTGCGCACGCTGATGGGCTGGAAGTCCGCGCAGTACCGCAGGACCGGGCGCAGCGACCGCTTCGCCCACCCGTGGATCACCGCGCTGGCCCGGCAGCTCTTCCACACCCGCTCCGAGTCGTTCGCCGGGATCCTGTCGGTGCTCTACGCCGGCGGGCGGCCGGTCGCCGCGCACTTCGGACTGCGTACGGAGCGGGTCCTCGCGTGCTGGTTCCCGGCGTACGACCCGGCGTTCTCGAAGTATTCGCCGGGGCTGATATTGCACCTGCGCATGGCCGAGGCGGCCGCCGCCGACGGAATCGCCCAACTGGATCTGGGGCGCGGCCAGAAAGAATACAAAGATTCCCTGAAGACGCGTGAACTGAACGTTTCGGAAGGCTGGGTGACCCGGCGTCATCCGGTCGCGATCGGACACCGCGTACGTCGTGCTCCGTTCCGTGCGCTGCGTAATGCGGTGCTCTCCAGGCCGGAACTGTTCGAACCGGCCGACCGGGCACTGAAACGGATCGGCCACATCCGTTCGAGGAGTTAAGCGGCGGTCAAAACGTCAAAAACGTGCGTCCTTGTTCCAGGTCTTGCCATACAGACGCAATCGTCAATACCGTCGTACATCTCACCCGCATCGGTCCATCATCGAGCGGCCCCAGGGGAGGGCTCGAGGACCGCGATGGTGCCGGCGCGGGACGCGGTAGGGGGGTGCCGTACTCGGTGTCCGTACCAGTACCGAGTCGTGCCGCGAGACCGTCCCACGATGTCGTGACCGGATATCGGGGCGGTCAGTTCTGCCAGCTCACCCGGCGTGCACGGAGATGTTTTCGGCATGCCGTGAGTGAGGCCCCCCCTTTCGAACCGGACACATAGCGGGACCGCCCACAGGGGCGGGCGGTCCACCGGACGAGAGGGACCAGACTCATGAGTTCAGTTCTGCGCCCGGCAGTTTCGGGCCATGATCCGGCGACCGCCGGAAAGTACCGTCCCATCTCCTCTCACCTGGCGATAGCGCCTCCGGTGAGTGTGGTCATTCCCGCCATGAATGAGGCGGAAAATCTCCCTTACGTCTTCAAGACGCTGCCCGCCTGGATTCATGAAGTGGTGCTCGTCGACGGGAATTCCACCGACGACACCGTGCCGGTCGCCCGGAAACTGTGGCCGGACGTGAAGGTGGTCGAACAGCGCGGAAAGGGCAAGGGCGACGCACTGATCACCGGATTCGAGGCGTGCACCGGCGACATCATCGTGATGGTCGACGCGGACGGTTCGGCCGACGGGCACGAGATCGTGTCGTACGTGTCCGCGCTGGTGTCGGGGGCCGACTTCGCCAAGGGTTCGCGATTCGCCAACGGGGGCGGCACGGACGACATGACGCCGGTCCGCAAGCTCGGCAACTGGGCGCTGTGCGCGGTCGTCAACAAGAAGTTCGGGGCCCGGTACACCGACCTCTGCTACGGCTACAACGCGTTCTGGCGGTACTGCCTGGACAAGATCGACCTCGACTGCACCGGCTTCGAGGTCGAGACGCTGATGAACATCCGGGTCGTCAAGGCCGGTCTGCGGGTCCAGGAGATCCCGAGCCACGAGTATCTGCGCATCCACGGCGCGAGCAATCTGCGCGCCGTCCGGGACGGCATCCGGGTCCTGCGGGTGATCCTGAAGGAACGCTCCAACCGCCGCGCGCTGCGACGCTCGCAGGCGACGACGCTGAACATGGTGCGGGGGGAAGCGTCATGAGCGCGCGGACCGCCTCCGCCTCTCCTTCTCCTTCTCCTTCTCCTTCTCCTTCTCCTTCTCCTTCTCCTTCCCTTCCCCTCTCCGTCTCCGTGGTGATCTGTGTGTACACGGAGGACCGCTGGGGGGACATCCTCGCGGCGGTCGCCTCGGTGCGGGCGCAGTCCGTGCCGGCCCGGGAGATCCTGCTGGTGGTCGACCACCACACCGCTCTGCTGGAGCGGCTGGACAGGGAGTACCGGGAGACCGACGAGGTGCGGGTGCTCGCCAACGCGGGCCCCCGCGGCCTGTCGGCCGGCCGCAACACCGGGGTCGCCGCCTCGGACGGCGAGGTCGTCGCGTTCCTCGACGACGACGCGGTGGCCGAGCGGGACTGGCTGCGGTACTTCGCCGCGGGGTACGCCGATCCCCGGGTCCTGGCCGTCGGGGGCCGCACCGAGCCGGTGTGGGCCTCGGGCCGCCGGCCCGCCTGGTTCCCGGAGGAGTTCGACTGGGTGGTGGGCTGTACCTACCGGGGACTGCCGGCCGGGCGGGTCCGGGTGCGCAACGTCCTGGGCGGCAACGCCTCCTTCCGGCGCAGCGCATTGGACGCGGCGGGCGGCTTCGCGACGGGGATCGGACGGGACGGCGACAGACGCCCGCTGGGCGGCGAGGAGACCGAGCTGTGCATCCGGCTCGGCCGGGCCAGGCCGGACGCGGTCCTGCTCGTCGACGACCGGGCGGTCATCCACCACCGGGTGCCCGAAGCGCGCGAACGCTTCGCCTACTTCCGCACCCGCACGTACGCCGAGGGCCTGTCCAAGGCGCTGGTCGCGCGCAGCGTCGGCGCGGCGAAGGGCCTGGAGTCGGAACGCCGCTACACGGCCCGCGTACTGCCCGCCGGAGTGGCCCGCGGCCTGCGCGACGCCGCACTGGGCCACCCGGACGGCGCCCGCCGCGCGGCCGCGATCATCACGGGGGTAGTGACGGCGACGGCGGGCTACGTGCTGGGCACGCTTCGGGTTCGAAGGGGCGGCGGGGGCGGCACGTGGGCGACGGGGGTGGGGTCTGCCGGGGCCGGGGCGGCGGGGACTGGAGTGGGGGTTGCGGACGAGGCGTCGGGCACGGCGGTCGGGGTCGGAGCGGCGAGTGCTGCGGCCGCGAGTGAGGTGTCGGGCGGGGGAGGTCGGAAGTGGTGAGCGTGGGGGTGCCTGTGCTCATGTATCACTCGGTCGATGAGGCGCCCAGTCGTGCGGCGCGGGGCTTGTCCGTGGCGCCTGTGGCGTTCGCCGAGCAGATGGGGGTGCTGGCGGACCGGGGGTTCGAGCCGGTCACCACCGCTCGGCTGGCCGCGGCCTGGCGCGCGCCCGCACGGGTCCCGCTCCCCCGGCGTCCGGTCCTGATCACCTTCGACGACGGTTACGAGAGCGTGCACCGGCACGCGCTGCCCGTGCTCGCCCGGCACGGCTTCGCGTCCACCCTGTTCGTCTCGACGGGCTGGCTGCGCGGCCCGTACGACACCGGCGGCGGCCTCGACACCATGCTCGACTGGGACCAGGTGCGCCGGCTCGCCGCCGGGCAGGTCGAGATCGGCGGGCACAGCCACACCCACCCGCAGCTCGACCAGCTCGCGGACGCCACCCTCGACTTCGAGCTGCGGCACTGCGCCGAGATCATCGCCGCCGAACTGGGCACCCGCCCGGTGTCGTTCGCGTACCCCTACGGCTACTCCGACCGCCGGGTACGCGCGGCGGTACGGGCGGCGGGCTTCGCCCAGTCGCTCGCCGTCGGCAACGGCCTCGCACGCCGCCGGCAGGGACCGTACGCCCTCCAGCGGATCACCGTGCGCCGCGCCACCGGGACCGAGGAGTTCGGACGGCTGGTCGAGGGCCACGCGATCGGCCGCGCCTTCGCCGGGGACCGCGCCCTCACCAAGGCGTACGCCCTGGTCCGCAGAGCCCGTCAGATCCGCCGGAAGGCCATCGGTACCCGTGTCTGAGACGACCACCGCCCAGGCAGGCACGCCCGCGCCCGAGGCGCCCCGGCAGCAGCCGGGGCGCCGCCTCCGCCTGCCCGGCCGGGGCCGGAGCGGGGGCGAGGGCGGAGGCGGCGGCAGCCCGCTCTTCCGCAACGCCTACGCCCTGATGCTCAACACCGGCATCTCCGCCGTGCTCGGCCTGGGCTACTGGCTGGTCGCGGCCCGCTACTACACCGAGTCGGCCGTCGGCCAGGGTTCCGCGGCGATCGCGGCGATGAAACTCCTCGCGGGCCTCGCCGCCGTGACCCTGACGGGGGCGCTCGCCCGCTTCATCCCGGTCGCCGGACACGCCACCGTACGCCTCATCGTCCGTACGTACGCGGCCAGTTCGGCGCTCGTCGGGCTCGCCGCCGTCGTCTTCCTGCTCACCCTGCACGTGTGGGGACCCTCGTACCGCTTCCTGCACGGGCCGCTCCACGGGCTCGGCTTCATCCTCGCGGTGGTCGCCTGGTCGCTGCTGACGCTCCAGGACGGGGTACTGACCGGGCTGCGCAGCGCGCTGTGGGTGCCGGTCGGCAACACCGTCTTCTCGGCGGTGAAACTGGTGCTGCTGGTCGCGTTCGCCGCGGCGATCCCCACCACCGGGGTCTTCGTCTCGTGGGTCGCGGCCATCGCCGTGTCGGTGGTGCCGCTCGGCTGGCTGGTGTTCCGGCGGCTCGCGCCCCGGCACGCGGCCGGGACCGCCGGCCGCACGGAGCCGCCGACGGTGCGGGAGATCGGCCGGTTCCTCGCGGGCGACTACACCGGCTCGCTCTTCTCGCTCGCCGTGGTCTACCTGGTCCCGGTCATCGTGGCCGCGCAGGTCGGCTCCGCCGACAACGCGTACTTCTACATCACCACCACGATCGGCGGCACCGTCAACCTGCTCGCCATCAACATGGGTGCCTCACTGACCGTCGAGGGCTCGCACGACCCGGCCCGCCTCGCCGCCAACACCCGCGCCGCGCTGCGCCGGATGGCGCGGATCATGCTGCCGGTGTGCGCGGTGATGTTCCTCGGAGCACCGCTGATCCTGCGCGTCTTCGGCGCGGGCTACGCGCAGGCCGCGACGCCGCTGCTGCGCTGGTTCGCGCTGGGCGCGCTGCTGCGGGTCGTGATGGAGACGTACTTCGCGGTGCTGCGCGCGCAGAGCCGTACCTCGGGACTCGCCTACCTTCAGGGCCTGCTGTGCTTCCTGGTACTCGGGCTCACGGTGCTGCTGCTGCCCCGGATGGGCCTGGCCGGGGCGGGCGTCGCGGAGGTCTCCAGCCTCACGGTGATCGTGCTGATCGCGGCGCCGAGGCTGTACCGCGTCGTGCGCACCGCGCCGCCCGCGGCCGTCCCCGAGGACACCGCGCCGGACGGGGACCTCTCCGACCTGGGCGGCCTGGACGCCCCCGCCGTGAAGCCCCGCGCGCCTCGGCAGCGCCGGCCCGCGTGGGCGCTCGACTCCGACACCCTCAGCCTCGGCGTACGCGCCGACTTCGACCACCAGGAGCGGCGCCCCGACGTCCGCCCGGGCCCGGGGACTCCGCCCGCCGGGACGCCCACCGGGGCGCCTTCCGGGACGCCCGCCGAAACGCCTGCCGGGACTCCCGCCGCCCGGCCCGGCCACCGGCCCGGCCACCGGCCCACCTGGGCGCTGCGGGTGCCCGGGACACCGGGTGCGTCGACGCACTTCGGCCTCCCGGTGGAGGAGCGGGAGCCCGGCTCGGAGGCGTCACTCGGCCCGGCCGAGGCGGCGGCCGGGGCGACAGCCAAGGCAGCGGAGGCGGCCGGGGCGACAGCCAAGGCGGCGGAGGCGGCCGGCGTGGCGGAGGCGGCCGGAGTGGACGCCCCCTTCGCGGCCCACGAGACGGTCCTGCCGGGGAACGCCGGACCGGGACACGCCGGGCCGGGACGCGCCGGGCCGCCAAGCGCCGGACCGGGGAACGCCGCCCCGGCCACCGAGGCGACCGCCCCAGCCGCACCGGCCGCCCCCGCCGCACCGCTACTCCCAAAGCTCCCCCGTCCCTCCCGCCCCGTCACCGTCCTCGGCTGTCTGCTCGCCCTCGCGCTGCTCCTGTACTGGGTGCCCGCGCTCCGTCTCGGCGAGCCGGACCTCGACCGGATGGGCGGCCTCGGGCTGATCTCCGTACTGCCCCTGCCGACCCTGGCCGGGGCCGCGCTGCTGATCGCGGTGTTCGCGTCGCTGCTCTGGCCGGCCCGCGAGCACCGGGTACTGCTGGCCGCCACCCTGCTCGCCACCGTCGTGTCGCTGCACGCGCTGCCCGCCGTCCTGGAGACCGAGCCGCGGTTCGCGACGGCCTGGCAGCACCTGGGATTCATCGACTACATCGACCGGACCGGCGACGCCGTGCCCGACCTGGACGCGCGCTGGAGCTGGCCGGGCTTCTTCGCCGCGGCCGCGTTCGCCGCCAGGGCGTGCGGGGTCACCGACCTCACCGAGGTCATCCGCTGGTGGCCGGTGACGATGCAACTCCTGTACCTGGCGCCGGTGTTCCTGCTGGTGCGCTCGATGCGGGCGAGCTGGCGCGCCAAGTGGACCGGCGTCTGGATCTTCGTGCTGAGCGGCTGGGTGGGCCAGGACTACTTCTCGCCACAAGGCTTCACGTACCTGCTCTATCTGGTCTTCGTGGCCGTCCTGCTGGTCTGGTTCCGGGCGCCGCGCATGCTGTGGGGTGGCGTGCGCCCGGGCGAGGCGGAGGTCGAGCCGACCGACCGGCGGCAGCGGGCCGTGCTGCTGCTGGTCCTCGTCGGACTGTTCGCGGCCACCGTGCCCGCCCACCAGCTCACCCCGTTCGTGATGCTGGGCGCGGTCGCGGCCCTCGTCCTGGCAGGCCGCTGCGAACTGCGCGGCCTGCCCGTCCTGTGCGCCGTCATGGTCACCTTCTGGATCGGCTTCATGGCCGAGCCGTACTGGTCGGGACACTTCGACGAGCTGTTCGGCGGGGTCGGCGGCATCGGCGGCAATGTGTCGACGTCCGTGACCGGGCGGATCGGCGGCGGCAGTACGGGCCACGAGCTGGTGCTCTACGCGCGCGTGCTGCTGGCCGCCGCTGTCCTGGCGCTGGCCGGCTGGGGCTGGTGGCGGCGTCACGACCACAAGTACCGCGAGCGCTCCCTGCTCGTCCTGGCCTTCGTCCCGTTCCTGGGCTTCGGCATGCAGTCGTACGGCGGCGAGATGGCGCTGCGCGTCTTCCTGTTCGCGCTGCCCGGCGCCGCGCTGCTCGCCGGGCTCGGCCTGTTCCCGCGCACCGGCGCCACCGTCACCGAACGCGAACGCGAGCGGGTGAGTCTCGCGCCGCTCGCCGCGCTTCTCGCGGGCCTGGTCCTGGTGACCGGCTTCCTGATCGCCCGATGGGGCAACGAGCCCTTCGAGCGGATCAAGCCGGGCGAGGTCGCGGCCATGGAGTACGTGTACGCGCACGACGACCCGACGGTACGGCTGCTGTGGCTGAGCGAGGACACGGTGAACAACGTGACGCCGTCACTGCCGTGGGGCGCCCGGGACATGGAGAAGGTGCAGTACGTGCCGACGCTCGCGCCCGTCGACCCGGTGCTGGTCTCCGGGCTCGTCAAGGCGCTGAGGAACGCGGGCCCGAACTCGTACCTGATGGTCAACCGTGGTCAGGTGGTCTATCTGCGACTGAACGTGGGCTACTCGGCGGCCTGGGAGTCCCGGCTGATCCGCCACCTCGACGAACGGCGGGAGCTGACGAAGGTCTTCGTCAACGGCGACGTGACGATGTACGCGCTGCGGGAGCCGCCGGAGGGCGCGGTGCAGCGGGCGGCGCCCGGGCCCGTCGGGCCGCAGGTGACGTGGACCGCCTGGACGGTGGTCGGCGCGCTCGCGGCGCTCGCACTGGTCGTGCTGCTGACCGCGCGGGAGACCGTCCGGGTCGCGGTGGCGCCGGGCGTACGGCAGCTGCGGTGGCTCCAGAACACCTTCTGGTTCTCGCTGCCGCTGCTCGCGGTGCTGCTGGCCGCGCTGGTCCAGCGGTTCACGACACTGGCGTGAACGCGGCCGTACGGACTGTGCGGACGCGACGGTACGAGCTGCGTGGCCCCGGCGGTACGAGGTGCGTGGCCGCGGCCCTGCGCGGTGCGTGAACGCGGCCGTGCGTACTGCGGTGGCTCATCTGTCGAGCCATTTCACCTCGTACGCGGCCAGGTCGAACCGCCGGCCGTCGACCTCGGCGCTGATCTTGCGGTCGCGGGTGTTCACCACGAGGACGGCGTCGTCGTCGGCGAGGACACGGACATCGGCCCGGTCGTCCGCGGCGACGGCGGCCTTCCGGTACTCGGTGCCGGGCGGGAACTCCGTGCCGAAGCGGGAGACGAGGCCGAACATCGGCATGGCCCGGCCGCCGTCGTCGTTGCCGGTCGGGGTCCACAGGCACCCGGGGCAGTCGGGGCCCTTCTCGTCCTCCGGGTTCCAGTAGAAGCCGGTGGAGACGCCGCCGCGGGCCAGGGCGATCATCCCGGCGGCCTGGACGGCGACCCGGTGGGTCTCGGACCAGCCCTTGCGGTCGTCGGCGCCGTCGGCCGGCTCCACGTAGTACTCGGCCCACCACAGCGGCAGACCGTGCGTCCGCGCGCGCACCCACTCGCTCACGGCCGTGAACTTGTCGGTGGCCGCGAACTCGTCCGGCAGCAGGTCGTCGTCCCGGGTGTAGCTGGAGCCGTCCACGACGACGAAGTCGGCGCCCGCCCGGTGCTTGTTCCAGTAGCCGAAGGCGTCCAGGACGCGCTGGTCCACGGCGCCCCAGGCGCCCCGCACGGCCGTCGACGCGTCCTGCTCCTGCCGCGGGTCGACGCTGTCCATGACCAGGTAGGGGCCGCCGACCATGATGTCCCGGTCGACCTTCTTCAGCGCCCGGTAGACCAGGTTGTACAGCTCCGTGTAGCCCTCGTAGTCCCAGCGGCTCCCGGAGTCGTCCCAGAAACCCTTGAACTCGTTCCAGACGACGAAGTGGCGTACGTCCGGATAGCGTCTGGCGACGGTCGCGGCGAGCGCGGCGAAGTCCTTGTAGTGGGCGCGGTCCGGGGCGGTCTCGAGCGCCGACCGGCTCCAGTCGGTGTGGGCCGCCCCCGGCCTGCCGCCCTTCATCCAGTCCGGGGCGCAGCACAGGGTGACCACGGGTGTGCCGCCGGAGGCGCGGACGAAGTCGATCCGGCGGTCCAGCTCGTCGAAGTCGTAACGCCCCTTCGACGGCTCGGGGTTGCCGACGCCCCAGCCCATGATGTGCTGGTTCTGCGGCATCGACCGCCCCGACAGCAGCTTCTCCACGCGCGCGTCGGCGGCGTCGCCGCCCTCGTCGGCGCTGTACTGGGTGTGCGTGAACCCCCAGCCCACGTCCGGTCCCCCGGCGCCGTGCGGGCGGGCCGGGGTGCCGTGCACCTTGTCCCCGTCCCGGGTCGTCCCCGCGGTGCTCCCGCTGTCACCGGACAGGGTGTTCAGCAGGGTCACGGCCAGGGCCAGCGCGGCCGCTCCCACACCGAGCAGCGCGATGAGCCGCCACCGCCCCACCCCTGAATACCACCCATGACGTCCCATCAAAGGTCACACTATCGGGGTCAATCGGACGCGGAACAGGTCCGGTGACGCACATCCGGGACCGGACGGAGCGGGCCTGAGGGACAGGAAAGGCGCACCGGGAGCAAAGGGCGCAGCAGACACTCGGGGCACACCGCGGAAACCGGGTGCACGGCGCGCCCGCGTGGCGGATCATGGGCGGCATGTCCGCGAACCCACACGACGTTCTGCCGATCCGGCTCAACGTCGACGACAGCGACTCGCCGTCCGACGTCGTCGACGCGCTGTTCCTCGGCCGCTTCGCGACGGGCGAGCAGCCGCACTCGCACTCGGCGAACATCGACCGCGTGCGTTCCGGCGTCACCCTCCTCCCGCCGAACGCGCGGGTGCTGCGCTCCGCGCGCGACGACGACCGCAGCGCGACCCTCGCCGAGGGCGACGGCTGGACGCTGCTGGTGTCCCGCTGGAACCGCGGGGCCGACGTCACCGTCACCGCCACCAGCGCCGAGCTGGCCGCGAAGATACTCGGCCAGGCCACGGACGGCGCCGCCGACGAGCCCGAGCCCCAGCCGGAGAACGTGACCATGGGGTTCTGGTACGTCTCGCCGCGGCGCGGCCCGCACCGCACGACCCGCCAGATCTCCGCGGGCACGTGGGAGGAGGTGCGGGCGAACTACACGGCGCCGGTGGCGGACGCGATGGACCGGCTGATGAAGACGACACCCGAGGACATCGCGGGCCGGCTGCTGCTGCTCCACGGCCCGCCCGGCACGGGCAAGACGTCCGCGCTGCGCACGCTGGCCCGCTCCTGGCGCGAGTGGTGCCAGGTGGACTGCGTCCTGGACCCGGAGCGCCTGTTCAGCGACGTCGGCTATCTGATGGACATCGCGATCGGCGAGGACGACGCCGGCGGGAAGGGCCGCTGGCGGCTGCTCCTGCTCGAGGACTGCGACGAACTGATCCGCGGCGAGGCGAAGCACACGGCGGGCCAGGCGCTCTCCCGGCTGCTCAACCTCACCGACGGCCTGCTGGGCCAGGGCCGCAACGTACTGGTCGGGGTCACGACCAACGAGGATTTGGAGCGGCTGCACCCCGCCGTCGTCCGCCCCGGCCGCTGCCTCGCCCGCATCGAGGTCGGCCCGCTGACCCGCCGCGAGGCGGTCACCTGGCTGGGCACGGAGAAGGACGTACCACGCGAGGGCGCGACCCTGGCAGAGCTGTACGCCCTCCGCCGGGGGACGTCGCCCACGGCGGTACCGGGGCAGCGGGACGAGGCGGACGCGGGGTTGTATCTGTAGAGCCCTCCGGCGCCCGGCAGGGGCGCGGGAGGGCTCAGGGGCGCGGGGCTGTGTTCATATGCGGCTCCGCCGCGTGGGCGCGCCCAGCCACGACGAAGCCGCACCCGCCCACGGCACAGCGCGGCACTCACAGTGGAGCGGGGTTGAGCGTCACCGGGGTGACGCTCAACCACGCTCCCCGTAAGCCGCACGCAACGCATCCCGCACGGCATCGCGCGCGGCGCCCTCCGCCAGGCCGAGGCGGCGCACGCGCTCCGCGTAAGCCGCCGCCGCAGCGGCGGCCTCCCGCTCGGCCGCCGCTCCCGCCGCGGCGATCACCGTCCCGTTGCGCCCACGGGTCTCGATCACCCCGTCCGCCTCCAGGGCCCGGTACGCCTTGGCGACCGTGTTGGCGGCGAGGCCGAGGGACTCGGCGAGACCGCGCACGGTGGGCAGCCGGTAGCCGACGGGCAGCGCTCCCGACCTGGCCTGTTCGGAGATCTGGGCGCGCACCTGCTCGTAGGCCGCGGCCCCCGCGTCGATATGGATCTTCAGGGTCACAGGGCGATTGTCCTCCAGAAGCGCCCGGGAAAATGAGAGGCACCCGGTCATGGCGGCGCCGTAACGTGCGGCCCCATGACTGTGATCGTGCGTGATCTGCGTACCGACGACCGGCGGGACACCGAGGGCTTCGCCCTGGTGCGCCGCCTCGCCCTTCCGTTCATGCTGGCCACGGCCGAGTCCGTGGCGCACTCCGTGACGCACGCGCACCCCGACGCCCACTACCGCGCCCTCGTCGCCGAGGAGGACGGCGAGGTGATCGGCACGGCCCAGACCGGGCTGGCGTACGACAGCCCGGAGCCCGGTCAGGGCTATCTCAATGTGTACGTGCGCCCGGACCGGTTCGGGCGCGGCGCCGGCACGCTGCTGACGCGCACCGCCGAGGGACAGCTCGGCGCGCTGGGCGCGAAGCGGCTGTTCGCCTGGGTGCTCGACGCACCGGAGAACCGCGCGTTCGCGGAGCGGCACGGGTACCGCGCCAGCCGCTCGGCGCACTTCCTCCGCCTCGACCTGGCGAACGGCGCCCTGCCGCCGCGCCAGGAGCTGCCGCCGGGCGTCGAACTGCGCACGGGCGCGGACTTCGCCGACGACCTGCGTCCGCTGTTCCAGCTGGACGCGGAGACGATGAGCGACGAACCGAGCGATGTCGGCGTCGAGTTCGCGGACTACGACGCGTGGCTGAAGGACACCTGGCAGGCGCCCATGTTCAGCCCCGAGCTGTCCTCGGTGGCGGTGGTCGACGGCCGCCCCGCCGCGTTCAGCCTGGCCCGCACCGACGACGGCACCCGCTACGGCACCGTGATGACGGGCACCGGCCGCGCCTACCGGGGCCGGGGCCTCGCCAAGCTCGCCAAGAACGACTCCCTGCACCGGGCCCGCGCGGCCGGCTTCACGGAGGCGTTCACCGGCAACGACACCGGCAACGGGCCGATGCTGGCGATCAACAAGTGGTTCGGCTACGAGGTCTGCGCGTCGGAGGTGCGCTATGTCCGGGAACTCGGCTGAGCCGCCGCCGGTGCCGCAGGTCGAGGTCGTCCTCCGCAAGTCCGGCCGTACGAAGATCCGTTACCACGCCGGGCTGCTGCGCGACGACGGGACCCGGGTCACCGTGCGCGCCGCCTGGGCGGGCACCGGCGTCCGCGACTTCGGCTTCGTACGCTTCGAGCCGGGCGACGTCTTCACCGAGCACTACTGGCGCGACCGGTGGTACGCGGTGAAGGAGGTCCGGGACGCGGCGGGTGAGCTGAAGGGCTGGTACTGCGACGTGACCCGGCCGGCCGTGGTGACGGACGGTGAGATCGTCGTGGAGGACCTCGACCTGGACCTGTGGCGGTCCGCGGACGGCGGGACCGTACTGCGCCTGGACGAGGACGAGTTCGCCGAGAGCGGTCTCGCGGCCCTGGATCCGCCGGCCGCGGCGGCCGCCGAGGCCGCCCTGGACGAGCTGGAACGGCTGGCCCGCGACGGCGGCTTCGCACGGCTGCTCACCGGCTGAGGGAACGGAATGGCTCACCGGCTGACGGTGCGGACCAGCTCACCGGCCGACCGGCACGGACCAGCTCACCGGCCGACCGGCACGGACCAGCTCACCGGCCGACGGTACGGACCCGCTCACCGGCCGACCGGTACGGACCCGCTCACCGGCCGACGGTACGGACCCGCTCACCGGCCGACGGTACGGACCCGCTCAGTGGCCGACGGTACGGACCCGCTCACCGGCTGACGGTGCGGCACTGGTCCCCGGCTGACGGCACGGACCCGCTCACCGGCCAGCCGGCACGCGCGCGTAGTGATGGCTCTCAGACCACCGCCACCACCACGTACCGCTCGTCCTCGACCGCACGGCCCCACAGCGCGGGGTCGTCCGAGAGCCGCTCCACCCGGAGGTCCCGGACGAGCGGTGCGAGCAGTCCGGTGAGCCGGTCGGCCGGTATCCCCACCGGGCTCGCCGTCCCCCACACCCCCTCGATCAGCACCAGCCGGCCGCCGGGCCTGAGCAGCCCGTGCCAGTGGCGCAGCACGCGGGCCGGGTCGGGGAGCGTCCACAGGACGTGGCGGACCAGGACAGCGTCGAACCGCTCCTCGCCGACGGGCGGTGCCGCCGCGTCACCCACGAGGAACACCGCGTCACGCCCGGCGGTCTTGGCGCGGGCGAGCGCGACCATCGGAGTCGAGAGGTCGACGCCGGTGACCCGGTGTCCCCGCTCGGACGCGAGGAGCGAGAGGCTGCCCGTGCCGCAGCCGAGGTCGAGGACGTCGCCCGCGCGCTCCGGCAGCCACCCGCGCAAGCGGGCGGCCCATGCCCGGCGTACTACGGGATCGCGCAGCCCGTGGTCCGGTTCGTCATCGAATGTCGCCGCCTCCGCGTCTCAATCCAAGGCCGCCGACGTTTCGAAGTCCTTGTCAGTGGTCATGTCGCCAGGGTGACACCCACCACTGACAGCCGGATCGTGACAGCCGCCACTGACAGATGACCGCCCGATGAGCAACGCTCCCGCAACGGGTCTACCTCCGTGGAATCGCGGAACCCGGTAGACGCAAGGAGGCAGCCATGCGCCGTGTGACCATGCAGAAGCCCCTGAAGAGGTCGGACTCGCGCCGAGTGCGCGACGAGTCCGACGAGCGCCGCCAGGACCGCCCGGAGATCCGCAAGGACATCCAGCGCACGTGGTGGCCGGACAGCTGAACCGCCTCCCCCGTCCGGCGGACGGCCCGCTCCCGTCGGCGGAGCGCTCCCGTCAGCCGAGCCGCTTCCGGTAGTGAACGCGGTCGTACGGACCGTCGACCCGGCGTTCCACGACCTCGTAGCCGTACTTCGGATAGATCCGCTGGTTCTCCCGCATGAGCGCGTTGGTGTAGAGCCGGACCTCGGGCAGTCCGAGCGCACGCGCGCGTGCCTCCACGAAAGCGAGCAGCCGTCCCCCGACGCCCTTCCCATGGGCGTCGGGGTGGACGGCGACGCTGTCCAGGAAGAGGTGGTCCGCCCGCGCCTCGATCACGACGAGGCCGGTGACCGGCTCGCCCGTCACGTACACCCGCCCCGCGGCCACGTCCGCCGCGTGATCGGCCTCCATGGGCGCGGGCACCACACCGATGCGCTCGATGTACGGACGGTAGGCGGCGTCGGTCACGGCGCGCACGGCGGGCACGTCCGGGGCGGCGGCCGGCCGGATCCCCGTCCCCTGTGTCCCCCGCGCACCCGAGTCGTTCGGGGCGTCGGTCATACCCGGAACGGTAACCGCCCGAGCGCCGCAGTGGCACGTACCTGAGCGCAGCCTCAGCGCTCCCTTAACCGCACCATAAAGATCGCCGCCCGCCGCTCCCAGCAGGCGAATTCGCGGTTCCTTGGGGCTAGCTTGCTGCTCGCCCCCACAGTCCAGGACCGCTTGTCGAGGAGTTCCCATGTCCGCTCGCCGCAAGGCCGCCGCGTTCGCCGCCGTCGCTGCCGCCCCGCTCGCCCTGACCGCGCTCGCCGCCGCGCCGGCCGTCGCGCACGGCACGATGGGCGACCCCGCGAGCCGGGTCTTCCAGTGCTACGCGGAGGGTCCGGAGAGCCCCGACTCGGACGCCTGCAAGGCGGCCGTCGCGGCCGGCGGCACCCAGGCGCTCTACGACTGGAACGGCATCCGGATCGGCGACGCGGGCGGCAGGCACCAGGAGCTGATCCCGGACGGCGAGCTGTGCAGCGCGGGCAACGACGAGTTCAAGGGCCTGGACCTGGCCCGCGCGGACTGGCCCGCGACGAGCGTCGGCAGCGGCTCGTACACCTTCAAGTACCGGGTGACCGCCCAGCACAAGGGCACCTTCACCGTGTACATCACCAAGGCGGGTTACGACCCGTCGCAGCCGCTGGCCTGGGACGATCTGGACCTGGCCAATCCGGTCGCCACCAAGACCGACCCGGTGGCGGCGGACGGCTACTACACGTTCTCGGGCACCCTGCCGGAGCGCAGCGGCAAGCAGCTGCTGTACGCGGTGTGGCAGCGCTCGGACAGCCCCGAGGCGTTCTACTCCTGCTCGGACGTCACGTTCGGCGGCAGCGGAAGCACGGGCACGGGGTCAGGCACCACTACGAAGAGCGAGCCGTCCGCCGCCCCGGCCGCCTCCGCGCCGTCGGAGGAGCAGATCGCCGCCGGTGCCGACAAGTCGACCGTGCAGCACGACGGGCACGGCACAGACGACGCCACGCACGACGCCGGTTCGCACGAGCCGGCCACCGCGGAGGCGGGTGCCGCCGCGACGGAGACGACCGCGAACCAGCCGGAGACCGACGGTGCCGCGCAGGACCTCGCCGAGACCGGCGGCTCCCCCACCACCTCGTACGTCGCGGTCGGCGGTGCCGCCGCGCTGGCGATCGGCGCCGCGGCGCTGTTCGCCTCGGTGCGGCGCCGCGCGGCGACCGGCGGCCGGCACAGCCGCTGACGCGGCGGCGGCTTACGCGGAGCGGCTCACGAGGGGGGCGGCTCACGGGGCCGCACGCGGGGGCTGTCCGGCGGCTCAGGCCGGGCAGCCCCCGTCCGCGCGCCCGGCCCCCATCGGCCCGGACCCGGCCGGTTCAGCCGAGCGCGGAGGCGCAGGTGGTGGCGGTGGCGTGCGCCGGGTCGAGCGCGTTGGCCACCTCGTGGTGGGCGATCCGGTCGGTGAGCCCGATGGTCACGTGCTCGGAGAGGTCGACGGCGCACAGGTTCTGCAACAGCACGTTGCGGACGTCGGCCCCGCTCAGGAACTGCGAGGCGTACGGCGTGACCACCTCGTCGTACTTGGTGGCGATGACCGTGTAGTGGACGCCGGGGACGGTGTCGCCGCCCGCGTTCAGCTTGGTCAGGAAGGCGGAGCCGGCCACCTGGTCGGCGAGTCCCGGTGTCTTCTCGGACAGCAGGTCGGCGGCGCCGGGGAAGTACGGCAGGAGCTTGGTGAGTCCGTTGAGGGTGGTGCCGTGGTTGTCGGGCGCGATGCCGACGAGGGCGTTCACCTTGGCGGCTCCGCCGAGGAACTTGAGGTAGTAGCGCGGCATCATGCCGCCCTGCGAGTGGCCGACGAGGTCGGTCTTGGCCGCGCCGGTCGCGGCGAGCACCTTGTCGACGAAGACCTTGAGCTGTCCGGCCGACTCGTCGATGGGGCCGAGCCCGTTGAAGAGCGGGACGCCGGGCAGTTGTCCGTAGTCGAGCGAGTAGACGCAGTAGCCGCGGGCCACCAGGTAGGGCGCGAGGGAGAGCCAGTTGTCGACGGAGTTGCCGAAGGTGCCGTGGACGAGGACGACCGGGTGGGGGTGGCTCGCGGAGGGTTTGCAGGAGTAGTTGTTCCAGCCGCTGGTGGGGGCGGTGGCGGCCCGGGCGGTGACGGCGGGGACGGCGGTCAGGGCGGCGGCCAGCAGCAGGGCGGCCAGCGGTCTGAGGGCTCGCTTCCAGGGCAGCATCGGGTGATCTCCTTGCGGCTCATGGGAGGTGCGACGGCGCAGGCCCTGTGATCCGGATCACGAGGATGCTGTTCACTTGTAAAGTTACGGGCGAGTAGTGCAAGTGTGAAGTTACGCGTCAGTAAAAAGTCCCCGTGTCGATCGGAGCCCGTGATAATCGGGCCGCGCGAGTCACCAGACGGGCCTGAGCGGGCCGTGGGGCGCCAGTCGCGTCAACTGGCCCCGCAGCCGCCCCGTTTCCTCCTCGCCGAGCAGTTCGGCCCACGGCCGGACGGCCTCCGCCGCGGCCTCCTCGGCGGCCCGCGTGCAGGCCCACCCGCGCTCGGTCAGCACGACGAGGCGGGCGCGGGCGTCCACCGGGTGCGGGCGGCGCTCGACGTAGCCCTTGCGCACCATCTCGTCCACGAGCTGGCCCGCCGCCTGCTTGGTGACCCCCAGATGGGCCGCGAGATCGGTGGCCGTGGCCCCGTCCGGGGCGAGCCGGGCGAACGCGAAGCCGTGCGCGGGGCGCAGCCCCTCGAAGCCGCGGGCGACCACGCCCGCGTGGATGCGCTGGGTCAGCTCGCCGGCGGCGGCGAGCAGTGCGGTGGACAGAGCCATGGCCTCGGAGTTCTGCACGGGAGCATTGAAACACCCTTGACTCAACGGTCAAGCAGCTTGACCATATAGTCAAGCTGCTTGACCATTTGGTCGGCCGCTGTCGGCCGGTCACGCCCACCCGGAGGTCCGCCATGCCCGTAGTCCGCCCGTCCGAAGCCGTCGTCCACGAGATCCACGGCGCCCGCTTCGTCTCGTACGCCGCTCCCCGTACCGGCAGCAAGGAGCTGTGCGCCTGGCGGGGCGAGATACCCGCGGGCACCAAGGCGCCCGCGCACACCGTGGACCGCGAGGAGATCTTCCATCTGCTCGCCGGTGAACTGCTGGTCACGCTCGACGGCCGCACCGAGCGGATCACCGCGGGCGACACCCTGATCGTCAACCCGGGTGCCACGCTCGGCGTCGAGAACCCCACCGACCGGACGGCGGTCTCCTGGGTCACCACGTCCATCGGCCTCCGGGCGGAGTTCGCCGACGGCACCCGGCTCAGCCCGCCCTGGGTCAACTGACCCCGCGCAGGCCCGCGTCGGGCTAGCCCGCGCTTCCCGGGCTCTGGTGCCACAGCTTCTTCATGCCGGCCGTGGGGCCCTCGCCCGCGGGACGCAGGTCCGCCCAGGGGTGCATCTCGTACCCGGTGGACATGCGGATACCGCGACTTCGCATCGGGTCCTGGGCGGCGGAGCCGGTCGGGCGGGGCAGGCCGTCCGAGCCGGCGATCCTGGCCCGGTACGGTCCCTCGCCGTCGCCCCGCGCGGGGTCGCCGGTGCCGTCCCGGGCGGTCACGGGCGGTTCCGCGAGCCGGGCCGCGACCCCGTCGAGCCCCTCCTCCCGGCGTATCTCCGCCAGTTCGGCGAGGTTCCAGGCCGCCGCGCCCACCACGCTGAAGCTGCGCGGACCGCGGCGCTGGACCACCCCGCGCACCAGCAGCAGCCAGGAGTGGAAGACGGTGTGCGCGCAGGTGTCGTGGGAGTCGTCGAAGAAGGCGAGGTCGACCAGGCCCGTGCCGTCGTCGAGGGTGGAGAAGATGACGCGCTTGCCGGAGCGGATCGGCGGGGTCTGGGTGGCCGCCTTGGCGCCCGCGACCAGGACCGTGTCCCCGTGCCGCGCCTCGCGCAGCCGGCGCGCCGTCAGCACACCGAGCTCCGCCAGGAACTCCCGGTGGTCGTCCATCAGATTGCGCGAGGCGTCCATGGAGAGCACGCCGAGCTCGGCGCTGAGCCGCTCGGCCGGGGAGAGGTCGGGCAGCCCGGCCGGTGCGGTCCTGTCCCCTCCGGACAGCGGGAGCTGGTCCCCCCGGCCGCCGCGGGTGCCCCGGTGCAGCTCGGTCAGGTGCAGTCGCAGGTCGCGGCGGTTGGCGCCGAAGGCGTCCAGCGCGCCGACCTGGGCGAGCCGTCCGGCGAGCGGCCGGCTCGGCCGGGCCCGCTCCCAGAAGTCGAGCAGCGAGGCGTACGGCTGCCCGGCCTCGATCCGCGCGGCCTCGGCCTCGCTGATGCCGTGCACGTCGGAGAGGGCGAGCCGGACGCCCCACGTCCCGGACTCCCCCTGCTCGGACACCAGTTCGATGCGATGGGCGACCGCGGACCGGTTCACGTCCAGCGGCAGGATCGGCACCCCGCGCCGCCGCGCGTCCGCGAGCAGCAGCCGCTTCGGGTACATCCCGGGATCGTGCGTGAGCAGCCCGGCGTAGAACGCGGCCGGGTGGTGGGCCTTCAGCCACGCCGACTGGTACGTCGGCACGGCGAAGGCGACGGCGTGCGCCTTGCAGAAGCCGTACGAGCCGAAGGCCTCGACGATCTCCCAGGTGCGCTGGATCGTGTCCGCGTCGTACCCCCTGGCGGCGGCGTGCTGGGCGAACCAGAAGCGGATCCGGCCCTGCGCCTCCTCGTCGGACAGCCCGCGCCGCACCCGGTCCGCCTCGTCGCGTCCGCAGCCGGTCATGATGTCCACGATGTCGATGATCTGTTCGTGGAAGACGACGACTCCGTAGGTGTCCCGCAGCGGTTCCGCCAGGTCGGGATGGGGGAAGCGGACCGGGGCCCGGCCGTGTCTGGCTTCGATGAACGGCCGCACCATGTCGGCGGCGACCGGTCCCGGCCGGAACAGCGAGATGTCCACGACGAGATCGTGGAAGGTGGTCGGCTGGAGCCTGCCGACCAGGTCCCGCTGTCCGGGCGACTCGATCTGGAAGCAGCCCAGCGTCTCGGCCGACCGGATGAGCCGGTACGTGGCCGGGTCGCCCGCGGGCACCGCGTCCACGTCGACGGGCGTACCCGTCGCCCGTTCCACCTCGGCCGTCGCGTGCGCCATCGCGGACTGCATCCGCACCCCCAGCACATCGAGCTTGAGCAGCCCGAGCTCTTCGACGTCCTCCTTGTCGAACTGCGACATGGGCAGCCCCTCGCCGCTGGTCGGCACCACCGGCGTACGGGCGAGCAGCGAGGCGTCGGAGAGCAGCACCCCGCACGGGTGCATGGCGACGCCGCGCGGCAGCGCGTCGAGCGCCTCGACCAGCTCCCAGAGCCTGCCGTACTTCTCCTGCTCCCCTGCCAGCTCGCGCAGCTCGGGCAGTTCCGCCAGGGCCGCGCGGGCGTCGCGGGCCCGGATGTGCGGGAAGGACTTGGCGATCCGGTCGATGTCGGCCGGGTCGAGGGAAAGGGCGGCGCCCACGTCGCGGACGGCGTGCCGGACCCGGTAGGTCTCGGGCATCGCGACGGTCGCCACGCGTTCGGTGCCGAACCGGTCGATGATCGCCCGGTACACCTCGATCCGGCGGGCGGACTCCACGTCGATGTCGATGTCGGGCAGCACCGAGCGGCGCTTGGACAGGAAGCGCTCCATCAGCAGCCCGTGCTCGACGGGGTCGGCGTGCGCGATGCCGAGGAGGTGGTTGACCAGGGAACCCGCGCCGGAGCCGCGCGCGGCGACCCGGATGCCCATCTCCCTCACGTCGTCGACCACTTGGGCGACGGTGAGGAAGTAGGAGGCGAAGTTGTGGTGGGCGATGATGTCCAGCTCGTGGTGCATCCGCTCCCAGTACGCGCGCCGGCCCGCGTAACCGCGCCGCACCATGCCCGCCGTGGCGCGCGAGGCGAGGGCGCGCTGCGCGGTGCGTCTTCCGGCGCCGACGAGGTGCGGTTCGGGGAAGTGGACGGTGCCGATGCCGAGGTCGTCCTCCGGGTCGACGCGGCACTCGGCGGCGGCGGCCCGGGTCTGGTCGAGCAGCCGGCGGGCGGTCTCCCGGCGGAATCCGGCGGCCTGAACGATCCGTTCGGCGGCGGCCAGCATGGCGTCCGCGTCCTTGAGCCAGGCCTCGCCGCTGTCGAGCCCGCGCCGGGGGTCCACGGGGACGAGGCGCCGGGCGGCGTCCAGGACGTCGGCGACCGGGCCCATGCCGGGGTCGGCGTACCGGACGGCGTTGCTGAGCACCGGCCGCACGCGCTGTTCGGCGGCGAAGCCGACGGTGCGGGCGGCGAGGCGGAGGGAGCCGGGTCCGGTGCCCTCGCGGCCGTGCCAGACCGCCTCCAGGCGGAGGCCGTCGCCGTACCTCTCCCGCCAGGGTGCGAGGAGCTTCGCGGCCCGGTCGGGGCGGCCCGCGCCGAGCGCGCGGCCGACGTCGGAATCGGGGCCGAGGAGGACGGTCAGACCGTCGCCGTGATTGTCCGCCCAGGGCAGCAGCGGCCCGTCCGCCCCTCCTTCCGCTCCCGTGGCGTACGACGCCGTGATGATCCGGCAGAGGTCGGCCCAGCCGGCCGCGCCGTCCCGGGCGAGGAAGGTCACACGCGGCGCCGACTCGTCGACGAAGGCGCCGCCGCGGACCGGGGCGCGCCGCTTCTCCGCGCGCCCGGTCTCCCCCACCGCCAGCTCGGCGCCGAACAGCGGACGGACGCCGGCCCTGGCGCAGGCCTTGGCGAACCGGACCGCGCCGGGGACGCCGTCCCGGTCGGTGAGCGCGAGGGCGTCCATGCCCCGCTCGGCGGCGCGCTCGGCGAGCCGCTCCGGGTGCGAGGCGCCGTAGCGCGCGGAGAACCCGGAGACGGTGCGCAGATGCGTGAATCCCGGCACACGCGCCTCCCGTACCCGATCCGTATCCGTCCGCGTCCGTGGCCCCGGCCGAGCCCTCGAACATCAGTTCCCCAACTGTCCCACCTCCACCATAGACCATTTTCGAACAGATGTACGGCATCCGTTCGGACCCTTCCCACCTGCGCAAACATCACCGTCCCGGGAGCGTGGGGCCATGGCGCACACATCCCCCGGTGAACAGGCTTCCCCCGGCGAGCAGGCACCCTCCGGCGAGCGGACGTCCTTCCTGACCGAGGTACGGGACGCCGTGACCCCACGGGCCACACTGCTCGTCGTCGGAGTGATCGCCCTCCAGCTCCTCTTCATCGCCTCCTACGTGGGCGCGCTGCACCACCCGAAACTCAAGGAGGCGCCCTTCGGGGTCGTCGCGCCGCGCTCGGCGGCCGAGCGGACCGTGGCGGAGCTGGAGCGGCTGCCGGGCGACCCGCTCGACCCGCGGGCGGTCGCCGACGAGGCCACGGCGCGCCGGCAGATCGAGCAGCGGGACCTCGACGGCGCCCTGGTGGCCGACCCGTCGGGCGGCACGGACACACTGCTGGTCGCCACCGGCGGCGGTACGGTCCTCGCCGACGCGCTGTCCACGCTCACCGCCTCCCTGGAGACAGACCAGGGGCGCACGGTCAGGACCGTCGACGTGGCCCCCGCCTCCGCCCGCGACTTCAACGGCCTCTCGTCCTTCTACGTGGTCGTCGGCTGGTGCGTGGGCGGCTATCTGTGCGCGTCGATCCTGGCGATCAGCGCGGGCGCCCGGCCCGCGGGCCCGCGCCGCGCGCTGATCAGGATCGGCGCGATGGCCCTGGTCTCGGTGGTGGGCGGACTCGGCGGCGCCGTCATCGTGGGGCCGGTCCTGGGGGCGCTGCCCGGCAGCAGCTGGGCCCTGTGGGGACTCGGCGCGCTGATCACCTTCGCGGTCGGCGCGGCGACCCTCGCCCTCCAGGGCGTCTTCGGGATCGTCGGCATCGGGCTCGCCATCCTGCTGGTGGTGATCGCGGGCAACCCGAGCGCGGGCGGCGCCTTCCCCCTGCCGATGCTGCCGCCCTTCTGGCGAGCGATCGGCCCGGCCCTCCCCCCGGGCGCCGGCACCTGGGCGGCCCGCTCGATCGCCTACTTCCGCGGCAACGACGTCACCGCGTCCCTGCTGATCCTCTCGGCGTGGGCGGCGGCGGGCGTGGCGGTGACGCTCCTGGCGGCGGCACGGCGCAGCGCCCTGGAGGGGCGCGGGGAACTGCGCGACCAGCCACGACGGACCCGCGGACGGACACCGACCCCGTAGCCGCGGCACCGGACCCGCGGACGGACACCGACCCCGTAGCCGCGGCACCGGACCCGCGGACGGGGCACCGGTTCGCGCGCCCCGGAACCACGGAGCCCGGCCTCCCG
>NZ_JBHWHV010000007.1:0-246951 GCF_042732375.1 Streptomyces sp. NPDC059785
GACCGGCAGCGGGCCGGGGAGGGGCTTCGGCGAAAGGGCTCGCGCGCCCGGGAACCGGAGGTCGGGAGTCCGCGCGCACCCCCTTGCGCAATGGTCAAGAAACGTTGACCATTGCTCGCATGCCTACCGACGATCTCCCCGACACGTTCCGCGTCACCACCGACGAACAGCTGCGCGCCGTCTCCAGCCTCACGCGCCACCGGATCATGGCCGTGCTCCGCTTCGAGCCCGCGACGATCACACAGATCGCCGAACGGGTGGGCCTTGCCAAGGGAAGCTCCAGCTACCACGTGCGGCTGCTGGAACGGGCCGGCCTGGTCAAGGTCGTACGCACTCGCAAGGTGCGCGGCGTCACCGAGCGGTACTACGCGATGGCCGCACGCTCGATCGAGCTGCCGGGCCCGGGCGAGGGAGGGCCGGACGTGCTGATGCGGCACGCGGTGGCCGACCTCGAAGCATCGCCGGCGGACGGCGAGCGGCACGTGCGGATGGCGCACCTGCGGCTCACCGGGGAGCAGTTCGCGCAGCTGGGAGCGCGCCTTGAAGCGCTGGCGGACGAATACCGGGAGCTGTCCGACCCGTCGCTGCCCGACGCCTCCCTCGTCTTCGCACTGTTCCACCCGGCACGGCGCACGCAGACCGAGGAGGGCGTCAAGTGACCACAACCGCTGGGACGTTACCGACCGGGTTCGGACGGCTGTGGACCGCGCAGACGATCTCCTCGCTCGGCGACGGGGTGTCGCATGCCGCGCTGCCGCTGATCGCGCTGACGCTGACGCGCGATCCGATGGCGCTCGCCGTCGTCACGGCCGCCGGGACACTGCCCTGGCTGCTCTTCGGGGTGCTCGGCGGTGCGCTGGTGGACCGCTGGGACCGCCGGCGCACGATGTGGGTCGCGGACGCGGCCCGTGCGGTGTTGCTCGGCATACCCGCGGCGGCGGCCGTGCTCGACGTGCTGAGCATTGGGCTGCTCGCGGCCGTCGCCTTCCTGCTCGGCCTCGGCGGACTCTTCTTCGACACCGCCGCCACGGCCTATCTGCCGGATCTGCTCCGCCGGGATCCCGTGCTCCTGGAGCGCGCCAACTCCCGTCTGCGCGGCGCCCAGACCGCCATGTCCGGCTTCGCGGGGCCGCCCGCGGGCAGCGCGCTGCTCGCGCTCGGGCGGGCGGTTCCGCTGCTGGCCGACGCGGCGTCGTTCCTGGCCTCCGCGCTGCTCGTCCGGTCGCTGCCCGCCATGCCCCGACCCGTGCCGGAGGCCCGCGAGTCGCTGCTCGGACAGGCGCGGGCCGGGGCCTCGTACGTCTTCCGGGACCGGGTGCTGCTCGGCCTCGCGCTCCGCCCGGCGGTCGGCAACATCGCCTTCCTCGCCGTCGAGACCGTCCTCGCCCTCTTCGCGCACGACCGCCTCGGCATCGACACCTACGGCTTCGGGCTGCTTCTCACGGCGGAGGCCACCGGCGGCCTGCTCGGCGCGGCCATCGCCTCCCGCCTCGGCCGGCGACTTGGCACCGGCACCGCACTGACCTGCACGGCCGCCGTCGAAGGGCTCGCCATCCTGGGCCTTGCCGCTGCCCCGAACCCGTACGCGGCCGGGCCGGCGCTCGCCGTCTGCGGGGCCGGCATGGGCGCCACGATGGTCCTCGCCCCCTCCCTCAGGCAGGCGATCGTCCCGGCCCACCTCATGGGCCGGGTCACCTCCACCTCCCGCATGCTGGCCATGTGCGCCGCGCCCCTCGGAGCCTTCCTCGGCGGCTGGCTGGCCACCACCTACGACGTCCGCACCCCGCTCTGCACCGCCGCCGGCCTCCTCCTGACCATGACGGCCGTCACGGCATCCATGACCAGCAACCGCCGTGTCGAAGCAGCCCTGCGCGCCGCCACCCCGACGGCCGGCACCCCGGACCACCCGGCGCCCAACGAACCCACCCAGGAGCACGCACCCGACCCGTCCTGACACCCGCGCCCAAGGCAGAGCCCCAGTCGGCCCGCGCAGGAGCCGGTGCCGGGTGGTTGCGGCGATGATCAAACAGGACCGGCGGTCGCCGGCCTCGGGGAGGGCGGAGTTGTGGACGTGCGCGGTGAACGTCTCCGGTGCGGGCCGGCCCACATCGTCGTACGCCATCAGCACCGTGTCGATCCGCTCCCACAGCTTCACCGGTCCGCCTCGCGCACCTCCCAGCCTTCCCGGCGCGGGTCAGGGCGGCGGCCGAGGTTGGGCTCCTGCTCTGCCCGTTGTCGTGGACCATGGACGGAACCAAAATGGACTGGTTTCGTGCAGCTCAGCTGTGGTCGACGCTGGATGCGGCCTCGCGGGTCATGCGTAGGTTGGGCAGCCTTCCTTGCCAGAGCTTTCGCTCGCCCGTGATCTTGAACCCGTGGCGTTGGTAGAAGCGGACCGCGCTGTCGTTGTAGTCGGTGACCCATAGGCATATGGGTGCGGCTCCGGCCCAGGTGAAGAACTTGGTCATCATGCGGCCACCGAGCCCTTGGCCCTGGACATGGTTCAGCAGGTACATCGGTCCGAGGGTGACCACCTCCTCGCGGCGCCCGCAGAGAACGCCGACGATCTCGGTTCTGGAACGGACGACACGGCAGAACAGCAGGTCCGGTTGCTGGTTCGCTGCCTCGATGAACTCCCGCCACTGGATGATGCCTTCGGCGGTGGCTGACGAGCCGCGATGCTCACGGATCCAGTTGTTGTCGATGCCCATTTCCGGGTTGGGGTATGTCTGCAGCCAAGCTTCCAGCAGCAACGGCCCCAAGCACGCGGAGTCGTCCGGACGGGCGGATTCGATCACGTAGGTCATGGCAATGATCCTCGCCGATCATCCACCGCCTCGGGCCGCTGAGACAGACGTCAGCCGACTCCGGCGGGCTGCTCCGTTCGCGCCGGCTCCCGCATCGTCATATCGACGAGGAAGCCCGTACAGCCTCCTACACGAATAGCGAGCAGGCCGAGCCCGCCGGCTTCCACAGTCCAAGCGGTGAAGGGGCGGAACTGATCCGAAGCCCCGCCCGTGATCGTTCATGGGCGTCCGTCAGGTGCCGAGGCCCGGACGGTCGCGGAGCTGGCGGCGTGAGCTGATGCCGAGTTTGCACTGCGCCCCGGACACCCGTACGACCCTCAGCCCGGGAGCCGTCCGCCCGGCATGGTCCAGCAGGCTGCTCTTGCCCATGCCCGCATCGCCCCGCAGGACCAGCGCCCCGCCCCGGCCCGCACACGCGGCGGCCGTCAGCTCGGCGAGATGCCCGATCTCGCTCTGCCTGCCGACGAGTTGGCCATCGGTTCGAGCATCCGTCATGCCGCACACGCTGGGCCGGCCTCGGTTGCCGGGCAGAAGAGCGTTCGCAGGGCGGAACAGCCACTGCGGTCTCTTTGTCGGCCGACGACCGGGCCGGCCCTCTGCCGCGGAACGGGAGGGGCCGATGCTGTCGAAGAGGGCCGGCAGTCTACGTAGTTCTTGCCGACGCGACGGTGGTCCGGGGCGCAGCAAGCTGGTCCCGACGTCGGACGGCACCGTACGGGCCCGTGACCGGGTCCGTCTTCCGCCACGTCCTGGCCGCCGAACCTGTCAGAAGTTCGCGCGCGCCGAGAACCGTAAGTTGCCCCACCGTCCAGAGGATGCTCACCGATGAAGCTCCGCCGATCCGCGAAACTGGCGACGCTGACATGCGCCGCAGCGGTCGCCGCCACACTCTGCACCACCGCCTTCACCCCGCAGCCCGCCGCCCGGCACCACAGCACGGGGATCGTCGCCGACTGGGCCGCCGCCTGGAACGGCACCGATCCCGATGCCCTCGGCGCCCTCTTCACCGCCGACAGCAGCTACACCGACCAGGCCATAGGCGTCACCATGCACGGCCGCGAGGAGATCTCGGGGTGGAAGACGCGCACCGACGCCGGTATCGACGACGTCCACATCAAGGTGCGTGCCGTCCACCGGGACGGTGACCACATCACCGTCGAGACCGACTACTCCGGCCACATCAAGGGTGCGCCCACACCCTTCTCCGTGCCGGCCGTCGCCCTGCTCAAAGTCGACAGCCCCCACCGGCTCGTCACCGAGCAGGACTACTACAACCTGAGCGCCGTGATCGCCCAGTCCGGTCTTCCCGCCGACTGGTCCCCGTCGGCTTCCTGACCCGTAGGGCATCCCCGGCCGTCCCCGGCCAGGCTGGTGGGGTTGCCGCTCCAGGATGAGTGTTCATGCTGGCCATCGACGTCTCCTGTGTGCTCTCGGAGGACGAGCTGCACGGCCTGCTGAAGCGGGAGTTCGGCTTTCCGTCCTTCTACGGCAGAAACTGGGACGCGTTCTGGGATGCCGTCTCCGGCTTGGCGATTCCCGATCATGTGCGTTTCCTTGGCTGGGCTTCCTTCTTGGAGCACGTCCCGGGCGGAGGTCGCATGCTCCGGCGTCAGCTGGACAACCTCCGCGATGAGTACCGCCCCGATCTGCGCGTCGAGTACGTGTAGGCGATGTGTCCGCGTCCAGGACCCGGTAGCGGACGTTCGTGCTCGCACGCGCTGCTGTTGAAGAGGCGCACCGACTGGCCCTGGCCCCCGTCCGATGGGGCCAGGGCCAGTCACGGTAGCGGGCGCTGAGGACGCCGAGGACATACTGGTAGCGGCCCTCGGCCTCGGCGTTGCGCTGCCACTTCACTCGCTCGACGAGTAGCTCGTCGGCGCTCGGCCGGGTCTCCAGCGGGCACATGACCTCGCGGAGGAAGTCCTCGAGCGGCATGGCCACCGGCCTGTCCTGCTGCCCCATTCAATGTGGTCCGCGTCGCCGGCGGGACGAGCCCGACCACGTCGACGTTGCTCTTCGTCAGCTCAGGAGTGCGGGGGGCCGCAGCCCGTCACAGAGCAGGCGTACGACCTCCCGTGCCGTGTTCTCCCAGCCGGGCTGGCCGTGGGAGGCGCAGATGCCGCCCATGGCGCGGAAGACGGTGTCCGCGGTGATGTCGGCGCGGATCGTCCCGGCGGCGGCTCCGGCGGCCATCAGCTGCCTGATCGTGTCGGTCATGGCCTCGCGGCCCCGGCTGAACACGGGCGAGCCCAGGTCCATCAGCGTCTTCAGCGCGACGGCCATGCTGCGGCTGTCCACGGCGTGTTGGATCAACTGCTCCAGAAACGCGCGCAGCGCGTCTTCGGGAGGTTCGGTCGCCAGCCGGGCCGGCGCACTGGCGCACATGTCCCGCACCTGCCCGTCGTAGACCGCCTCGATGATGGCCTCGCGGGTGGGGAAGTGGCGGTAGAAGGTGCCGACGCCGACTCCTGCGCGCCGGGCGATCTCCTCCACGCGGACGTCCGCCTCCCCGGCGGTGAAGGCCTCGTACGCGGCGTCGATCAGCGCGTCCCGGTTGCGCTGGGCATGGGCCCGCAGCGGCCGGATGGCCGGGGGTGTGGCGTGGTCGTCGTCCACTGCGGCGGATCCTCCTCGTACTGCTGTCCTCAGGGACTCCACCCTACCGGAATCCGATTCCGCTATGGTTGCGGAATCGGATTCCGGTTTCTCTCCGGTCTCCGTCCGTCATGCCGTCTGCCACCTCTTCTCGGAAGGCACAGTCATGCTCCACACCACGTTCGGCCGCGGCACCGGCCTGCGTGTGTCCGAGTTCGCCCTCGGCACCGCCACCTTCGGCACCGGCCCCGACGCACCCGCCCCGCCCGCCGCGGCGCGGGCGGTCTTCGAGGCGTTCGCCGAGGCGGGCGGCACCTTCATCGACACCGCCGACCGCTACCAGGGCGGGCAGTCCGAGACGGTCGTCGGCGAGCTGCTGGGCGCCGACCGCGAGCGGTTCGTCCTGGCCACCAAGTACACCTCCGGCAGCGACGGGCTGACCGGCATCGGCGCCGCCGGCAACGGCCGCAAGACGATGATCCGGTCGCTGGAGGCGAGCCTGCGGCGGCTGCGGACCGACTACGTCGACGTGTACTGGGCCCACCTGCCCGACACCGTCACCCCGGTCGAGGAGATCGTCGCCGCCTTCGACGACCTGGTGCGGGCCGGCAAGATCCGCTACGGCGGCCTGTCCAACTTCCCCGCCTGGCGGGTGGCGACCGCCGCGACCCTCGCCACGCTGCGCGGCCGCGCCCCTGTCCTCGGCATCCAGATCGAGTACAGCCTCGCCGAGCGCACCGCGGAGCGCGAACTGCTGCCCATGGCCGAGGCGTTCGGGCTCGGCGCAGCCCTCTACTCGCCGCTGGCCGGCGGCCTGCTGACCGGCAAGCACCGGCGGGGCGACGCCGACAGCCGGCGCGTCGCGCGTCCCGAGACCGCGCACACCTCGGCCGTCCTGGACACCGTCCTCGACATCGCCGACGAGTGCGGTGCGGACGCCGCCCAGGTGTCCGTGGCGTGGCTGCGCGGCCGGGCGGCCCGCAGCGCGACGGCGCTGATTCCCGTCGTCGGCGCGCGCACCACCGCGCAGCTCGACGGCTACCTCACCGCGCTCGACCTCGACCTGAGCGAGGAGCAGTACGACCGTCTCGAGCGGGTCAGCGCCGTCGCCCTCGGCACCCCGCACGAAGCGGTGGCCGGCGCCCTGCCCGGCATCTTCGGCGGCGACCTCGGCAAGCTGCGCCGACACCCGGTGCCGGTGATCTGACCGCGCGCCGTACGGTCAGGAAGGGCTTGCGGTCCCCCGCCCGCCGGGACAGCCAGTGGCGTCGGCGTCGTCCGCACCTGTCCGTCCAAGGCCGGATCTTCCGTAGGAGGGGCGGGCACCGGGGACGCGCATCAGTTCAGGCGTCCGACATGGCCGTACACGGGCTCGGTGCCAGGCCGGTCGCGGAGCCGGAGGCTGATCAGCGCGGTGAGCGTGAAGGCGGCGACCTGGTAGAGCATGGCGTGGCGGAACGCGGTGTCCGCATCGGCGGCGGGGGCGTAGTAGGCGAGTCCGGCCGCGGTCACTCCTATGGATCCGCCGAGCTGCTGTGCTGTGGGCAGCAGTCCGGACACCGAACCGGCGGCGGGGCCGTGCACCTCGGCCAGGACCAGGGTGAAGACCGAGGCGGTGAAGGCACCGAACGCGGCTCCGCCGATGGCCAGCACGGGCAGTGCCGCCTGGCGTCCCGCTGCCGAGCCGATGAGCGGGGCCAGCGCCAGGCACATCCCGGCCAGTACCAGGGACGCGACGGTGAGCACCGCCGGCCCGTGCCGGCGGGTGAGAGCGGGCGCGGCTCTGCTGCCGACGACGGCAGCGGCGGCGAACGGTGCTGAGGTCAGCGCGGCCGCCAGGGCCGAGTACCCGACGGCGGACTGAAGGTGGAGGAGAAGCAGGTAGGTGAAGGAGGGCACGCCCGTGTTGAACACGAACACCAGCAGTGTGCCCCGGCGCGCCGACCGGTCACGCAGCACCGCGGGACGGATCAGCGGGTCGGGCCGGTGCGGGAGGCTGCGGACGAAGTGGCCGAGGGCGGCAACAGCCACGGCGAAGCCGGCCCAGGTCCACCAGGGCCAGCCTGCTTCCCGCCCCAGGGCCAGGGGCAGGACCAGCGCGCCGGCTCCCACGGTGACGAGCAGCGCACCCAGCTTGTCGACGCGGAGTCCGGCCGCCCCGCGGGTGCGGGGCAGGGCGGTCGCTCCGGCCAGCGAGGCGAGCGCCACCGGCACGGTGAGGAGCATCACCGGCCGCCAGCCGGCGCCGAAGAGATCGGCGCTCAGGACGAGGCCGCCGATCAGCGGCCCGGCCAGTGACGCGACGGCCATGGTGGCGCCGTACAGGCCGAGGGCGCGCGGCCGGCGTGCCGCGGGCGTGGCAGCCTGGATGAGTGACAAGACCTGGGGAGCGACCAGGCCGCTGCCCGCGCCCTGCACCAGCCGGGCCGTGATCAGTGATGCGGCGTCGGGGGCACACGCGCCGGCCACCGAGCCCACGGTGAAGACCACGGTGCCCGTCACGAACAGGCGGCGGTAGCCGTACCGGTCGCCGAGCCGTGCGGCGGGGATGAGCAGGCACGCGTACGTCAGGGTGTATCCGGCGAGGACCAGTTGCACGGCGCCCGGGCCGGCGCCCAGACCGGCCTGTATCGCCGGCGCGGCCACCTGGACGACAGTGACGTTGAGCAGTTGCACGAAAGTGGCGCTGAGCACCACCGGCAGCACGAGGCGTCCGCCGCTCACGGCAGCAGAGCCGCGGCGAGCTCACGAGGCCGGGCGGCGAACGGGCTGTGGCTGCCCGGGAGGGTGCGCACGGTGAACGGGTTGCCGGTCATGGCCCGGTCGGCTTCCGTGATCATCAGATCCTGCACGGCCGTCGGCAGTGCCCGGTCGTCCGCACAGCGCAGGAAGGTCCGCGGGATACGCCCCCACCGGCCCGGGGTCACGATGACCGGGGTGGTGGGGATCGCCAGCGGCAGATCGGGGCTCAGTGCCGAGCGCCAGCGGTCGAAGCGGTCCCGGGGGGTGTCGTGGTAGTGGGTCTGCCGCAGTTCCTCGATGTAGGCGGGGTCCTGCGAGAGCGGGTTGATCCGCACGGCGCCCAGTTCCCCGGGGTCGCCGAGGTTCAGAGTCCGGCCTCGTGCCGTGGCGTTCTCGGGCGAGCCGAGGTAGTCGAAGAACCGTGGCCGGCCGGCGGGCACGAAGGCCGAGAGGTAGACGATCTCGTCGACGAGTTCGGGTGCGCGCTCGGCGGCGAGAGACGCGGGGCCGCCGCCCGCGCTGTGTGCGACGAGCACGACACGACGGTGGTGGCGGGCCTGGCGCAGCGTGTCCAGAACAGTGTCGGCGCTGTCGTCCATCGTCACGGTGGCGAGCGCGGACTTCTCGGTCAGCAGGCCCGGCTGGCCCGGCTGGAGGTATCCGCTGGGCAGTGGCGCGTCGAAGCCGTGTCCCGGCAGGTCGGCGGCCATGCTCGCGGCACCGAGTGCGGCGAGTGCGCGCTGCGTCGCCGCCCACTGCCCGGAGCCGTGCCAGGCCCCGTGCACGAAGACGAAGACGGTGTCTGTAGAGGAGAAAGCAGCCATGCCCGCATTCCACGCGACCTGACCTCGATCATCCAGCGAAAGATCTGACAAGCGGGCCTACGATACATATGAGATATGAATGGGAGGCTGACATGGAGGCGCGGCACCTGCGCTATGCACTGACCCTCGCCGAGCACGCACACTTCGGCCGGGCGGCCGGTGCGCTGGGCATCGCGCAGCCTCCGCTGTCCAAGCAGATCGCCGACCTCGAACGGGAAGTTGGCGCCCGCTTGTTCGACCGCACCCGCCAGGGGGTGTTCCCGACGGCTGCGGGCGCGGCCTTCCTCTCCCGGGCCCGCAGGGCGCTCGACGAGATCACGGCGGCCTCGGTCGACGCGGCCAGGGCGGCACGCGGCGAGACGGGACGGCTGCGCCTGGGGTTCATCGCCTCGGCACTGCTCGAACCCCTGCCGGACGTTCTCGGCCGGTTCGGCCGCGAACGGCCCGACGTGCGGCTGGAACTGCACGAGATGGCGACCAACCGCAGCACGACCGCGCTCGTCGCCGGCGAACTCGACGCGGCGATCGGCCTCGGCCGTCCACGAGGGGTCGGGGCCGAGCAGTTGGTATCGGTCCCGATCGGGCACGACCACCTGGTCGCGGTCGTGAGCAGTACGCATCCGTACGCGGGGCAGTCGTCGGTGGACGTGGATCAGCTGCGGCGACAGCCGCTGATCGTGGCGCCGGGCGAGGACGAGCCCGCCGTCGTCACCGGACTGCGGACCCTGCTGGGCAAGGACTCCCCGGCGCTCTCCGGCGCGACCGTCGCGAGGGACGTCCACACCATCATCGGCCTCGCCGCCTGCGGAGTGGGCGTCGGTCTGGGACCCTCCCGCATGCTGACGGCCCCACGACGAGGCACGTGGTTCTGCGAGGTGACCCCGCACACACCTCTGCCCGATCTGGTCCTGTCCTTCCAAGCCCGGGACCGCTCCCCCGCGCTGAACGCCTTCCTCGACATCATCCGCCAGAACTGCCCAGAGGTCGGTGCCGCACTCGACCACCGGCTCGGCCCACTCGAACCACAGGAAGCAGGCGACGGCGCCTCGACTCCTGCCTGACTTCGCCTCGCCGGACGAGTGGGAGGAGTTCACCTCCGTTCCTGTGAGGGCTGTTTCCCGTTTCTCGCGGTGACTCGCGTGGACGAGCCCACGGTCCGTGGCTTGTGCACGCTGTCCCGCGAACCTGTCACGCCAGGCCCGGGCATCGCCGTCGGCGCGGGTCGTGCGGAAGCTGCTCCGGCGTCGAAGAAGTCCTGTGGCAGTCGATGGGATCCCGCGGTAGTCGCGCCCCGTCAGGCCCACGCCGCGGCGAGCCGCTGGGCGTGCGTGCGCAGCTCGCGCAGCGACGGCGGCGCGTTGCCGATGACCACCATGAGCACGATCGGACCGCACAGTTCGGCGGCGGCCAGGCGGTCCTCGGGCATCCCGGGGAACGCCGGGCGCACCTGGTCCAGCACCGCCCGGGCCGGCCCGGCGAGCAGGTCGGCGTCGGCGAAGAGCTTGCTCACCTCGGCGTCGTGCTGGGCCTCGCCGAGCAGGGCCCGGTAGGCCGCGCCGGCGGTCGAGGTGGTCAGGAACTGGGCCAGGGCGACGAGGAAGTCGGTGACGGTGCGGACCGGGTCCTCGTGCGCGGGGACGGTCAGCTCGGTGTCGGCGTCGTCGGCACAGGACTCGATCAGGATGTGCGCCTTGGTCGGCCACCAGCGGTAGACGGTCTGCCGGCCGACACCGGCCCGCTCGGCGATGCCCTTCATGGTCATCGCCGAGTAGCCGATGTCGACGAGCAGGTCATCGACGGCGTGCAGGACGGCGAGCCGCGCGCTCTGGCTGCGCGGACGCCCCGGGGTGGCAGGCTTGGTCACGTCGTCAGCATATCGGGCCACAGTGCGCCGTTATCGCTGCCCGGCTGTCGGCCCGGACCGCTGCCGCCCGGCGCGAACCGCCACGGTGACGACCACGGCCCCGACGAGCGCGGTGAGCAGAGCGGCCGTCCGCAGCGCCGTGCCGACCCCGGTGGCGAAGGCCTCGACTATGGCCTGCCGCTGTCCCGGCGCCGCGACGAGCGCTTCGGCGACGGTCCGCGGAGCCGGGTGCCCGTCCCGTACGCCGGCCGGCAGGTGTGCGGTGAACGCGGCCGTGAGCACCGTACCGACCACCGCGATACCCAGCGCGCTGCCGAACTCCCGCGTCGCCGACTGCAACCCGCCCGCCACACCGGCCTGCTCGGCCGGCAGCGCCCTGGTGAGTTCGGCGCTCAGCGTGGGCAGGGCGAGCATGAAGCCGGTCCCGACGACGACCAGCCATGCCGCGTACGCCGGGTAGGGCAGGCCGGTCGCTGTGGACACGCCGAGCAGCCCGCCGCTGATGGCCACGAACGCCACGGTCAGGACGGCCGGGATGCCGAAGCGCCGCACCAGATCCGGCACGCGCCGGGAACCGGTCAGCAGCGGTATTGCCAACGGGAGGGTGCCCAACCCGGCCGCCAGTACCGAGTATCCGCGGCCGTACTGCAACAGGGAGGCGTTGGCGAAGAAGAGCCCGAAGCTGCCGAAGAAGGTCACGAACATGCCCAGGCCGGCGCTGCTCAGCACCGGGATGCGGAACAACCGGGGGTCCAGCAGCGGGTGGCTCACCCGGAGTTCGGCACCGATCCAGACCGCGCCCAGAACGGCGCCGACGATGAACGCCGAGACCACCGAGGCGCTGCCCCAGCCCTGTTCGGGCCCTTCGATGATGCCGAAGAGCAAGGCCACCGTGGCCGTGCTGAGCAGCACGGTGCCCACCGGGTCCAGCCGGCGGACGCTGCGGGCGCTCGGCGCCGCCACCATGGCGGCCCAGACCGCGAAGACCAGGGCGGTCAGCGCGACGACGCCGAACATGACGCGCCAGGACCCGACGGCCAGCAGCGCGCCGCCGGCGGTGTTCCCGACGAGCCCGCCCATGCCGGACACCGCGCCCCAGACGGCCAGGGCCCGGCCCCGCCGCTCCGGAGCCGTGGCGTGCACGAGCACCCCGACGCAGTTCGGGAGCACCAGCGCCGCGCCCAGGCCGGTGAGCGCCCGGGCGGCCAGCATGACCGGCACGTTCGGCGCGGTGGCGGCGAGCGCCGCGCCGGCGGCGAAGGTCAACAGCCCGGCCAGCAGCACGCCCTTGCGGCCGAACCGGTCCCCGGCCGCGCCCGCGGGGATGACCAGGCAGGCGAAGACGACGACGTAGGCGTCGACGATCCACAGCAACTGCGAGGAACTCGGGTGCAGCCCACCGGCGGTGATCTGCGGCACCGCCAGGTTGATGGCGGCGACCAGCCCCATGACCAGGACGGTGCAGGCGCATACGCAGGCCAGCACGGTGCCGGGGCCGCGGGTGCGCTCCGTGACGGCTGGGCGAGCTTCGACGGTGGTCATCGCGACAACCTCCTTACTCGCTGTAGGCGCCGGTCAGAATGGACTCGACCAGGGTCGGGCCGGTCGGGTCCCAGCCGAGCAGGTCGCGGGTCAGCCGACTGGAGGCGGTCATGGTCATGCCGAAGAAGCCGCCGACGAATCCGAAGTGCTCGTCGGCGTCCGCCGGGTCGATCGAGGCCACCGGGAGGTCCAGGGCCTGGCCCAGGGCCTCGGCGATGGCGCGCGTGGTCACGGCCTGTTCGGCGACGGCGTGCAGCCGGGTGCCGGCGGGGGCGTGCTCCAGGCCGAGCCGGATGAGCCGGGCGGCGTCGGTGCGGTGCACCGCGGACCAGGCGGCCGAGCCGTCGCCGATGTAGCCGGAGACCCTGTGCTCCTTGGCGGCGGCGGCCAGGAAGGTGACGAACCCCCAGTCACCGGCGCCGTGCACGGAGGGGGCGAACCGGATTGCCATCCCCCGCACCCCGCGCTCGACGTAGTCCAGTGTGAGGTTCTCGCTGCCACCGCGGTCCGCGCCCGGTCCGGCCTCCGGCGAGGCGTCGGTCTCGGTCGCCGGCCTGCCGTCAGTGAGGCCCGACAGCGCGTTCGCGACCAGGAACGGGCGGTTGGTGCCGACCAATGTGTCGAGCATGGCCTCCACGGCGGCGCGCTCGGCACGGTCCGATTCGGCCGGGTCGGCCCAGTCGTGCTTGTTGGCGAGGTGGACGACGGCGTCGGCGGTGCTGGCGCCGGTGCGCAGGCTGTCCAGGTCGTCGAGGTGGCCGGGCAGGGCGGTGGCGCCCTTGGCGGTGAGGGTCTGTGCGGCGTCCGGGGTGCGGGCCAGGCCGGTGACGGTGTGGCCGGCGGCGAGCAGTTCATCGACGGTGGCAGAGCCGATCCAGCCGGTGGCTCCGGTGACGAACACATGCATGGGAGAGCTCCTTCAGACAGGGGACAGCAAGTCGGTAACCCGTTTCGAGTCAACGTGTGTTGAAACGGTAGCAGAAACGAGGCACGCTGCCCTCAAACAGCGAAAGAAGCGAGAGAGACGGAGAAGCCATGCACATATCCGAGCTTGCGGAGTCGTTCGCGGCCACGCTGCCCCGGGCCCAGCGCGCCCGACTGCACCAGGAGTACTCGGCGGCGAACGCGGCGCGCTGGTCGAACTTCCCCCAGTCCGCCCTTGGCCACCGCGGCCGGCTCGGCCTGCGGACCGGCGCACTCACCCCCGAGCAGTGGCGGGCACCGAACACCCTGCTCGCCGCCGCCACCGGAACGGCGCCGAACCGGGGCTACGACAAGATCCAGCAGCACCTCGACGCGGACGACCACCTCCGCGCGCACGGCGCCGGCTACGGCTACGGCTACGGCTACGGCTACGGCTACGGCTACGGCTACGGCTACGGCTACGGCTACGGCTACGGCCGCGGGAACTTCTACGTCGCCTTCCTCGGTACGCCGTCGGAAATCGGACGATGGGAGCTCCAGTTCGGCGGGCACCATCTCGCGGTCGCCAACACCTACGCCGACGGCGCCCTGATCGGGGCCACGCCGTCCTTCCGGGGCATCGAGCCCTTCGCCGGCTTCGAGGCCCGGGACGGAGTCCGCGAACCCGGACGACACATGCGGGAGGCCCTGGCCGCGCTGCTCGCGGCGCTCAGTCCCGCCCAGTCGGCCGCGGCCCGGCTCGGGCGCCCCCACCATGACCTGTTGCTGGGGCCGGGACGGGACTGGGCGTTCCCGAGCCGGGCGGAGGGCATAGCGGGCGTCGAGCTGACCGCCGAACAGCGGACTCTGCTGCCGGCGGCGATCGAGGAGTATGTCGCCGACGTCGACGACGAGAGCGCGGCGCGCATCCTCGCCGGCTACGCGCGCGAACTGGACGCGACCCACGTCGCCTTTACAGGGTCGGCCTCCCTGCTCCGGCCCGGAGACTACATCCGCATCGACGGCCCGTCGGTGTGGGTCGAGTTCTCGATGCACGACGGCATCGTCCTGGCCGAGCCGCATCCGCACGCGGTCTGGCGCGACAAGAACACCGACTACGGCGGGCGCGGATTCTGAGGCTCGCACCATATTCGAGACAGCAAGACTTGAATCTAGCTTCATTTCAATACACCATGGATCGAAACAGGGACCGCTGGCAGCCCACATCCCAGGCTTCCACCGCTGCCCCCCAGGCTTCCACCGCTGCATCGCAGGCTTCCCTCGCAGCCACCTGTCGCAGTTCACCTCTCTGAAGGAGCTCTCCCATGCATGTGTTCGTCACCGGAGCCACCGGCTGGATCGGCTCTGCCACCGTCGATGAACTGCTCGCCGCCGGCCACACCGTCACCGGCCTGGCCCGCACCCCGGACGCCGCACAGACCCTCACCGCCAAGGGCGCCACCGCCCTGCCCGGCCACCTCGACGACCTGGACAGCCTGCGCACCGGCGCCAGCACCGCCGACGCCGTCGTCCACCTCGCCAACAAGCACGACTGGGCCAACCCGGCCGAGACCAACCGGACCGAGCGCACCGCCGTGCAGACCCTCGCCGAGGCGCTGACCGGCACGGGCCGTCCGCTGGTCCTGGCCGCCGGGCTGTCCGGCCTGGTCCAGGGACGGCCGGCGACCGAGGCCGACGCCTCCCCCGCCGTGGGCCCTGACTCGCCGCGCGGCGGCAGCGAGAACCTCGCTCTGGAGTACGTGGACAAGGGCGTCCGAGTGGTCAGCGCCCGCTTCGCGCCGTCCGTGCACGGCATCGGCGACCACGGATTCATCGCGCAGGCAGTCTCCGCCGCCCGCAAGCACGGCGTCTCGGCCTACATCGGCGACGGCACCGCGTCCTGGGCCGCCGTGCACCGCTTCGACGCCGCCCGGCTCATCCGGCTCGGCCTGGAGCACGCCCCCGCCGGCACACGGCTGCACGCCGTCGCCGAGCAGGCCGTGACCACCCGCGCCATCGCCGAGGCCATCGGCCGCACACTCGGCGTCCCCGTGAAGTCGGTCGCGCCGGACGACGCCATGGAGCACTTCGGGTTCGTCGGCCGCTTCTTCGGTATGGACATGTCCGCATCCAGCGCCCACACCCGCGACCTGCTGGCCTGGAGCCCCTCGGGCCCGACCCTGATCGAGGACATCAAGGCCGGAGCGTACGGCACGGCCGAGTAGCACGCCGGATCAGAGCTTGAACACGGCCAAAGAACCCTTGAACACAACCAAAGAACGGGAGACATCATCATGAGCGACGACATCACGAGCGACGACAAGACCTTCGACGCCGCCCTCACGGCCTTCATCATGGTGCGCACCACGCCGGAATGGCTGGCGCTCACCGTGCCGCAGCGGTTCGAGGTCTTCACGAAGGAGATCCTCGACCCGGTGCTGGCCAAGGTAGCGAACGTCCGTTCGCGTTTCTTCGACACCGAGTTCTACTCGGCCCGGGTGACCGACATGTGGGTGTGGGAGGCAGCAGACCACCACGCCTTCCAACTCGTCGTCGAAGCGTTGCGCGAGACGCCCTTCTGGGACCGGTACTTCCGGATCGAGGAAATCCTGGTCGGTGTCGAGAACGCCTACGCCAACAACTACGGCCGGGAGGCCATCCTCACCATCGAGGCCTGAGCACACATCACGCATCCTGACACTGCTCTGCTCTGCCCTGCCCGCGGCCGGCTCGTAAAGTCCGTCGACGTCCCGCTCACCGGCTGGCGGCGGGACGCCGGCGGCACTGCCAGGCACACGTGCTGCCGGCGGGATACTCGCGAGACTCCGACACGGCAGCTGTGGCAGCCTGCGGACATGCCCGTGGGTTCGGGCGATCAGCCGCGGATGCCCGCCGCCCACTCCCCCACAGTGGTGACGTCGGCCTGCTGCGGAAAGACCTTCTCCGTCAGCACTCGGTGAACTTCGGGATCGGCATCCGCGCACCCGTCGGAGAGAACGGTCAGGCCGTAGTCGAGGTCGGCCGCCTGCCGCAGGGTGGAGAGCACCACGCCGCTGGTCGCGATACCGGCCAGCACGAGGTGGTCGATACCGCCTGACCGGAGCACCAGATCCAGGTCGCTGCCGGCGAAACCGCTCACCCGGCGCTTGGTCACCACGGGCTCCGACGGCAGCGGTGCGACCTCGTCGTGGATGGAGTTGGCTCGTGCCTCCTGCGGCAAGGCCTTGCTGCGGGCAAGCGGGCCGAACATCTTGTTGCGCGGATGGATCTCGGCGCGACCCGGGCGGAAGCCGACCACGACGTAGATCACGGGCAGGCCCGCCTCCCTCGCGGCGTCGATCGCACGGCGCAGCCGCGTCACGTACTCCGGATCGGCGTACCGCTCGGGACCAGCTGGTGGACGGACTGTGCGCCAGACCCGATGTCGTACTGATGCCGTCCGGCACATGGTCCCGGCTCGCCGAGCGGCTCATCGAGGAAATGGTGATCGCCGACGGCCTGCCGTGGATCCTCCGTTTCGAATCACTCAACCGGCTGCTGAACCATCCCCGGGGCGGCCGGACCGTCATCGCCATGTGCGGTGTGATGGCTGCCGAACGCGCGCGACTGACAGCCACCGAGATCGTCTGCGCCCTGGACAACTGCGGGCACCCTGACGCGACCGACAAAGTGCTGGCCGAACTCACTTGTCCCAGCGGGCCGTTGGCTCACCGGGGCGCGGTCATGGCCTGCTTGCGGAAAGTGGACTACCGCCACTTCGACGAGCGTCAGCTGAGGACTCTGGTACGGGCGCTGCGGGACTGCGCCACTACCGGACCGCTCGGCGACCAGATCGCCCCTCTCCGCAGACACCTGTCCGCGGCGCACCCCCAGCACGCCCACGCGGTACTGGGCCGCCTCGACCACCCCGTCAGCGGAACGGCAGTCCACCGTACGAGCAGGTCGAGTCCGACGGCCGGAACACCCCTGGCAGCGGCACTGCACAGGGTGACCACACGGATGGCCACCGTCCAGCCCGACCGGATGCACGACCCCGCGGTACCGACCGCCCTGGTGGCCGAGGCCCTGACCAGCCCGCTTTTCGACATCCGGCTCTACGCCTCCTTCATGCTCGCGGCCACCCCGTACCGCTCGGCGCTGGCGGACGCACTCGCAGCCGAACTGGCGCGTCCCATGGCCGTCCGGCACGAAGAACTCGCGGTTCCGCTACTGGACGCGCTGCGCGTCCTCGGCGGCCACCGGCACCGCGAACTGCTGCAATGGCTGGCCGTGGCACCGAGCGTGCCACGCTTCACCGCGTACGCCGCGGTACGCGGCCTGGGCCACGAGGCGGCCGGCCACTCCACCGACACCTTCTTCCAGGACGCCGTCACCCATCACCACACCGCCTGGCTGAGCGATCGGGACCCGATGACCGCGGCCACGCTGGAAAGCCTCTTACTTCACAGGTAATGGCCTCAGGCTTCCTGCATCGGCAAGGTTGGAGATCACTCCGCGTCGACAGGACGCGGGCCGGGACGGAGGGGTCAGCCATGTCCACAGCCGCACCTACGAACACGCGCACCGTGGTTGAAGAACTGCTGCGCAGGATCGGTGAGGGCGACCCCCAGCGGATTGCCGAGTTGTATGCCGAGCAGGGCGATTGGAAGCTGGACTGGCCGGAGGCCGAGCATGGTCGTGCCGCCACACCGTGGATCCGTCACCGGTCGACCCGGGCCGACGCGGCCGCTCACTATCGCGAGATTGCCGAGCACCACATGCCGGAGCATGTGGCGACAGAGGTCGAGCGCATCCTCATCGACGGTGACGACGCGGTCGTGCTCGGCGAAATCCGTCAGACCGCCCGGACCACCGGACGTGCGTATCGCGCGCGGTTCGCCCTGCACCTCACCGTCGAAAACGGCCTCGTCACCCGGCACCATGTCTACGAGGACAGCCTCGCAGTCGCCCAGGCATTCGAGGCGGAGGATCAGTGAAGGGCCGCAGGCCGATCGAGAGGCTGCTGGTCACAGCCACTCGTTGCCCAAGCTGCGAATGCCGCAAAACCTCTCGGCACAGCAACCCGGCATGCCGGCATGATCTGCGCTGCCGGCGCTTGCGCACCAGAGGCCGCCACCGGACCCGCACCGCGTCATCGATCTCCGCAGCGGCGTCGGCACGGGCGTGCTTGCGGGCACCGCATCGGTAGCGGTTGATGGCGTCGACGGTCACCCCGATCACTGCCGCGACGGCCTGTGCGCTGCCCAACTGGCGGATGAGATAGCCGATCCGGCCCTCGAAGGTCTTCGACGGGGCCTTGGTGAACGACTCCCGGTCGGCCCGCTCGATCGCGTCGTCGATTTTGCCCGCGGACTGACGCACGGCGAGGGGCAAATCTGCCGTCAGCAGAGAACGTGCAGACTCGCTGTCGCGAATACTCCGGTCACCCAGGTCCACAGCACGGCGAGACCGGCGTGTCCCCCGGTGCGCAGGCGGTTGCCGTACCACAGACGCGGTGAGAAGTAGGCGAACTCCATGATCCAGCGCAGTCCCCAGAACAGAGTCTGGGCACACAGCAGAAACGTCGGCAGGGGCGCGCCGGTCAGAAGGTCCGGGGCGAACGCGAGCGGGAGTGTGCCGAGCAGCGCGCAGGTGAGCGCGATGAAGACGAGATGTGCGTAGGAGACCTGGCGGGTCAGCAGGCTGCTGGCGCGTAGATCGGCGGGCCAGTTCATGATGCGTGGGAGTGCGGTGTGCACCAGGCCCATGACGATGAGGGCGAGGCCGACCAGACGCAACTGCCCGGTGAGGGTGAGGAAGTGGGTCACACCTGTTCCTTGGTGAAGGCGAACGCCGTGACCAGGTGGGCGAGTCGGCGCTCTGCCGTGGGGCGCAGTCCGGCGTGGGCGGCAAGGCGCAGCCACTCCGCGCGGGGCAGGAAGTGCCAGGCACCGGGTCCGAACACGGCCTTGTTCGGCGTGTCCCGGTGATGTTCGGCCAGGAGCAGCGTGCCGCCCGGCCGCAGCAGGCGGGCGCATTCCGTGAACAGTCGCTCCCGGTCTCGTGCCTGGCGCAGTTCGTGTGCCGCGAAGACCAGCAGGACGGCGTCCGTCCCGCCCGAGGGGAGCGGCAACGTGCCGGGGCGCCCCGGCACGGCGTGGGCGGGTGGTGACACGCGGCGCCGGGCGCGGCGGATGGAGCCCTCGTTCGTCAGTGCCGGGTCGTACAGGTCGACCGCGGTGTGCCGGGCGTTCGGCCAGCGCTCGGCGAGCGGGGCGCTCACCTCGTCGAGTCCGGTGCTCACCACCGCGTACGCGGACGGGGTGGCGGGCAGCAACTCCGCCAGCCAGTCGTAGGTGTACAGGTCGGAGCGGTCGTAGACGTACCAGCTCGCCACCGTGGCGGTGCCGAGGAGGGTGACGGCCGCGGCGGATCCCGCGCGGGCGAGGCGGCGCAGAGGGGGTGGGAGCCGGCCGGCGACGGTGGCGGCGGCCAGCGCGACGGCCACTCCCTTCGCGTACTGCGGCCAGTTGTAGGCGATGACGTCGCGGACGCCGGAGTGCCGCACGGTCATCTCGCACCGCCGCTCTCGCTGCGCCGTACTCCGCGCTCCCAGCCGTAGTCGACGCCGGCGACGTGAAAGGCGTTGGCGAGAACGGGGTGGGCGCCGGCGAGCGGGCCGTGGTCGAAGAAGGTCAGCCGGTCCACGTCGACCCGGACAGGCTGCGGGTCCCATTGCGCGCGCGACGCTTTGATGACGATCACGGAGCGGGTCTGCGGTTCCCATTCGAAGGTGTAGGGCAGCGGACCGGCGAAGCGACGGGCAGCGCGTTCGTCCGCGAAGGGGCTCGTCGGCGGCAGGGGCGCCGGAGCGCTGCGCAGATCGGCGCGCACGGTCAGATCGGCGTGCCCGTCAGCGCTGTCGACGCGGAACTCCAGGGTGTCGTTCGTGACTTGTGTGCTCACGCGCGCCTGGCGGTAGTTGTAGCGGGTGAGCAGGTTGCCGCCGAGCCGCATCAGGTGTTTGTCGGTGTCGCTGCGCAGGATGCGCAGGCCGCGCATGGTCCGGCCGCCGGGAGTGGGAAAACGAGTGAAGACCCGGTAGCCCGTGAGCAGGAAATCGCGGCCGAACCGGGCGGGTACGGCCGCGGGCCGCAGCGCACGGGTGTCGACCAGGGCGGCGGCCACGAAGCCGTACAGCGGTTCCTGCGCACCGGCGCGGTATGTGTCGAGTTCCAACGCCGGTGGTACGAGTGGGCGCAGTACCTCGGCGGGCAGGGCGTAGGTCAGGACGAGCGAGTGCGCGAAGTGCGTTTCTATCGGGATGGGGTGACGTCGTATCAGGTGTCGCACGGATCGATCTTTCTGTCGTTGTTCTTGTCCGGGTCCGTGCCCAGCCGCAGGACACGTACGACACCCCACAGCGCGGAGCGGTCCTGTGCCGCCCAGCCCGCGCCGGCGGGTCCGGGTCCACGGAAGCTGCGCAGGATCACGGTGCCGCCGGGGCGTACGGCGTGCCGTACGGCGGCGCGCAGGCGGCGACCGAAGGCGGGGCCCGGGCCGTCGAGCACGTTGGAGAGGGTCACGGCGTCGTAGCCGGCGCGCGGCGTCCGCTCGAGGACGTCCACCACATCTCCTTGGACGAGTGGAAGATCCGGTGCGTGCGGCGGTGGCGTGTCCGGGGGGTCAGCGCCCGCGAGCAGCCGCCACATCCATGGGTTACGGGCGTTCGGGTGGCTGGTGACGGTTCGCTCGATACGCCGTCTGAGCACCTCGTCGAAGCGGGCGGGGACGACTGCGGCGAACGAGGGGCGCAGCGCCACCGCGAGTGCGCCACTGGGGCGCAGCGCGATCCGCATCAGGCGGCGCAGCCCCGGACCATCCAGCTCCGAGTGCCATCGCCGGGCCTGTTCGGCCGGGTCGTCCAGGGCGAGGAAGGTGCGCAGCGCGGGCGGGCGCCAAGCGGGCAGCGCCGAGCCGGCCGCGCGACGTCCCAGCCGCATCAGCGTCTCGGCGGAGCCCTCCGTGCTCACGCCCCCGGCGAGCCGCTGTCGGGCGTAGGCGAGTTGCACGGGGTTGAGGTCCACGGCTGTCACGTCATGGCCGGCCTGGTGCAGGGCGGCGGCCGTGTCGCCCGCGGAGGCGATGCAGAGCACCCGGGCGCCGGTCTTCGGCAGGACAGCGAGTTCGATGCCGCTGTCCTCGTACATCCGCCCGAACAGGAGGCGGGGGCCGCCCAGTCCGCTGATGATCCGGCCGTGGGTCCACGGGGTGGCGCTCACCGGGCCACCGGCCTCGGGGAGGTCCCTGACACCGTCCAGATCAGGACGATGAAGACAAGGTTCTGCGTGAGCAACCGCCCGGGCTCCTCGATCCGGCCGGGGCTGAACAGCAGGCCACCCGCGTTGAATACCGCCACGAGCGCCGTCTGGACGATGGCCGCGCTCCGCGCCCGCCGCCCGGCGAGCACCCAGAGACCGATCAGCACCTCGGCAGACCCGATCAGCACGAGCGCCGCCGTCAGCGCCCAGTCAGGAAGGAAGGGCACGCCATCGACGATGGCCCGCTGATCCGTCCGCCCCGGCCAGATCTTGCACCAGAAGCCTTCGTAGAACCACACCAGGGCCACGGCCCAGCGCGCCGCCGCGCCGCGCCAGTCCTCGGCCATGCGCCCGCCGCACCGGGCGACGTGAACGTCGGAGCCGGCCAGCTGTTCCATGCACATTGAACATCGCACCGATCTCGTCGGTCCACTAATTTGAACACGTTCAAGAATAGCGTAGCGAGACGAGGCCGCGGGGGTCGGGGCACGAGATGTAGTGTCAAGACAGCAACGCTCGGCGGGTGTTCGCCGGCTTGCCGGGGTCGCCTGGGTGGGCGCGTACCACCTGTACGACCGGGGTGACCGGGGTGACCGGGGTGACCGAGGGAGACTCCAGCGGCACACCGGAAGCGAGCGGGCGTGCCGCAGCAGCCGGGGCCGGCCCACCCACGGCCGGCCACCACGGCATTGACCGACGAGGCGTCGATCTGATCGCCGGTGAGGGCCGACTCCCGCTATGCGAGAGCCGGCATCGCGGGTCTCACAACTCCAGTACGCCCTTCACCAGCGTCGTCGCCCCGCCTGCCAACGCCAGTGCCAACACCAGCGTCCGGGCGCGGCGTTCGGGGGTGTGGGCGGCGAGGAACCGGCCGGTCATCATTCCGACCGCCATCGCGGCGGCGACGGACGTCCACTGGACGACGTCCAGCCGTGGCACGCCGTTCACCGCGACCGACAAGATGTTGACGAACAGACCGTAGAACTGGGCGTTGGGGACGAACTCCCTGACCGTCCAACCCGCGTTGAGGGCGTAGAGGGAGATCGGAGGACCGCCCACGCCCGCCGCGGCGTTCATGAAGCCACCCACCGCGCCGGTACCGACAGCTCCCGCGCGGCCCCTGAGGGCAGGGACCCGCAGTCCTCGGATGACCAGCAGCACAGCCGCCGTCACCAGGGCGCCCATCACGATCAAGAGCGTCGGCTCCGGCAAATGCCGTGTCGTCCACGCGCCGAGCGGGACCGTGCATGCCGAGGCCAGGCAGAGCGGGACCATCGCGCCCCACCGGACCCTTCGCCAGCCGCTTGCCAGACCGATCGCACAGATCACGCCGGATGCGCAATTGGCGAGGATCACGCCTTGAGCGGGGCCCAGGAGGAGGATCAGGGCCGGAACCGCCACCAGCGCGAAGCCCATGCCGGTCAGCCACTGGACACATGAGCCGAGCAGCACGATCGCCGCCAGCCAGAGCGCCCCCGTCGTCACAGTCTCCGCCTTCCGTCCTGAAGTCCTGAAGCTCTACCTCTCTCCACTGATGGAAGGCGCGGCAGCCCCACACCGTACCGCGACCAGTTCGGACGAGGGTGTCTCGCCCGCCTGGTGGCCAAGGGCGACCGCGCGGCGTTCGAGGAGTTGTACCGGCATACGTCGCCGTGGACGGCGGTCCGGCTGCGCCGTCGCTGCTCCGACGAATAGATCACCGTCGAGGTGATGTGGGAGATGTGCTTGGCGGTGTGCGCGCCGCGGATCTTTCTGTGCGGGGCGGCGTACGCCTGGACACTGCCGCCGGGCGGGCTGGAGCTGGCCCTGTTCGCCCCTCCCGCGGCCAAAGAACCGATGCAGCGCCCGCTTGGATGCTGCGGCCAGCGGGCGCGGTGGCGGCCACGTGGACCGCCCCGATCCTGGGCGTGGCCGACACCGCCGTGTACGCCGTTGTCGGGCCCAGGTCGGTGGGGTTCCGTCAGCTGGTCCTGTCCACGCTGGTCACGAGCGCGTCGAGGAATGCGGACGCGTACGAAGTGGCCGTACGCGGGTGTCGTTCGTGGGACGCCCGGGTGTTGAGCGAGGTCTTCGGGCCGGAACTCCTGTAGGAGGCCGGCCACGGCCCAGCTGAACCGGCAGAGCCACCAGATGGCCCCTTGCACCGTCGAACTCGCGATGCGCGAACCCGGCATCCGCGGCACTGTCCGCTGCCGGCGGGTGGTCACCACGGTGCCCGGCGGGCTGGTCGAGCGGGCCCCGGACCTGAACACTCGGTGTCCTGCCACGGCGGACCGGGCCCGTGCGGGGCATCACCCCCGCTCGGCCCCGGTCGTGGACGGCCGGCGTCAGATGCCGGGCTGCGGTCCGGGCTCGTCCTCGTGACAGTTGAGTCCGACGACGTTCGGGAGGTGGGCGGCGACGACGGTGCACCGGAAGGTTCCGCTGTCGTTGGAGATGGTGCCGTCAGTGATGACTCCGTTCTCCGGAGCGCCGCCGACCGCCGTGCAGTCCGTCCCGTGCACCTCGTCGCCGGAGTCGGCCGACTGACAGTGGTAGCCCGGGCCCGCTTGCACGGTCCGGGCCTGCGGTGCGACCGGTTGGGCCGCCACCGCCGTGACAGTCAGCGGGGCGGTGAGGGCCAGCGCGGCCGTGCTGATGCCGAGGGCCCTGTGAAGCCGGATCATGACGATCCTCCAAGGTGTGCAGCCGCGCCGCTGTTCGGCGCGGTCATTACCCTGCGACTGCGCGCATCGGACGCGGACACACCGAGCACATCCCGTCAGTACACAAACGGTTGACGGCCTGGATCCCGGACCCGGTGCGCAATGGGCACACACGTTCCGCTATAGCTCGTGCGTACGAATATCGAGCGGCGGCGGGCGACAGGGCCCACCGGACCCGGTCGGGCAGCCTCCGCGGCCGACGTGCGCCGCTTCCGTACGCGCCCGGACAACGCCGACGGCGGACCGGCCCGCCGAGGCCGGGAGCCGAGGTGACAAAGTGAAGCCAATCGTTCCGCCGAGTGGAGGTACTTCCTGAATGCGTCTGCTGCTCATCCGCCATGGCCAGACTCCGTCCAACGTCAAGCATCTGCTGGACACCGCGCCACCCGGACCGGCTCTGACGCCACTGGGCCAGCAGCAGGCAGCCGCCCTGCCCACGGCCCTGGCGGAGGAGAACATCGAAGCCCTGTACGCCTCCACCCTCGTACGCACTCAGCTGACCGCCGCACCGCTGGCCGCCGCCACAGGGCTCGACGTCCGCATCCGGGACGGCATCAGGGAGGTGGAAGCGGGTGAGCTCGAGATGCGCGGGGACGACGAGGCAGCCGCTGTCTACCTCGCCACCGCCTTCGCCTGGTCCGCCGGGGACACGGAACGCCGGATGCCGGGCGGCGAGAACGGCAGGGAGGCTCTGGGCCGGTTCGATGCCGTCGTCACCGAAGCGGCCCGGACGGGAGCGGAGACGGTCGCGATGGTCAGCCATGGTGCGGTCATCCGGACGTGGGTGGCCGCCCGCGCTCACAACATCGACGTGGCCTTCGCATCCGGCCATGCGCTCGGCAACACGGGCGCCGTCGTGCTCTCCGGCTCGCCCGGCCAGGGCTGGCACGCCGTCACGTGGGAAGGCCGTCCGCTGGGACCGGAGGGACCGTTCCCCGATGACAGCGGCCCGGCGGGAGCGGCCGCTCCGACGCCATGAGCAGCTGTCCTCCTTCCCCGGACCGGGCCGGTGGGCCGACCTCGATGCCGTCCGTTACGCGCAGGGCGCCGTAGACCCAGGTACCTCGCCGACGCAGGCGACTACCGCTCCTGGGGCGGGCGGGAGCCCGTCGGGCGGGCCGCCGCCCGCCCCAGGGGCGGTCGGGAGCCGATTCCGGTCCGCGTCAGCGGATTTTCCTGGAGCGAAGGCGTCCCCGGCGGCCTGACCGCTCCGCCCCTGCCGAACGGCGGCCGGACCGGGTACCGCCAAGACCTCGGCTCCGCCGGGCGTGTCGGGATGGAGGCAGAGGCGAATGCCGCCGGTCGGACAGCGCACCGCTTCGCCCGGTTCGTCCGCCCTGAACGGGCGGAGTGTGAGGCGGTGTGTCCTGGGCAGGCACGGTCACTCCGGAATCCAGTCCATGGCGTCGTGGGTGCCCGCGCTCGCGTGGATCTGCACCAGGCGTCCGGTCTCCGGGTCGATCACGAACACGTTCTCCTGTTCATCGACGTAAAGGGTCTGTCCCTCCTCGTCCACGTACCGGGTCAGTCCGGGGATCTCATGGGCTTGTGCCACACCGCTGGACGTGCCGACGTCCGGTACGGGCGGCAGCGGCTTCTTGACCTCACGGGTGAGCGACCTTTCGGCGATGTGCAGTCTGCGTGCCATCGAGGAGGTGGTGTACTGCGCGCTGAGGGTCTGCACGAGCCGGCGCAGCCCCAAGGGCATGTTCCTCGGCTCGATGTGGGATGTGTCCTGCTTTTTCTCGCGCCGCAACCACGCCTGGTGGAAGTCCGGATCCGCCTCGATCTCCTGCGTAAGACGCGACCAGTTCTTGGACGTCTTGTCGAGTGGCTTGCGGGTCTCCTTCTGTGGCTTCTTCTCGGCGTACTTGCCTTTCTGCGGCTGCCTGACGGGGGCCTTTCCCTTGCCCTTTCCGCTGTCACGAGACTCATGACCGGTGCGCTTCTCGACACATCGGTAGATGGCACTGACCAAAGCCTGTACGCCCCGAGGGTCCACCTCGTCGAGGATTTCGGCCAGTTCGGTACGGGTGGCCTTCTTCTCTTTCTCCCAGTAGGTGAAGCACGCCCTCCGCTGTTCTTCGGTTCCCGTCTGCCACGTCTGCTGGATGTACTGCCGGTCTTCGATGTTGTTGATGATCCGTGGCGCGTTGAGCCTGGCCAGGCTCCTCTTCGACCCCTTGCCGACGCGGGAGCCCGTCACACCCTCGATGTCCTGCTCCATCGTGTACGGATAGAACGCCGTCATGCCTTTCTCGTCGACCCCCATCCCCATGTCGCTCGGGGACGGAGTCCGGTAGTTCCGCCGCGACGCTTGTCCGGCGCTCTCGATGGTCTCGCCCAACGGGCCCTCCGGGCCCATCGGTGCGCGCATACGCGTGAGCGCGGGAGTGCTCGGCAGGCCCGAGGCCAGAGCCAGCATGGTGGTCTGGAATTCGGGGTCGTTGATGACGTGTTTCTGGTGCCGGTAGAGATTCTCCAGGGATTCGTAGTAGTAGAAGCCCGGATTGGGGTCGTAATTGAGGCCGGGGAATTTCGACTTGTAGTACGCGAGGGCAGCCGTGCAGCAGAGGCAGCCCCGGTACCGGCCCATAATGGCGTGTTCCCCTCGCACATCTTCGGCCTCGATGCCCGACCTGTGCAGGGCCAGCATCAGTTTCTGTTCGGCATGGAGCAGTTCCTCGTCCTCGGAGAAGGCCACCAAGAAGACCGCCCCCTCGTAAACCTCGTTGGTGAGGTAGTCGTGCAGGTCCTTGTCACCGATGTCCAGCAGCTGCACCGGCGAGCCGTGCCGTTCCTGCAGAGCTGCGGCCGTGGCGTCGTACGCTCCCCGCGCGCCCGCCAGGACGGCCTGTGTCTTCACGGCGGCCCGCTGTATTCGCTGGTCGTACTCCTCGGCGTCCGCCCCCTTCAGCCCGGCCAGTCGCCGTTTGGCACTCGGGTGCTTGCTCACCAGATCCGGATACGTGTCCACGGTGCCGTCCGTCTGATAACCGCCCAGGGCGCGCATCGACGCGTTGTAGTTCGAGGCAAAAAGCAGCCGGTTGTTGATCAACATGCCCTGCACCTCGCGTTCCTCGTCCTTCTCCACCCCCTTGTCCTCGTTGACGGCCGAGATGGCGTCGTACAGCAGGAAACTCTGGTGCGACAGGGTCTGCGCCGTGCGGTCTCCGTCCATGGGACGCGCGTACCGCATCCGCACCTGTTCCGGACCCCGGCCGTGCCGTCCTCCTCCGAACTGCTGGGGCCACGACTCCTTGACCTGAGCGTCGAGCGCGTCCCTGACCTGCTTGGTGGAGGGCTTCCTGGCCTCACCCCGGTCACTCTTGTGCCCCGCCATGCGCTGCACGGGAGGCGCCCCGGCGGCGCCCATCATGCGGGCGACGGCGCGATTGCCCGCCGCGGACTGAAGGGCCAGCATCCGGGCGACGATCGCGTTGCCGGGCGCGGGACGCGGCGCGAGGCCCTGCGCGGGACGGGAACCGAGGGAGGGGGCCGTACCGGCGCCGGCCGCGAACGCCGCTCCGTCGGCCGCGGCGACCCGCTCGGAGCGCTGGTCCGGGTCGGTCACGCTGACCCCGGAACCGTTGTCGCTGCCGGTCTCCGGCATGCCCCGCAGGTTCTTGTCGACATGCCCCAGTTCATGGCCCATCACCTCCTTGCTGCCGGCCGCCCCCTCGCCCAGCAGGACATGTGTGCCGACCGTCATGGACCCGGGCTCCCAGAGCCGCCGCGGCCCGCTGCGCCACCGGACCGTCATGGACCCGGGCCGCGGAGAAGTCGTTCTGGTAGAAGCTCTCCGCCTCGGCCCGCAACGGCCCCGGGAGAGGCCGGTCGGGCGAAGCCAGCGCGGACTGCAACAGTGCCTGACCGCCGACCGGTTCGGTGTCCGCGTCACCAGGGTGCCCGCACCCGGCACCGTGGACATGCGCCTGCGCCCCCCGGTCGCCGGCGAAGCGCTGAACGAGTGCGATCTCCGCCGCGGACGAAGGGCTCCCTGTGGGGGTCCGGCCGGCGCCGGGCGCCACCCGTCCCCCGCCGGAAAGGCTGGTGATGTCGTTCTCTGAGCGGTCCGGCGCTTTACGCACGTGTTCTGTCCTTCTGACGACGCGGTGGCGTCCTCGGCCCGACGGGCAGAGGAACAGGCCGAATTTGCGGGCAGGACGTCTCAACCGCCAGACTTCGCTGACCATTTGGGACGCCGGGACGGCCGAGCCCTCTGGACCAGCGGGGACACGGTCGACGCGGGACGTCCCGTGGGACGCCGGCGGCGAGGAGGACGGATGCCGGGTACGGAACAAGCCGACGACATCGAGAGGTTCGCCGCGCTGCTGTGGCAGCTCAAGCAGCGCTCGGGGCTCAGCTACGAGGTTCTGGCGAAACAGCTGCACACGAGTGCGTCGACGCTGCACCGCCACTGCCGCGGCGCCGCCGTTCCCGACCGGTTCACGCCGGTGGAGCGCCTCGCGCGGATCTGCCGGGCCACGACGGCTGAACTTCTGGAACTGCACCGGCGCTGGATCCTCGCGGATGCGGCCCACCGGCGTGCCACGGCCACCGGAATTCCCGCCGCGGCCGGTCGGGGAAGTGCGACGGACCCGGCCGTCGCCCCATTGGTGGACGGCCGGTCGTCGGTGGGCGGTGCCGCTCGCGAGTCACTCGTGGACGACCGGGTGACGGCGGTCAGTGCCGCATCCGATCACACCGCACCGGACACCACCGCACCGGAAGACATCACAGCGGACACCACCGCACCGGAGGACACCTCAGCGGACATCACCGCGCCGGGCGGCACCGCGCCGGACGACACCGCGCCGGCCCGCCTCCCAGCCGCCCCGCACCGCATCCGTCCGGCTCAGCTCCCGCCCGGCCAAGCCGCCTTCATCGGCCGTGTCGAGGAACTCCGTTGCATCGACGACCTGTTACCCGACGACGGGACCCGGCCGAGCACGGTGGTGATCAGCGCGATCGGCGGTATGGCCGGGGTCGGCAAGACCACCCTGGCCGTGCACTGGGCCCAACAGGCCGCCGCCCGCTTCCCCGACGGGCAGATCTTCCTGAACCTGCGCGGCTTCGACCCGGCCGCGCCCGCCATGACTCCCGAGGAGGCCGTCAGGGTCCTCCTCGACGCCCTCGAAGTCCCCCCGCAGCGCATACCGGCCGAACTGGACGCCCAGACGGCTCTGTACCGCAGCGTGCTGGCCCACCGGCGCGTACTGGTCCTCCTGGACAACGCCCGTGACACCGACCAGGTGCTTCCCCTGCTGCCGGCCGCCCCCGGCTGCCTCGCCATCGTCACCAGCCGCGACAGCCTCACCGGCCTTGTCGCGGGCGAAGGCGCGCACCCTCTGACCCTGCACCCTCTGACACCCGCCGAGGGACACACGTTCCTGGCGCGCCGCCTGGGTGCCCGGCGGACGTCGGCGCAACCGGACGCGACGGCCGAGATCGTCCGGCGCTGCGGCCGGTTGCCGCTGGCCCTCGCCGTGGTCGCCGCCCGGGCGGCTGCCGAGCCCGACTACCCGCTGACCGCCGTCGTCGACGAACTCCGCGAGGGCCAGGACAGTCTGGACGCCTTCGATAGCGGCCACCGCGGCACGGACCTCCGAGCCGTCTTCTCCTGGTCCTCCCAAGCCCTCACCCCACCGGCCGCGCGGCTCTTCGCCCTGCTGGGCCTGCACACCGGACCCGACCTCTCCGTACCCGCCGCGGCGGCCCTGGCCGGACTGGCCCCGCGTACGACCCGTGCCCTGCTGACCGAGCTGACCCGGCTCCACCTGGTCACCCGGCACGCGCCCGGCCGGTACGCCCTGCACGACCTGCTGTGCGTGTACGCCCGTGAACGCCTGCGCATCGACATCCCGGCCGGGGAACAACAGCGGGCCCTGGAACGGCTCTTGACCTGGTACCTGCACACCGCCGACGCCGCCTACGCCTGGTTCGCGCCCCGCCGCCGCCGGGTTCCCCAGGAGCCGGTTCCCCCGGATTGCGAGCCGTCGGCGTTCGCCACCCACGACGAGGCACTCGGATGGTGCGAGACCGAACGGCCGAACCTCGTAGCCGCCGTCCAGCAGGCCGCCACATCCGGCCTGCCCGGCATCGCCTGGCGGCTGAGCGCCGCGCTGTGGGGCTTCTTCTACTTGCGCAGCCACGTCAACGACTGGCTGGACACCTGCCGGATCGCCCTCGCGGCGGCCCGCGCCGCACACGACCGCACCGGCGAGGCATGGACCCACAACGACCTGGCCAGCGCACTGACAGTAACGCGCCAGTATGACGAGGCCATCGAACACCACCGGTGGGCGATGATCCAGCGCCGGGAACTCGGTGACGCCGTGGGGCGGGTCCAGTCGATCTCCAATTTGGGTGACACATACCTGAAGGCCGGCCGGTGCAACAAGGCCGTCGAGTACCTCCGCCGTGCCCAGGTCTGCTGGGGCCATCTCGGCGACGCCTGGGGCGAGGGCATCGCCCTGGCCAACCTGGGTGACGCCTACCAGAGGCTGGGGCGTTTCGATGCGGCCGTCGAGCAGTTGCAGCGGGCACTGACCGTGCTCCGTGTCACCGGCAACCGCTGGGTCGAGGGCGTCACCTTCGACATCTTCGGCACCGTCCAGCACCGGCTCGGCCGCCCCGGCGAGGCGATCGAGCACTACCGGCAGGCGCTCGACGCGCACCGGGACGTCGGTAATCGCTGGGTCGAGGGCGAGACCCTCAGCCACCTCGGAGAAGTCCTGCTGGCGGAGGGCAGGACGGAAGAGGCCGGCGCCGAGTTGCGGCGGGCCCTGGAAATCTTCGAGGGACTCGGCCATCCGGACACGGCGCGGCTCAGGACCAGAGTCGTCGGGCTGGCCCGATGACGGGTGGGTGCAGCTCTTGGCCCGAAGGTGAGTCCCGTGGGTGCTGACCGTCCGTCTCCTTCCCGGGCGTGACACCGCGCGCGGTCGACGAGACGGCGTTGCCGCTGCTCCGGCCGGAGCCGGTGGTGATCCCCCGGGGGATACGGAACGGAAGGGGCTGGGCGGCTGTCCAAGGGGGGCCGCGAAGGCGCGGTACTGGTCAGCCCCGACGATCGACGGTTTCGTGGCGTGGCGCTGCACGGGCCCGGTGCCCGACTTGGAGCCGTCTCCAGGTGCCCGACTTGGAGCCGGACCTGCGCCAGGCACCTGGCCCGAGCCACGTGAGGCCGCGGCGAGGGCGGAGAGCGGCGGACGCCGACGGCCGACATGCCAGGCAGTCCCCCGGGCCGGTCGCCGACCGGCCGATACCGGGAACGAGCTGCTTCAGGGCGAGCCGCTTTCACCCGTTCGGCCGTCTCTTCCCGGCGGCCGGCCGCGCGGCGGAACGTGCGTGCCACGCGCGGTCCGGCCCGTCAGCACCGTACGGGCGGGTTCGAAACGCCAGGACGCCGCCCTTTCGCGGCGGATGCGGTGGCCGCGAGTTCCGCGAAGCCTGGGCTGAGTCGCCGCGGTCCAGCCGACCGCCGCGAACGGAAACGGCTTCCGCGGCCTGTGTGCGGGACCACCGGCCGTACCCGCGTCGATGGACCGGAGTCCGGTCGTGCCCCGTGGCCGAGCCGATGGACGAGTCGAACGGAGTGAGCGATGCCTGAACCGACCGAGGGACTGTCCCCGCGGCACGTGGAGTCGGCCGATGCGACGGGCCGGCTGGGTGCCGCCGTCGTAGGGCTGGGCGGAGCGGTCGCCACCACCGCCGTGGCCGGCGTGGAACTGCTCAGGCTCGGCGCCTGCGGCCAGGACGGGCTTCCGCTGGCCTCGCGTACGGACCTGGTGCCCTACGAGGAACTGGTGTTCGGCGGCTGGGACGTCTCGGCCGACGACCTGGCCAAGGCGGCCCACCTGCACCGCGTGCTGGAACCGGCGCAGATCGAGGCCGCGGCCCCCAGCCTCCAGCAGCTGCGACCGTGGCCTGCGGTGGCCGACTCGGACTACTGCCGCGCGGTCACCGGCGCCAACGTCGTGCCCTGCGACGGCCTGCGCGAGCGCACCGAGCGCATCCGGGAGGACCTGCGGCGCTTCCGCGACGAACAGGACCTGTCCCAGGTGGTGGTGGTCAACCTCGCCTCCACCGAGCGGCTGCCCGACCCGGCGGCACCCGCTCTCGCCTCGCCCGAGGCGTTCGAGGCGGCGCTGGACGCGGGCGACGAGGCGATCGCCCCCGCCATGCTCTACGCCTACGCGGCCCTCATGGAGGGCATGGCGTATCTCAACTTCACGCCCAGCGCCGGGGCCGACGTGCCGGCGCTGAGACTCCTGGCCGAGCGGCAGGGCGTGCCGATCGCCGGCAAGGACGGCAAGACCGGACAGACCATGGTCAAGACGGTGCTCGCCCCCGCGCTGCGCTCGCGGGCCCTGCGGGTGGAGGGCTGGTACTCCACCAACCTGCTCGGCAACCGCGACGGCCGGGCCCTTGAGGATCCCGACTCGCTGGCCAGCAAGACGGCCACCAAGGAGAAGGTGCTGGACTCGGTGCTCGGCTACCCGGTGGAGGACCACAAGGTCCGCATCGAGTACTACCGGCCGCGCGGTGACGAGAAGGAGGCCTGGGACAACATCGACCTCGTGGGCTTCCTCGGCCGCCGCATGCAGATGAAGATCGACTTCCTGTGCCGGGACTCCGTCCTGGCCGCCCCGCTGGTGCTGGAGCTGATCCGGCTGCTGGCCGAGGCGCGGCGCCGCGGGGAACGCGGTGTGCAGGAACAGTTCGGCTTCTTCTTCAAGGCCCCGATGACCGTCGACGGCGGGGTCCCCGAGCACGCTCTGCACCGTCAGGAGCGGGCGCTGCTCGACTGGCTGGACGGCGCGGACCGGACAGCGCCGGGCGGACGGTCGTGACGGAGGCCGCTTCCCGTCCCGCCGCGCAGGCCACTTCCCGTCCCGCCGCGCAGGGCGCTCCCCGTCCCGCCGCGCGGGACGGGGAGGTGCCGCGCGGATCACTGCGGGTGGCCGTTCCGCTGCTGCGCGAGATCGGCGACCTCAAGCGGATCCGTACGGCCGGCAGCGGCGCCTCGATGGCCGAGCGCGCGTTTCGCCGGTCGTGGGCGGAGCTGGTGCGCGGCGGGGACGCGAGCACCATCGCCGTACGCGAGTGCGCGGCCGCCGTGGCCGGGGCACGGCTGGCGGGTGTCGACGGCCCGGTGCTGCGGCGTTGCGGGCTGACCGCGGACGAGGCGGTCGCCGTACTGGAACGCTCGGTCGCCCAGCACACCGACCGCATGGATCCGCTGACGTCGGGCCTGCTGTACGAGGCACTGCCGAGCCTGGTGGAGGACCCGCTTCGTGACCCGGTGGACGACGCGCGCGTGCTGTCCGAGGATCCGCTCCGTGCCCCGGCTCCCGCCTTCGCGGCGGTGATGTGCGCCCAGCCCCGGGCGGGCGCCACCTGTCCGGGACGGCCGCGGCTGATGGCCGAGCCGCCGGAGAGCCACGGCGACCACTGCTGGGCGGTGGCGGTCTACGGAGTGCTGCTGGCCGGGGCGTTCGGCGCCGCTCCCGGCGATGTCTTCCTGCTCGGCCTGGCCCACCACCTGCACAACGCCGTCCTGCCCGACGCGGGGTTCGCCGGTGAGGAACTGCTGGGCGATCACCTGCCCGCGGTCGTCGCGCGGCTGACCCGGCAGGCTCTCGCCGAGCTGCCGGAGCCTCTCGCGGAGCGCGTGGAGGCGCTGCTCGCCCTGCGCGAGGGGGCAGACGCCCCGGCTGCCCGGGCCTTTCACGCAGCCGACGTCCTCGACCGGGTGCTCCAGGTCCGCCACCACGCGCGAGCCGCCGCCTTCACCGCCGAGCAGGCGCTGGAGGAACTGGACCTGGTGCATGCCTGCGCGGTGTCCGGCTTCCACCGGGCCGTGCTGGACGCGGCGGAGGCGACGTGAAGGGCCGCCCCGCGGGCCGCGCGCAGGCCGGTCCCACGACGACCGTGGACACGGCAACCATCAACGCCTCAATCACCGGCACGACGGCCACCGACACCTCAATCACCGACACGGCGACCGAGCCGGTCGCGGCCCCGCCCACCGCCACCGGTCCTCTGGACTTGGTCAGCCCCGGCAACGGGGCCCCGCTGCGACCCTGCGGCCCCCATCTCCCCGGTCTCCTGACCGACGGCGAACGGCGCTGGCCCGTCGTGGCGGGCATCCCCTGGCTGCGCACCGGCCGTGAGGAGCTGCGCGAGCGGGCGGTGCGCCGGCTCCAGGAGGGTGACGCGGACGGTGCCGCGCTGGTGCTGCTCGCCGACAGCGACGACTGGTGGGACGGCCCGGCCCCCTCCCCCGGCGACCTGCGCGCCGCGCTGGCGGCCGACACGCTGCGCGGGGCGGTGACGCTGCTGGGCATGGGCAGGGTCGGGGCGTACTTCCTGCACCGGTGGAGCGATCCGACCTGGCTGGCCGTGCTCGCCCTGACCGCCCGGCACTCCCCCGGCGCTTCGCCGGTGCTGGAGCTGGCGTGCGGCGCCGGGCACCTGCTGCGCGAACTCCAGCTGCGCGGGCACCGCGACGTGACCGGGATCGACGTGGTCTTCGCCAAGCTGTGGCTGGCCCGGCGCTTCGTCTCGCCCCGGGCGCGGCTGGTGTGCGCCGACGTCACCGCGCCCTGGCCGCTGCCCCCGCCGGGCCGCCCCGCGTACGTCGCCTGCCACGACGCGCTGTACTTCCTTCCGGACAAGGAGCAGGTGGTGCGCCGTGCCGTGGCGTACGCCGGTGGCGGTGGCGTCGTCCTGGGCCACCTCCACAACTCCCTCGTCCCCGGCCCGGTCTCCGGGCTGCCGCTGGACCCGGAGGGCTGGCGGGGGCTGCTGCCGGAATCCCTCTGCTACGACGACGCCGAGCTGACCCGCGCCCTGCTGGCGAACGCGCCGCCCCGGCCTCGTACGACCGGGGAGCTGGCCGGCTGTGAGGCCGTCGCCCTGGTCGGCGCCCCGCCTCCGCCGCCCGCGTACGGCCCGCTCTCCCCGGACCGGCCCGTCCCCGGCCGGCCTCTGCGTCCCAACCCGCTCTACCGCGACGGAGTCCTGCGCTGGCCCGGGGACCGCTGGCGGGACGAGTACGGGGCTGGCGCCCGCGCCTATCTGCCCGACCGCGTCGCCCTCTCCCCCGCCCTGCTCGCCGACGCCCGGGCCGGACGGCTGACACCCGAGGTGACCGAACTGGCCCGCCGCCGGGTGCTCCTGGACCTGCCGGAGCAGTGGTGAACGCCAACGAGGACGGACGCGCCACCCCCGCCGCCGCTCCGGTGGCGGCCGGGTGCCGCTGGGCGGTCGCCGGCTGCGGATGGGTGGCCCGGGACCACTTCCTGCCCGGCCTGCTGGCCGCCGCCGAAACGGCCACCGAGCAGGAGGCCGGGAACAGGAGCGGGCCCGGAAGCAGGTCCGGGAACGGGAGTGGGACCAAGCCTGGAAGCAGGCCCGCCAGCGCGAGCGGGGACGCGACCGCGAGCCGAGTCCGCGACGCCCCGCCCCGCCTGGTCGCCCCACCGCGCCTGATCGCCGTGACCGACACCGACCCCGCAGCCGCCGACCGGCTGGCCGCGCGGGCCCCCGGTGCCCGCACCGTCGCCGACCTCGCCACGCTCCTGGCCGTGCACCGGCCCGACGCGCTGTACGTCGCGACGCCCAACCACGCCCACCGTCCCGCGGTCGCCCTGGCCGCCGCGGCGGGGACCGCGGTGCTGTGCGAGAAGCCGCTGGCCGCCGGTCTCGCCGACGCCGAGCGGCTGGTCGCCGCCTGCGGCCGGGCGGGGATTCTGGCGGCGACCGCCTACGACCAGCGCTTCCACCCGGCCCACCGGGCGGTACGGGAGATGGTGGCCGCCGGGGCGCTGGGCACGGTCACCGCGGTGCGCCTCACCTACTGCTGCTGGCTGCCGCCCGCCTGGTCGCCGGACGGCCGCCCCTACGACAACTGGCGGGCCGACCCCGTACGGGCGGGCGGCGGGGCCGCCCTTGACCTGGCCCCGCACGGCCTCGACCTGGTGGGGGTCCTGCTCGGCGGGGACGACGTGACGGAGCTGACCGCGCTGGTGCAGCACCGGGCGCATCCCTACCCGGTCGACGACGGCGCCGTACTGGCCGGCCGGACCGGTGACGGCGTGCTGGTCTCGCTCCACGTCGCCTACAACACCCCGGACGCGCTGCCCCGTCGCCGCCTGGAGGTCGTCGGCACCCTCGGGCAGCTGACGGCCCTCGACACCCTCGGCCAGGACGCCGGGGGGACGTTGTGGCTGACCGACGCGCGCACCGCGCACCGTACGCCCGTGCCGTTCGACACCCGCACCTCGCCGTTCGCCGTGCAGGTGCGGGAGTTCTCGGCGGCCGCGCTCGCGGTGCGCGCCGGACGTCCGGCCGGGCGGGCCTGGCCGTGGCCGCTGCGACGCGATCTGGCCCTGCACCGGCTGCTGCTGGACGCGCTCGCCCGGGTCCGCGACGCCCCCTCCCCGCACCCGTCCGCCCGACGTGCCCCGGCGCCGCCGCCGTCCGGTTCGTTCCCGTCCGCGCTGCCCGTTCCGTCCACCGTCGAGGAAGGCCGACGATGACCCTGACGATGTACGCCTGCACCAACTGCGGCCACTGGCAACGGTGGTTCGACACCCCGCCCGCCTGTCCGGTCTGCTGCGACGTGCGCAACGCGCTGCCCGAGGACGGCTGGGACCTCGTCGAGGAGAAGGCAGTCGAGGCCGTGTCGGTCGCGGACTGGGACCGGCCGGTCCCCGGCGTCACCGGCTTCCGTACGCTGCCCTCCTTCGGTCTGGGTTCGACGGGCTGGCTGATCGAGGCCGAGGGCGGCAACGTCGCCTGGGAGGCCGCCCCGTACTACCCGGCCGAGGCGCTGGCGGAGATCGAACGGCTCGGCGGTATCACCCGGCTGGGCGCCAGCCATGTCCACGGTTACGGCGCGCTGTGGCAGCTCCAGCGGCGCTTCGACCCGCCGGTGGTCGCCGTGGGCGTGCAAGACCTGGTGTGGACGAAGGCGTTCCAGGTCACCTGGCCGGTGGACGAGCGTCTCGAGCTGGCGCCCGGCCTGACCGTGCACCGCACCGGCGGCCACTTCCCCGGCCACTGCGTGCTGCACGACGAACGCCGCAAGATCCTGTTCTGCGGCGACACCCTCAAGGTCGACCTCGACGGCACCGTGCCCCGCGCCCTCTCCTGCCACAAGGCCTTTCACGCGGCGATCCCGCTCTCCCACGACGAGGTGCGCCACTACCGGTCGGTGATCGGGGCCCTGGACTTCGAGGCCGTGGCCACGCCCTTCGAGTTCGCCGCTCCGGTGAGCACCGCGGACGTCCTGCGCCTCTTCGACCACCAGCTGGCCGGCCGGCCCGACACGGCCGCCCTTCCCCTGGGAGCCCGATGATGAACGCCGCCGACGAGCATCCGGTCGTCCGGGCCTACCGTGCCGCGCTGGCCCCCGGTGAGCAGCAGGACTTCGACATCGGCGGCGCCGACCGCACCGGTCTGCCGGTCGTCTCGGCCGACCACCTGGATGCGGCCGGTCTGCGCAAGAGCGGCGTCGGATACGGCGCGGACCCGGCCCAGGCCCGTACCGGCGCCTACGGCGAACTCGTCGAGGAGGTGCTGATGACCCGGCACCTGGCGGGTGTCGAGCGGCGCCGTGCCTCCTACGCGGAGCTGGTGCGTGAACGCGGCCGGGACCGGGTCGCCGACCCCGTCACGCTGGTGCTGCCCGCCGGCGCCGAGTACGGCCCCGAGCGGCTGCTCGAGTGGGTGCCCGCGCGCCGGCTGCGGACCGGCGAGGAGGTGCTGGTGCCCGCCGAGTTCGCCGCCTGCTCCGGGTCGGACCTGCCCGGTACCCCGCCGCCCGGCGGCTGGCTGACCACGCCGGTCAGCAACGGGCTCGGAGCCGGGGACACCCCGGAGCGGGCCCTGTCCCACGCGCTGCTGGAGATCCTTCAGCGCGACGGCAACGCCACCGCGCACCGTGCCATGGACCGGGGCGTGGTCATCGACCTGGACGAGGTGGGCGACCCCGTCACCCGCTCCGTACTCGAACGGCTGCGGGACACCGGTGTCGATGTGCTGCCCAAGCTCGCCTCCACCCAGTTCGGCATGGCCGACATCCACGTGGTCGGCACGGACACCGCCCCGGGGCCCGTGGAAACGGCCTCGGCGGGCCCGTACCCGCAGGTCCCGGGGAATGCGAAGACGGCCTCGGCAGACCCGTACCCGGAGGAAGGTGTCACGCCGCTGACGCTCACCGCCTGCGGCGAGGCCGCCCACCCGGACCGTGAGACGGCGCTGCGCAAGGCGCTGACGGAGTACGTCTCCTCCCGCGCCCGCAAGGTCTTCAGCCACGCTCCGCTGGAGACCGTCGCCCGTATCGCCCCGCCCGGATACCTGGAACGCGAGCTGTCCTCGCCGCTGGCACCGCAGGAGCCCCGGGCCCTGCGGGCGATGACGCGGTGGGCCGCCCTGGACGCCTCCCGGTTGCGGGAACTGCTGGCACCCACCGTGCTCTCCCGGCGTTCCACCGTGCCCTTCTCCGGCCTGCCCACCGTGGCGCCCGGCTCACTGGACGACCCCGCCGCCCTCCTGGCGGACCTGCTGCAACGGCTGGCGGATGCGCATTTCGATGTGCTGGTGATCGAGGCGGGCGGCCCCGGGGCCCACTCGGTCAAGGTGCTCGTCCCCGGCATGGAGGTGGAGACGATGTCCTACGCGCGGATCGGCGAACGCGGCGTGCGCAAGCTGATGAGCCGCAGTCACCCCCTGGCCGGAGTGGGGCGACCGCCCCGCTCCGGAGCACGGCCGGTGCATCTGACACCCGGGGCCCGCGAACGGCTCGGCGGCCCGGCCTGGTTCGACGTGGACGCCGCTCGGGAGACGGTGGGAGGGCTGTACCCCCTCTACCGTGAACCCGACCGCCACGCGATCGCGCGTACGGCCGTGGGAGCGGCCCGATGACGCCGCCGCGCGCGGGCCGGCTGCGCTACGCCTACAACACCAACGGCATGACCTCGCACCGGCTGCACGACGCGCTGGCGCTGCTGGCCGACGCCGGGTACAACGGGGTCGCACTCACCGTGGACGTGGCCCACCACGACCCCTTCGCACCGGATCTGACCACCCGTACGGCGGCACTGGCCCGGCGCCTGGACCGGCTGGGCCTGGGCAGCACCGTGGAGACCGGAGCGCGCTTCCTGCTGGACCCGCGGCACAAGCACGAGCCGACCCTGATCACCGCCGACGCGGCAGGGCGGGCCCGGCGCCTGGCGTTCCTGCGCAGGTGCGTGGACATCGCCGCCGATCTGGGCGGCGAGGCGGTCTCGTTCTGGGCGGGCGTACCGGCGCCGGGCACCGACACCGCTCCCGGCGGGACGGCCTGGGGCCACCTGGTGGAGGGGGTGCGCGCCGTCACGGCGTACGCGGCCGAGCGGGGCGTGGTGGCGGCCTTCGAACCCGAGCCCGGCATGCTCGTCGAGGACTGCGCCGGCTGGTCCCGCCTCGCGGCCCTCGCCCCGGGGCTGCGGCTGGCCCTGGACACCGGACACTGCCTGGTCGCAGGGGAACTGACACCACGTCAGGCTGTGCTGCGGCACGCCGCGGACCTCGGCGCGGTCGCCGTGGAGGACATGCCCCGCGGCCGGCACGAGCACCGGGCCCCCGGCGAGGGCGACATGGACCTGCCCGCCGTCCTCGGCGCGCTGCGCGCCGTACGGTACGGCGGCCTGGTGAGCCTGGAGCTGTCCCGCGACGCGCACCGCGCCGACACCCTGGTGCGCTCCGCGCTCCAGGCCCTGCGCGAAGCCGAACGCGCCGGGAGCGGCACCACCACGGTGGGTGCACGCACGGTCGACGCGGCCGGCGCCGGTCCACCACCGCCCGCCCCGGTGATCGGCGCCGTCGGCACCCCTGGCGGAGGCGCGCGATGAGGATCTGCTTCGTCTCGCGGCGCTACTGGCCGGCCGTGTCGGGCATGAGCACCTACGCCGAGAACCTGCTGCGCGCGCTGGTCGCGGCCGGACACGAGGTCACCCTGGTGTCCCAGTACCGCGGCGACCGCCAGGGCCGCGCCGTCTACGGCGGCGGTCCGCCCCCGCCCGAACGGGTCCCAGAGGGCGTGGAGCTGGTGGCGCTGGAGTCGCTGGGCGAACAGGCCGTCGGCGACGGACTGCCCGCCGACTTCGAGGCCGACGTGAGTGCGCTGCGCGACGCGGTCACCGCCCTGCACGCCCGCGCGCCGCTGGACGTCCTGCACGCCCAGTACGGCTATCCCCCGGGGCTGGCCGTACTGGAGGCCTCCGAGCTGCTCGGTGTCCCGGCGGTGGTCTCCATCCAGGGCGGCGACGGCCACTGGGTCGGCACCTGCTGCACGACCCACCGCACGGCGATCCGCCGGGTGCTGCGGGAGACCCCGGCGCTGCTGATCGGCTCCCCCTCCTTCCGGGCGGAGGTCGCCGCCCGGCACCGGGTGCCCGCCGAACGCTTCACCGTCGTCCCCGGAGCCACCGACACCGACCTCTTCCACCCCGCGCCCGGACGGGACATCGGGGACCTCGCGGATCCGCCGACGCTGCTCTACCACGGCCGGATCGACGTCCGCAAAGGCGTCCTGGACCTGCTGGAGACGGTACGGCTGCTGCGGGCGGACGGCCGGCGGCTGCGGCTGCTGGTCTCCGGCACGGGCCCCGACCTGGACCAGGTGACCCGCCGGGCGCTCCGGCCCGACCTGGCCGGCACCGTGGAGGTACTGGGCCCCACCGGCTACCACGACGCCCCCGCCGTCTACCGCAGGGGGGACGTCTTCGTCAGCCCCACCTGGGCCGAGGGCTTCTCCAACACCGTGCTGGAGGCGATGGCGAGCGGGCTCACGGTGGTCTCCACCGATGTGGTCGGCGTGGTGGACTGCGTGCGCGACGGCGTCAACGGGCTGCTGGCGCCGCCGCGCGACCCGAGGGCCCTGGCGGCGGCGGTCGGCCGGGTCCTCGACGACACCGCGCTCCGCCGCCGCCTGACCCGGACCGCGCTCCACCAGGTGCGTACCCAGTGGTCGTGGCCGGTGGCCGCCGCGCGGATCGGCGCCGTGTACGAGCGGGTGCGCGCCGCGCGGCCGACGCGGTCCACGCAGGTCACCGGCGGCAAGGCGGTCACGTCGGACGCGCCCGCCGTGGACCCGTCCTGCCGGTTCCGCCGCGCCCCGCACCTGCTGTGAACGCCACCGGGGCCCGTACCGGCGTGACCCGTACTGCCGAGGCCGGTACCACCGTGACCGATACCGCCGAGGCCGGTACCACCGTGACCCATACCGCCAAGGCCAGTACCACCGTGACCCATACCGCCAAGGCCAGTACCACCGTGACCCATACCCCCAAGGCCAGTACCACCAAGGCCCGTACCCCCAGGGCCCGTACCGCCAGGGCCCGTACCGCCGTGGCCGTCGGTCCGCATCTGGACGACGCGGTCTTCTCCGTCGGCGGTGTACTGGCGCTGCTGTCCCGGGCGGGCTGGCGGGTCACGGTCGTCACCTGCTTCACCGCTTCCGTCGCCGACCCCTGCCCCTTCGCGCTCTCCACCCAGCTCGACAAGGGGCTCCCCGCCGACGTGGACTACATGGCCCTGCGCCGCGCCGAGGACCGGGCCGCCCAGCGCGGGCTCGGCACGCTGGCGCCGGTCCACCTCCCGCTGCCCGAGGCCCCGCACCGGGGATACGGCAGCCCGTCCGAGCTCTTCCGCCCGCCCCGCCCCGACGACGACGTCGAGACGGAGCTGCGGCGACTGCTCGGCCGCCACCTGGCGTCGGCGGACCTCGTCCTCGCGCCCCGCGCGATCGGCGACCACGTGGACCATCTGCTCACCGCCCGCGCGGTCGCCGCCGTCGCGCCGCCCGCGCGGACCGCCTGGTGGCGCGACCTGCCCTACGCCGCCCGCACACCGGCCGACGGTGGCGGGCCGCGGCACGGCGCACCGGCGGCGACGCGGGAAACAACGGTCGACATCGGCGCCGTCCTCCCGCAGAAGATCGCCGCGGCACGGTGTTACGCCACCCAGCTCGGCTTCCAGTTCGGCGCCCCCGAGCGCACCGGCGAGGTCCTGTCCGACGCCGCCCGCTCCGAGGCACTGCGTACGCGGGCGCCCTGCCTCCATGGCGAGTCACTCCACGCCGGCGACACGGCACGACGGCTGCTGGAGGGTCTGCCCCACTACGAGTTCAGCCCCTGACCGGACGCGTCTTCTCCAGGATCGTGCGCAGCCACGGGCTGCGCACGGCCGGCAGCCGGACCAAAGTGTGCTGGAACGTTCCCCGGTCGGCCCGGAACGGGTGGTTGGGGAGCATCGGGAGCGGCTCGTCCCGGAGTATGTCCTGAGGCAGGCGGCCCGCGAAGCCCGCGACCACACTCACCACGATCACCATCCCAAGACCGAAGTGCGCGACAGGCAGGTCAGCACGCAGCACCTCTCGCGCCGCCCCACGAGCTCCCCGCATGTCGGAGCTGTACCGCTCTCGTGCTGCTCGGCCCAAGCCCGCATGGCTGGAACAACGCCCGATCAGCAACGCACCGGGGCCCGAAGTCGCCAGGGGCGGCCGTCTCCTGGATGGCAGGCTCCGTCCCGCATGGGCGGTGTTGTCAGTGGTGCCGGGCAGTATGGACAGATGACTCACGCCATCCCCGTGACGCTGCCGTCCGCACTCGTCGATCACCACGCTCTCGACGTGGAACGCAAGTACTCCGACGGCTGGGGTGTGAGCGTCGACGACGTCGCCATCACGCCGTCCGGTGAGCTCTACGCCCTCTTCCGCGTCCACCGCCACACCTACGGTGTCGCTGACGACGAAGCCGCCCCGGCGAAGGCGCACTTCAGCTATGCGCTGCTCACCCGGTACGCCCCGGACGGCACCCCGCTGGCCACCGCGGTCTCCGGGCAGGACGAGTTCCTGTGCCAGGAGGCGACGTTCGGCGGCCCCGGCCCCACCACGGGGCTGGGGCAGGACCTGTGGTGGGCCAAGTCGCTGTGCGTCCTGCCCGACGGCACTCTCGCGGCCACCGCGCCCAACGATCGCACCCATCTGCTCACCGCGGACCTCACTGCGGTGACCGCGCACTACGACATGCCAAGCCGCCGGCACGAGGACGGCCCGCGCGATCCGTTCGCCACCTGGATCAGCACAACCCCCGCCGGCCGCCTGCTGTGCACGACGGGCGAGTTCGGCGTCCACAACTACGGCAACCTCATCACCAACATCGTGTCGATCACCGACCGGCCCCTCACCTCCACCTCGAAGCCGACCCTGCGGGCCCTGGCCTCCATGGAGGCCCAACCGCTCCACCACACCGAGGCCGACCTGCGGCCGGACCTTCTCCTCAACGGCGAACCGGTCGGCATGGACCACCGGCCGCGGCCGTCACTGACCGAACACCTCACCGCGCTCGAGCAGACCGCCCAGCTGCGGGACTGGCACGGCGCCCGGCTCAGCCGGCCCGCGGTGGTGCGCGAGGACCTGTTCGTCATCCCCGTCTACGGCCGCATCTACCGCGGCGGCAGCCGCGGCCAGCAGTTCGCCTTCGTCCTGGTCACCGACGACGGCGACATCACCGGCCAGCTCGGCGGCATGCACCTGTCGCGCGACAGCCCCTTCACCGGTCACTGCTTCGAGATCGCCACCGACCCCGCACGCGAGCGGATCTACCACCTCAACCGCTACGGGCTGTTCGCCTGGACCGCCACCGGCGTGCGCGCTCAACGCCTCGACCTGGAAGACAAGCGGTACAAGCTCCTCAAGCACTTCACCCTCATGGACTGCACCCCCCAGGGCGAGCTGATCCTCGTGCACCGCACACAGCACCTGATGCTGCGCGTACCGTGCCCGACCTCCCTCGGCGGCCTCGGCGAGACGGTGGAAAACGCCTTGCGCGCCTACGCCAGGGAACGCACCGCCCTCAAGAAACAGCATCAGCCGGTGAATTGGCATTGGGTCGACAGCACGACGCCCGTACACCGCCTTTGATGAAGACCGGGGCTACCGGCCCCGGCCCGCTCGCAAGGAGGTACCCGCTGCCGCCTTTGCAACAGGCAGCCACTGGTAGATCCTTTGTAGCCGTGACTCACATGACAACCGACACCACGTGGCCCGGGAAGATCAGTGCCATCACCCTGTTCGTAGAGGATCTGGAGGCCACGAAGCGGTTCTACCGTGAGGTGTTCCGCCTGCCGGTGACCTACGAGGACGACAACTCGGCCGTCTTCGACTTCAGGAACACCATCATCAATCTGCTGCGATCGACCGCGGCACACGAGCTGATCAGCCCCGCACGCGTCGCCGCCCCGGACGCCGGCTCCCGCCTTCAGCTCACCCTCCCCGTGGACGACTTGGACGCGATGTGCAAGGAGCTGACCACGCGCGGCGTGACGCTGCTGAACGGTCCGATGGACCGGCCCTGGGGCATACGAACGGCCAGCTTCCGGGATCCGGGCGGCCACATCTGGGAGATCGCGCAGTGACCGCGCTCATGCCCGCGACCGCGGACACCGAGATTCAAGCCCTCCTGTCCTCTCTGAACGCACAGCGCCGCCATGTCCTCGGCATACTCGACGGGCTGACCCCGGAGGCACTGCGGCGGCCCGTACTGCCGTCGCGATGGAGCTGCCTGGGCCTCGTCCAGCACCTCGCGCTCGACGTCGAGCGGTTCTGGTTCCGGTCCGTCATCACCGGCGACCCAGCCGTCATCGAAGCCCTCGACGACATCGACGACGCCTGGCAGGTGGCCCCCGACGTACCGCGCACCGAGGTACTCGACCGGTACCGAGCGGAGGCGGAACTCGCGAACACCGCCGTCGCCGCCGCGGACCCGGACGCCCCTCTGGCCTGGTGGCCCCACCACCTCTTCGGCGACCCGCACCTGCACACCGTTCGGGACGTCCTGCTGCACGTCATCACCGAGACGGCGTGCCACGCCGGACATCTCGACGCCGCACGAGAACTCATCGACGGCCGCCGGTGGATGGTTCTGACCTGAAGACCGACTGCGGACCCGCGAAAGAGAGGAGTCACCTACGGGCCCTGCCAAAGCCGCTGCACGTGGCGGTGGGCGATGAGGCAGACCCGCCCACGCCTCCTGGTGCCCGCGCACCAGGGCCGGACCGTGACCTGGGGTCTCTTCGATACGCTCCGCTGATGCGTCTGATCCCCGACGGCCCGTTCCCCGAGCTCGGCCACCCCTACACGACCCACGTGAGCGCGGACGGGCTCTGGCTCGCCGTCAGTTGCCACGCGAGCTGCCGCGGTGCGCTCGGCCGGATCGCCGTCTACCGGACGAGCGACCTCGCCCTGTGGGACGAGATCGTGCTGGAGCAAGGCATCGAGGAGCTCGCCTTCCACCCGGTCCTGCCGCTGCTCGCCGTGGGCACGGAGGACGGCGACGAGTTCGCCCTGCGGGGCGGGCTGCACCTGTACGAGCCGGCGACCCGGCGCCGTACCGACGTGGCCGTCGCCGGGGCCGGGGTCACTGCCCTGCGCTGGCGGGACGCTCGCCGTCTGGAGGTGACCTTCGCCCGGCCGGTGATCGACTACGCGGACCCGGGCCAGATGACGTACACCCGGAGCGTCGCCGAGCGCGACGACTGGAGCGACGTCGCCGCCGACGCGCTCGCCGCGCTGGTCTCCTGGCCGCAGGTGCCGGTGGAGATCGACTGGAGCGCAGTCGAAGGACCGGCCATCGACCGGCCCCGGCAGTACCTCGCCGACCTCGCCGCCGAACGGGGCAGCACCTGGACCCTACGGCCCGGGGTGGCCGTGGTGGAGGCGCTGCGGGACGGCCGGATACTCGCCGCGGCGCGCAGCGGGACCCTGCTGGAGTGCTGGTCGCCGGACGGCCGGCCACAGTGGTCCGTGCCGGAGCCCGACGGGCGGCAGGAACGCAACGGCTGCCGGCTGTACGTCACCCCGGACGAGGAGAGCGTCTGGATCACCGTCCTCATCGGCGACAGCGACGACCGGCGCACCCGGCTGTGCCGGTACGCCCTCGCCGACGGCGCCCCGCTCGGCGAAATCCACTTCGACTTCCCGGTCGCCATCGCCGCGCGCACGGACGGTGCCTGGGTGGCCCGGGACTCCCGGGAACTGTTCCCCGGACCACGCTGGCCGCCGAACGAGAGCGTCGTACTCACGCCCTCCGGACGACGGCTCGCCACCCTGACGCTGGGAGAGAGCGGCACTTCCTACGACTTCCCGGTGCGACGCTCGCCCCACCTGCTGTTCCTCTACGGCGTCGGCCGCCCCGACGTACCGCCGGAACTGCTGGAGAAGTGGGTCGTGCGGGCCGGCCCCGACGGGATCGAGCGGCTGTTCCCGCTGGCCTGGAACGACTCCCTCGGCCCTTACCTGCGCGGCGGACCCGCCGTGCACGTCGACGACGACCTGGGGCCGGGGCTCGTCCACACCTGCACGGCGCGCGACGGCACCCACCTCGTACGCCGTGCCTATCCGGACGGCGCGGTGGTCTGGGCACACCGCTTCGGCGAACGGATCACCGCGGTCGACGCCCAGGACGGTCTCGTACACGCCGTGCTGGGTGACGGAACCGGTGAGCTGCTCACGCTGCGCGCGGCGGAGGGCACGGTGGTACGGCGCCGGACCCTCCCCCTCGGCGGGCACCACTACGCCCCGACCTGCCTGAGCGTCGCCGCGGACGGGGACCTGGTGATCGGCACGGTGGAGGGGCGGCTGATCAGGACGCGGGAGAGTCAGTGACGGTCTCGGCCAAGCACCTCAGGTCTGCCAGGCCGGGCCAATTCGTCGGCCAAGCGCTCCTGCCGACGCCGGTGACGACTCGCCCGGAGGCCGCTGCGGACGGGACAGCCGACTGACAGCCTGCCTGCCACTGAGCCAGTGAGCCAGCCGCAGTACGCGGCGCGCCACCGGGCAGTAGCCGCAAGCCGTGCCGTGCGCCGCCCGGGCAAGGCCCGAGCACTCCCGACCGGCTGCCTCACGACCTCCCGCTGGAAGACAGCAGCGGTGAGATCGAGGAGTTCGCGGACGGCTTTCGAGGAGTTCGCCGGGCCGAGGTACGCCAAACTCGACCGCCACCGCCACCGCCACCGCCACCGCCACCGCCGCAGCAGCAGCAGCAGCAGCAGCACACCAAACGAGGCGAGACGTATCGTCTTGTCAAAGTCCACGATGCGACGTACTGTCCTGCCCATGGGTTCCCTGTGACATCACCGGCGCAGACCGCGTAGAGCACCGCTCCGCCGTCTCCGCGCCCCACCGTGCATCCCTCACCCCGCCGGCCCGGGCGCGTACCGCCGCGTCCAGGAAGGACCCGCTCTTGCACACCGCACAACTCACCCTCTGCCGCGTCGGCAAGCACTACCCCGGCCGCACCGTCCTCGACCGGGTCTCCCTCTCGCTGAAGCCGGGCGAGAAGGCCGGGCTGATCGGTGACAACGGCACCGGCAAGTCCACCCTCCTGCGGATCGCCGCCGGTCAGGAACGCCCGGACAGCGGCGAGGTCACCGTGACCGCAGCCGGCGGCATCGGCTACCTCCCCCAGACCCTTCCCCTGTCCCCGACCGCCACCGTTCAAGACGCCATCGACCTCGCGCTCGCCGAACTGCGCGTGCTGGAAGCGGAACTGCGCCGCGCCGAACGGTCCCTCGGTGAAGGCGAGAATCCGGCGGCACTCGCCGCTTACGGCGTCCTCCTCGGGCGGTACGAGGCGCGGGGCGGCTACGACGCCGACCACCGGGTGGACGTAGCGATGCACCACCTCGGTCTGCCCGTCCTCGGCCGTGAGCGCCCCCTCGGTACCCTCTCCGGCGGCGAGCGCTCCCGGCTCGCCCTGGCCGCGGTCCTGGCCGGCCGGCCGGAGCTGCTGCTGTTGGACGAGCCGACCAACGACCTGGACGACGCGGCCGTGGAGTGGCTGGAGACACAACTGCGCGCCCACCGCGGCACCTTGCTCGCGGTCACCCACGACCGCGTCTTCCTGGAACGTCTGACGGCCACGGTCTTCGAGGCCGAGGACGGAAACGTCAACCGCTACGGCAACGGCTACGCCGGCTACCGCACGGCCAAGGCGGCCGAGCGCCAGCGCCGGCTCCGGGAACACGAGCAGTGGCGCCTCGAACTGGCCCGCAACGAGCGGCTGGCCGCCGGCCACGCCGCCCGCCTGAGCACCATCCCGCGCAAGGCGGCGCTGGCCAACTTCGGCCACGGCGGCTTCCGTGCCCGCGGCCGGGCACACGGCACGATGGCCCGCGTCCGCAACGCCCGTGAACGGGCCGAGCGGCTGGCGGCCAATCCGGTGGCGCCGCCACCGGATCCCCTGGCCTTCACGCCCCCCACGGCAGCGACAGCGGACACCGCGGCGGGCCCCGCGACCGCGTGCGCGCAACCTCCCGCCCTGCACCTCGCGGACGTACGCGTGGAAGGCCGCCTGCGCCTGGGTTCCCTCGCCCTCGAACACGGCGGCCGACTGCTCGTCACCGGCCCCAACGGCTCCGGCAAGACGACCCTGCTGAAACTGCTCGCCGGTGAACTGCGGCCGGACGAGGGCTCGGTGCGGGTGCCGGGCCGGGTGAGCCACCTGCGCCAGGACGAGACGCCGTATCCGCCCGGTCTGACCGTCATCGAGGCGTTCGGACTGGGGCGCGCGGGCTCCGCCGACGAACAGGCCGACGCCCTGCTCGCCCTCGGCCTCTTCCGCCCGGCCGAACTCCGTATGCGCATGGGCGAGCTCTCCTACGGCCAGCGCCGCCGCGTGGACCTGGCCCGGCTCGTCACCGAGCCCGCCGATCTCCTTCTCCTCGACGAGCCGACCAACCACCTGTCACCGGCGCTCGTCGAGGAACTCGAGGAGGCACTGGCCGGGTCTTCCCAGGCGGTCGTGCTGGTCACCCACGATCGCGCGCTGCGGAACCGGTTCCGGGGCGGACACCTGCGGCTGCCGGACACCACAGGGGTCCGGGTGAGCTGAGGGCCGGACCGAACTGGCCGCGCCCACATCGCCCCGGCCGCGCGGGTACGGCCCCAGCGGGCCGTGCACGCGTGGCTCGCGCGGCCCGGCCGTCATTCACGGACAGTGGCCCGCGCGACTACGGCCGCCGTTCACGAACAGTGGCCCGCGTGGGTACGGCCGCCGTTCACGGACACAGGACGGGGAAGTCGGCCTTCGCCCACAGAGCCCGGACAGCGGCCGCGGCCGCGGGCAGCTCGTCGGCGCCGTCCTGAGGGCAGCTGACCCACCTGTTGATCTCGGGGACGGGTCCGCCGACTGGAGGCCAGCCGGGGTTCCCGGTGGCGGCGAAGTCGGCCCAGGCACGCACCATACGGCGGGCCAGGTCCTGGTCCGCCGTAGTGGGTGCGCCGCCGATCAGGAATGCCAGGCGTTCGTCGTCGAGGTTGCCGAAGGCGAAGGGCATGTCCGCGCAGTGCCAGGCGCGCACCACCGTGTCCGGGCCGGTGCGCCGCCGGTCGAAGAGGGACAGGAACGCGCGGCCGCCGGCGCGGGCGTGCACTTCGGCGAGCCGGTTGCTGTACTCACCGAACAGCAGGTCGCTGTAGATGGCGAGGTAGACGTCGAGCACCGGGGCCTGCGGCATCGCGGCGCGGTAGCCGGCCACCAGGCCCTCGGGAAGGCCGAAGTCCTGCGCGAAGCGGGCGAGCTGCTGACCGGTGGTGACCCTCGCGCTGCTGCCGACCGCGTCGAGCAGCCAGTACTCCTCCGTGGTGGAGCAGACCAGCAGGTCCACGTCCCGGGCCGCACCGTCCGCCAGTGCTGTGAGGGGGTCGGTGGGCAGGACGTCGCCGTCGAGTACGGGGGCGTAGAGCGAGGGGTCGTAGTGACGCGATCCGGAGGCGGGGTCGCGCCGGTAGCGGTCGACCACCCGGTCCGAGGCGGCGACCAGTGCCTGCGGACTCGCGGCGGCCAGACCCTCGGACGTGGCCGGGCAGCCCGCGGCGGCGGCGACCTCCCGTGTCGTGGCGGCAGCGATGTCGCGCGTATAGCAGGGGCTGGCGGGGCTGTGCGCGATGGCGCGGCGAAACAGGCCACGAGCACCGTCCATCCCCATCAGGCACGCGACCGAGGCGGCCCCGGAGGACTGGCCGGCGATGGTGACGTTGTCCGGATCACCGCCGAAGGCGGCGATGTTGTCGCGGACCCAGTGCAGGGCGGCGGCCTGGTCGAGCAGGCCCCGGTTGTCCGGGTGGGCCGACTGCCCGTCCGCCGGAACGTGGCCGAAGCCCTCGAATCCGATCCGGTAGTTGAGGGTGACCACGACCAGCCCCGAGCGAGCCAGCACGGTGCCGTCGAAGTCGGGCTGGGCCGAGGAGCCGAAGGTGTAGGCGCCGCCATGGATCCAGACGAGGACCGGCAGACGGCCACCGCCCGCGTCCGGTGTCCACACGTTGACGGTGAGAATGTCCTCGTCACCCGGAGACCAAGCGGGCGCGCCGGGCAGCTGCGCCGACTGCGGGGAGATGGGACCGAATTTCCGGCCCTCCCGTATCCCGCCCCAGGAAGAAGCCGGAAGAGGCTCCCGGAACCGGTTGGCGCCGAACGGCGGAGCGGCATAGGGGATGCCGAGGACGGCGACGATGTCGGCAGCGGCCCGAAAGCCTCGTACCGAACCGTTCTTCGTGTCGAAAATGCCTATGGCCAACTGCCTCTCACTGCACGCACACGAACCGGACGAGCAAGTCTCGCACCGCCTGCGAACTCCGGCCGACACCAGGTGAGGCAGGAGGCTCACTCCCGTCCGTTCTGCCCCGCCAGGCGGTCGCCGACGTGGCTGAGCGCGTCGTCCCGTACGGCAGCACCTCGGACAGCCGAACTCCTGGGTTGGCACGTCGAGCACGAGGAGCCGAATACGGCCGTCGTCGCCTCCCCGCAAGGGGCGTTCTTGGTGTTCCAGCAGGCGGACGGCCATCAGGCTCCGGGGTGGCCTCCGGTCGAGGGCGAACAGCACCCGATGTTGCACCTCGACTTCCAGGTCGGCGATCCGCATTCGGCGGTCGCCGAGGTGGTGGCCCCGGGCGCCACGGTGGCGGAGTTCCAGCCGCAGGACCGCGTCCGGGTGCTCTTCGACCCGGCCGGACACCCCTTCTGCCTGTGCCTGGACGGGGGATGACCGGCCGGCTCGCACGTCACGCGATCCCCAGCTGGTGACGCCGGACGAGAAGCGAGTGCAGCGCTGACGCCACCCGAGTTCTTCGAGTCGGTCCGCCAGCAGGCGGCGCGGGACCCCTGGCTGAGACTCGCCTTTCCGACCGGCCCATCACCGGTCAACGCACGCAGAACCCCAGACAAGTTCGAGGACGAGTTCGGCTGAAGCGGCGATGCGCGGTGGCGGAGGACGTACCGAATGTCGGCGGCAGATGCCGCCAGGCACAGCCGCTGATCAGCACGTACACCACTGCCGTGAACGCGGCCCTCTCGTCACGTGGAGCAGTCCGACCACCTTGCGGTCGAGCCGCGAACGACGGCGGCAATGGGGCGACCAGCCCCAGAGCTCATCAGGAACCAGACGCTTCGACAGATCAGCACCCACGGCCGGCATCATGACGCTCGAACCTCAAGTCACGTGGCGCAGTCGTCTATGCCTTGACTGATGCGGCTGATCTGGCGGCCTGCTCGATCTTTGCCCAGTAAGCGGCTCGTACTTCTTCATCGATCTGCATCTCGTGTTCGGGGCGCATCCCGGTTCGGCCGTCGACACCTTCGCGCAGGATGTCCGCGTGCCCGGCATGCCGGTTGGTCTCGCCGAGGACATGGACCATGATGGCGAACAGGTTGGTGTTGGAATGAGGCTCCGGCCACCACGGCACGTGGCCGGGGGCATCGAGGGCAAGCTCGTCGATCGTCGTATCCGAGTGCTCCCACGTGCGCCGGTAGGACTCGATGATCCGGTCGCGCGCCTCGTCCTCGGCCGCCCACAGATCGCTGCCGTCGTGGTCCTGCCACCGGGGCAGCGCTTCCGGGGAAGGGCGGTCGAAAACCTCGCCGAAATACCTGGCCTCGACGCCGGCCACGTGTTTGACCAAGCCGAGGAGATTGGTTCCGGTCGCTGTCAGAGGTCGGCGGGCGTCGTACTCGGACAGGCCGTCGAGTTTCCAGAGAAGCGCCTTGCGGTCCCGCCGCAGTCTCGCGTGCAGGGTGTCCTTCGCGAATTCATCGATCATGCGGCATGAGCCTGCCATGGGCTACTCGTGGTCTCAAGATTCCGCAGGGGGACCGCAACGACCGGCAGAGCCGAAGCCTGGCCATGGCCACCGTCCCGAGCCACTGAAGAAGCCTGTGGAACTTGCCACGTTGGACAGCCTCTAAGATCTTGCCTTTTCGGGTAAGGGCGGGTATCGATGCGAGTCGTCCCATATTCGATCCGACGGGGAGCGCGGCCATGGTGACCCTTCTCTTCGTGCACGGAACTGGCGTGCGCGGACCGGCCGGCGAAACCACCCTTGACCGCATCCGGAGCGAAATCGCGGCCCGGCGCCCGGACGTCCGGGTGGAATCCTGCGACTGGGGCTCGGCTCTCGGCTCATACCTGCGCGCCGACGGCGCGTCGATCCCCGGTTTCGTCGCCCAGGACGGCAAAGGACCCGACTCACCTGCGGCCGAGGACGAGGAGGTGGCTCGCTGGGCACTGCTGTACACGGATCCGTTGGCGGAACTGGAACTCTTCGCCCTGACGGCCTCCGCCGCGTCTGCGCCGTTCGTCCCGGGCGCGCTTTCCCGCGGGGACACGCTCCTGGCCGACCTGGCCCGGCTGGCCGACGATGACGCGCTGCGCACGGCTTGGGCGGAGGCCGGCCTCGACGTACCGCTGGCGCGGACCGCCGAGGCGCTGGCCGCCGCGCCGGAGCTGCGCCGGGCGGCCGCGGCCGACGGGGGCGCCGCCTCCGCGCTGCCCCGGCTGGCCGCGCGGGCGCTGGTGGCACACGCCTTGAACGAGAGCGGCGGCGACGCCGGCCGGGTACCCGCCGTGCGGCGTGACGTGTTGGTGGACCACGTCACCGACGCGCTCGGCGGTGACGTACGCGGCATCCCGGAGGCGGTGTCCGCGGCAGTCCGCTTCTCCGCCCGCCTGTTCGAGAACGCAGTCGGCAACCGGCTGGCCGTGGCCCGCCGCACGGCCTGGAGCGGCAGGTCCGCCGGCTTCTTCGGCGACATCGTGCGTTACCTGGTGCGCGGTGATGCGGTGCGCGCCTTCGTCGCGGAGGCCATAAGGGCCCGGCCCGGCCCCGTGGTCCTGCTCGGTCACAGCCTCGGCGGCATCGTCTCGTTCGACCTGCTGGCTTCCGGAGCCCTGCTGGACGGCGCCACGGCGGGCGCGGGCGCCCGCCCCGGGAACGTCACGGCCCTGGTCACGGTGGGCTCACAGGCTCCGCTCCTGTACGAGCTGGACGCCCTGCCGTCCCGGCCGTTCGGCAGCGGCCTGCCTGCGGGCTTCCCGCCCTGGGTCAATGTCTACGATCGCCGCGACCTCCTGTCCTACCAGGCCGCCCCGGTGTTCGGCACCGGCGCGAGCGACGTGCGGGACGTCGAGGTCGACAACCGGCAGCCGGTGTCGGCGGCGCACAGCTCCTACTGGGGCAACGAGCAGTTCTATACGGTGCTCTACGGCGTGCTGGACCGGGTCGCGGAGCAATGACCCGCGTGCGTGCGACTATGCACCGTACACAGACTGCGGCCCGTGTTCTGGCGGGTTCCGGTCTGCGTGACACCAGGTACGCTGCCCGGCTTGCCCACCACCGTGCGAGGGGGAACGCGCGTGGCGAGACAGAGATTCGACGACGTACAGCTCGAGCTCATCGAGGCGGTCGTGACGGTGCTGAAGGAACCCGGGGGCGGCCTGATGTCCGAGGGTGCACGTCGGCTGTGGCGACAGATGATCGACGAGGCTCTGGAGGGCCTGCCTCAGGACACCTACCCCGCCCCGCATCTGGAGTTCTTGAGCCTGGTGCACGCCTGCGCCGGGCGGCACGGGGGCATGGCCGTGCTGGCCAGGGTGACCGGACTGGTGGCTCCCGCGCTCGGCGGGCAGTTGCAGCCGCTGCTGGACGAGTGGCGGGCCCATGAGACCTTCGAGGGCAGGAACTGGCGTTTCCTGCGCGAGGCACTCCAGCCCAGACTGCCCGAACTGGCCGCACTCGTGGCCGAGTCGACCAGCGGCCGCCACGTGCTGCCCCAGTACTGCGCCACGCCCTGGCAGGCGTTCGTGTACCTGGCCGGCCTCAACTCGCCCGTCGGCGGCCTGCCACCGGCCATGGACCTGCTCGAGCGGCTGGCCGTAAGCCCGCTCCTCGCCTCCTCCGTGGGGGAGCTACGAGCCTGGAACGACCATTTCGCCGACCGGTGGGGGCTGGACAAGGGTGACGACGGGCTCAGGAGCCTGCGCGGGGAACTGCAGTCGGCGCACCGCGCCGCCCGCGTCCCCGTCGCGGTCGCCGCTCACGGCGCGTACGACGGCACCGCGGACACGGGCCCGGCCGATGGACGGCAGGAGGACGAGGCGGAGCCACCGCTCATCCGGCTCTACATCAGGGTGGCCCGCGACCGCGCCCCCCAGCCGAGCAGTCGTCGGCGTATACCGCGGCCACCGCGCTACCATGTCGCGGCCTGCGTGAAGTACGCCGACTCCCCCGCACTGCAACGGCAGCCCGAAGCGGAGCCGAAGGGACCGGTCACCGGCGACGAACTCCCGGCGTCCGTAGCGCAATTGCTGGCCAATATGACGGTGATGTGGCACAACAGGGCCGAGAACGTGGCCCTGGAGTTTTTTCTGCCACTGGAGCTGCTCACGGAGGCTGTCGAGTTCTGGGACCGCGATCCCACTCGTGGATTCGAGAACCCCTTGCTCAGCACCTACCGGGTGTCCGTCCACAGCCTTGATCGCATACAGCGGCGGGAATTCCACCGCGCGTGGCGATCGCGCTGGACACAGTGGCGGAAGAACGAGGCTCAGCGAAAAGAACCGGGGAGCAACCCGGAGGACGGACGGCGCGTTGTACACGAGTGTGCCTCGGAGCCGGCGCTCGCGATCCACCATCACCTGACACGACTGGACGCCGCCGTGGGAAGCGACAATGATGTGGTCGGCATGCTGCTGTGCGAACCCCCCTGGGACCAGGGCGAGTTGGGTATGCAAGAGGTGAGCCTGGCCCTGGACCTGGGAGTGCCCGTACTGATGTATCAACGTGACGGCGCCGCCACGCCCGCCTGGCGTACGGCGATGCGGGAAGCGTTGGCCGAAGAAGGGCTGGCCGCTCTTCCCCGGCGCACGCAACAGTGGAAGACCGACGCTGCCGCCGGCAGGCTCTTCGCGCACGATCCGGCGACCGTTCGTGCCATGGGCATGATCTGGGACGACCCTGAGCATCTTCTTGACGGGGGACCGAGTGCTCCCGCCACCTTTGTAGGGGGGACCGATTGAACGCGTCGCTGGAGAACGGAGGACCCCTTTACAAGGGCACGGGTGACCGGGTGCCCGACACCCCGTACGAAGATCGCACGTGGCCCGCCGGACCGCCGTGGCGTACCTTCGCCGCCCCGCCCACGATGCCGCAACCACCCGACGACGAGGAAGCCGACCGCAGACTCGGGCGGCCCGGCGCCCCCCGCCGTCCGCGGCGCGAGGAGGTCCGCCTGGTCAACGCGGCGCTGCTGCTGCGCAGGCCCCTTCTCGTGACTGGCCGTCCGGGAGTGGGCAAGTCGGGTCTCGCCTACCGCATCGCCCGGGAGTTACGCCTCGGCCGTGTCCTGCACTGGGCCGTCACCAGCCGCACCACGCTCGCCTCCGGCTTGTTCGAGTACGACGCCATAGGGCGCGCCCAGGCCCTGCAGAGCCCGGGGGAAGTACCCTCCGGTACCGCCGACTTCGTGCAGCTCGGACCGCTCGGTACGGGCTTGCTGCCGTACCGGCTGCCCAGGGTCCTGCTGATAGACGAGATCGACAAATGCGATATCGACCTGCCCAATGACCTCCTGACCCTGTTCGAGGACGGGTACTACGAAATCCCTCCGCTGATCAGGGCGAAATCGCAGGAACCCACCGCCGTCGTGCACACGGACGACCCGGGCGGGAAAGCGGAAGTCCGCGAGGGCGTGGTGCGCTGTCACGCCTTTCCGGTGATCGTGCTGACCTCCAACGGCGAACGGGAATTCCCGGAGGCGTTCATGCGCCGATGCCTGCGGCTGGATATGCCGGATCCGGACGCTGCAGCCCTGGGCGAACTGGTCGCCGCACATTTCGGCGATACACTGGGCGCCCGCCAGGAGAAACTGGTGCGTGATTTCCTTCGGCGCAGCGACCGCGTCGGCGCCCTCGCCGCCGACCAACTCCTCAATGCGGCTCACCTCGTGACTTCGGGTCAATACCTTCCTTCGGCCACAGGTGACGACGCGGACGAGTGGACCGATCTGCTGGAGGCCATCTGGCACCCGCTGGGCGGTGAAGAGGCGGCACCGGCGTGACCCACGACCCCTCCCCGGTACCCGACGGACGGACCGTGCACGGCCGGGACGGGCCGCGCACACCGGCCGGCCAGGAACCGACGCCGCTCACCCGTCTGCACCCCACTGAGCTGGCCGACGCGGTGTGGATGGCGAGCGAACACGGATGGCTCACCAGCCCGTCCGCGCACGACCGCCCACCCGACGAAACCGCGGACCTCGCCCGAGCACCCGGGCAGGATCCGCCCGGACCGGCCGCCGAGCCCACCCCTTGGCTGCCCGCACCCGAGGACGCCTTACCCGACGCACCGCCCACGACCGACGTGACCACGAGGCCCGCCGGGCCCGACGGCATGCCGTCGGGCCCGGCGATCCACGAAGCATCCGCATCCTGGGGCGGGGACGAGACGACCGCCGGGCACCACGCCTGGCCCCTGCCCCGTACGGCAGGGTCCATGCCGGCGAATCGGCCTGTCACCCCGACGACCCGCCGCTCGACCGGAACCCGGGCCCTGGGGCGTGCGCTGCGTGCCTTCCGTACCGCTGTGGCCTCCGCACACGGGCACGAACTGGATGAGGAAGCCACCGCCGAGCGCATCGCGCTGGCCCCGTCCCTGCCTCCGGTACTGCGTCCGACGGCCGAGCGCCACTGGCGCGCCGTGCTCCTGGTGGACACAGCACCGCACATGGCGGTGTGGCGCACGCACATCGCGCGCTTCGCCCGAGTCGCCCGCCGCTTCGGCCATTTCCGCGACGTCACGGTGCTGTCACTGGACGCCTCGTCCGCCGAAGAGGCCCGCTTGTCCCCGCCCGGATCGGTTCCCGGAACCCGGCCCGCCTCGGCTCGCAGTCTCGTCGACCCGACCGGGCGCTCCGTCATGTTCGTCCTGACGGACGGCTGCGCGCCGGCCTGGCGCTCGGGCGCGGCGCAGCGTCTGCTCGCCCTGTGGGGCAGGCGGCAGCCGGTGACCGTACTGCACCTGCTGCCGCAGCGGCTGTGGCACCGTACCGGGCTGCACCCGACCGGAGTCAGGCTGCGGGCGTCGAGTCCCTGGACCGTCGGCCGCACACCCGTGTGGGAGCCGGCCGAGGCCCTCTCCGGCGTTCTCTACTCCCGCGTCGCCCCACGTGCGACGGTGGCGGTGCCCGTGCTCGAACTGGACGCGAGCTGGCTGGAACCATGGGCCCGGTTCGTGGGCGGCGCCGAACCCCGCGAGGTCGAGCTCGCGGCCGTCATCACCACCGTCCGCACACGACCCCTCGTTCCTCTCCCCGTCCCGCCCGCCGACCCCGCCCAGCGGGTCGCCACGTTCCGCGGCTGGGCCTCCCCCGAGTCGTTCCAGCTCGCCACACACATGGCGGCCGTCCAGCTCGACCTGCCCACGATGGATCAGGTCCGGCACCGCACCATGCCCCACTCCGGTGCCGAGCACATGGCAGAGTTCCTGATCAGCGGATTGGTCTCACCACTGCTCTGGTACGCCGACGACAGAGCGTCCTTCGTGTTCCAGCCCGGCGTGCGCGAAGAACTGCTGGCGTACGGCACGCGTGACACCACCGAGACAGCGATGGAACATGCCGCGCAGCTGATGGCCCCGCGCAGCGCCGCGGCCCGGGATCTGCTGTCGTTCCTGCACGGCGACGACGTACGGGCGGCCCCCGCCTTCGGCTCGGACCGGGAGTTCAGGCAGGTCGAGCGCGCCGTCCTGCACGCGCTGAACGGGCCCTACGCCCACCGCGCCAGGGAGCTGGACTCGTTGGAGGAGAGGTCGCCGCTCGCCCGCGGGCGCGCCGGTCCGGCCGACGAGTCCCCCGAAAGCCCCTCTTCCGCACCCGATCCGGCGGACTCGTCGTTCACGAACAGTCCGCCACGATCGGCGCACGACGGCTCCCCTCTCGCCCCAGCGACTTCGGGGGGCCTGACAGATTCAGAAAAAGGAGAGACACAAGTGAGCACGGTTCCCGCCTCGTCCGAACGAGGACACGAACCAGATCTGACCGCAGGCGGCCCCCGGCCACCCAAGCCGACGGTCTGGGGGAACATGCCACCGAGAAACCTCGTGTTCACGGGCCGCGATGAACTTCTGTCCGCTTTGGAGCGGGGACTGCGTTCAGGACCGACCGCCGTGCTCCCGCACGCCCTGCACGGCATGGGCGGTGTCGGGAAGTCGCAGCTGGCACTGGAGTACCTGTACCGGCACGCCTCCGAATACGATCTGGTGTGGTGGATCCCGGCGGAGCGACCGACACAGATCCAGCAGGCATTCGTCGAGCTCTCCCGCCGCATGCATCTGCGTGTCACCCCCGAAGCCATCACCGCCGTTCCCGCGGTGCTGGAAGCACTGCGCACCGGCCACCCGTACAGCAGGTGGCTCCTGGTGTTCGACAACGCGGAAAGCCCCAATGCCGTTCAGGAGTATTTCCCGAGCGCTCCCGAGGGCGGGCCCGCCGGCTCGGTCATCGTGACCTCACGCAACCCTCAGTGGAACACGCTGGCCCACCCCCTGGAGGTCGACGTGTTCACTCGCCACGAGAGCATCCAACTGCTGCGCAGGCGCAACCCCGACCTCGCCGACGACGACGCGAACATGCTCGCCGACATCCTCGGGGATCTTCCGCTGGCCGTGGAACAGGCATCGGCGTGGCGCGCGGAGACCGGCATGCCGCCCGGCGAATATGTGAGGGTGTTCGAAGAAAAGCGAGCCGAGCTGATGGCGGTCTCACCACCGCCCCAGTACGAGGAGACGGTCGCCACCGCCTGGAATGTCTCCCTCGACCATGTGGAAACCAAGAACGCCGGAGCGCTTCAGCTGCTCCAGCTGTGCTCCTACTTCGCACCGGAACCCATCTCCCGGCAATTCTTCTCCAATTCGGTCGCCGAACCGATCGCCCCGGAACTGGATCTCATTTTCGCCGACCCGATCCGGCTCAGCCGGGCCATCCGGGAGATCAGCCGTTACTCACTGGCGAAAATCGACCACCGTACCAATTCGATCCAGATGCATCGCCTGGTACAGGCCGTACTGGTGGCACGGATGTCGGTGGAACGGCGCGAACGTTTCCAGCACGGCGCACATCTGCTGCTCGCGGCCAACGCACCGAACAACCCCCGCGACCCGCAGAACTGGCCCCGTTTCGGCGAGCTGTTCCCCCACGTCATCGTCTCGCAGGCCACTACGTCGACCAACCGCAATGTGCGGCAAATGGTGCACAACGTGGCCGAGTACCTCTACCGCTGGGGAGACCACGCCGCCGCCCTGGACTTCACCGGCCAGGTCCACAAGGAGTGGCTCGAGAAATTCGGCGAGGACGACCCTCAGACCTTGCTGATCGGCCAGCGCCTGCGATTCGTGCTGTGGCGGGTCGGCCGCTACGCCGAGGCCTCCGAGCTCGGTGAGCGGATGCTCACCACCCTGGCGGCGGCGGGACCGGAGATGGAGGAGGAGTACCTCAAGGTCAAGGGCCAGGTGGCCAGTGACCGCCGGGTGAGCGGGGACTTCCGCGGCGCACTGGAATATGACGAGGACGTGTACGCCCACGCCGTCCGGTCCTTCGGGGACGACGACCCCACCACCCTCACGCACGCCTTCAACCTGGCCGTGTGCCTGCGCGTGCACGGCGACTACCGTCGGGCGCTGCAGCTGGACGAGAACGTCTGGCGGCTGCGGGTTCAGATGTTCGGTGCCGACAGCCCACAGGCACTGGCCTCCGAGGCATCGGTGGCACTCGACCGGCAGGAACTCGGCGAGTACAACCGCGCCCTGCGCATGTGCACGGAGAATGCCGACAAAACCCAGGCCCTGCTCGGCGAGACCCAGCTGGAGACCTACCGGTCAAAGGCCCGGCTCGGAGTCGCCCAGCGCAAGGCGGGCCTGCACGCGGAGGCCGCCAAGAACACCAACATCGCGCTCACGGCACTGACCGAACGGTACGGCGAGCGGGCCCCCGACGTGCTGCAGATCTCGCTGAACTACTCCATCGACCTGCGTCAGACCGGCAAGCTCCAGGAAGCCGTGCAGCGCTGCCAACGCACCCGCGACCTCTACAAGGAGACCCTCGGCGCCGACCATCCGCAGACCGTCTCGGCGGACGCCGACCTCGCCGTGACCCTCCGCGAGCTGAACCGGGTCGACGAGGCCCGCAAGCTGAACGAGTCGGCGCTGGCCCGGTTCGAGTCACTCCTCGGCGAGACCCATCCCAATGCTCTGGCCACTGCCGTCAATCTGGCCAATGACATGTTCGCCCAGGGGGACAGCACCGGCGCGCACGCACTGGACAGGCGCACCCTGGAGAAGGTGCAGGAGCAGCTGGGCGATACCCATCCGACCGCGCTGGTGCTGCAGGTGAACCTGGCGATCGACCTGCGAGCCCTGAAGCAGACGGAAGAGGCGCAGGCCCTGCACCGGGAGGCCTGCACGGCGATCAAGGAGACCCTCGGCGCCGACCATCCGGCGTACCAGGACGCTCTGGAGTGGCGCCGGGCCAACTGCGACATCGACCCGATGTACCTGTAGGCCCGGTCACAGGCCGGCCCGGTCCTCGCCGGACGTCGCGTCCTCGGCAAGCGCACGCCCCAGCCACTGGGCGAGTCCGACGGGGTCCGCCGTCTGCCCGGTCCGCCCGCGCAGCTGCCGCGCGACCGCCCTCACCACTTCGGGTACGGCGGTCAGCGCGCGTAGCGCCGACGGATTGCGGCCGGTCTCGTCCAGGGTCAGCCGGAGCCCGGCCCAGGCGGCCGGTGGGGCGGAGGCGGCGAGGAGAGTGCGCTGGTAGGCGTGCTCGGCGGCGACGGGGTCGCCCGTTGCCCAGGCGACGTCCGCCGGGTCCGCGCCGGTGACGCCGGGTACGCCGTCGTCGTCCACCGCGTCGCGGAGCTTGTCCAGGGACGCCGGGTCGAGCAGCGCCATACGGGCCAGCACGGCCCGCGAATCGAGGTGGTGCTGTCGGCGCTCGGCCGTCACCTCCTGGCGGCGGGCAGGCAGCAGCGGCGCGGCACCCGTCAGCCAGGCCGCGGCCAGCGCCTCGATGTCGCCGGGGAAAGGCCGTACGTGATGCAGCCGCCACAGCACACGATGGTCGGCAGCGAGTCGTCCGGCCAGCTGTACGGCCTCGCGGGCGGGCTCACCCCCGGGAACGTCGTCCGCCCAGCCCGCCACCGCCGTGTGCACCTCCTCCACCAGACGCACACCCGTCCGGGTGAGTTCGGGGTCCGTCCCGACCTGGGACAACGCACGGACCAACTGGCCGCGCCACAGGGCGAACTCGAACCACGCGAGCGGGTCGTGCGCGCCGCCCGGCAGCCGCGTCCGGCCACTCCAGAAGCGGGCGACGCCGGTGAACGCATAGATGCCCTGCAGCATTCCGTTCAGCGGTCGCGGATCGTCTCTCCAGGGTGCGTAGTACAGCCTCCCCGGCCCCGGCCCTTCCTCGACCAGCGGGAAAAGATGGGAAAGCGCATTGAGCTTGCTGTGCTGGAGTTCGTGGACGAGAGCCGCGGCGCAGGCCGACGGGGACTCGGGCAGGGACAACGCCAGCCCGCCCACGCCGTACGAGCTGCTCGCGCTGCGGACCCGGAACGCCTCGTGCGCCGCCATGGGCTGGATGGTGCGCAGCAGTGCCGCGACAGTCACGGCGGACACCGGATCGGCCTCGGCCAGCAGCTCGGCGCCTTCCTGCACCAACCGGATCAGCCGAGTCGCCGTTTCCGGGCCCAGCCGTCGGGCCGCACCGGCCGGCCGTGCGGCTACGCGATGCCGGCCGAGGTCGTCAAGGAGCAGACGGAACGGCTCGCCGCCCGGCAGCCCTAAGTTCACGTGCCGCAGCGGCAGCCACCCCGGCCCGGGGCGGGCCGGCTCGTCCGGCACTCGTACCGTGCCACCCGGGGACGTCACCGTGACGGCTCCGGCGCGCGCTGCCAGCACGGCCGTCTCCTGTGCCGTGCGGGCCGGCAGCCGGACCTGACCGAGGGCGGGGAGTTCGACCCGGCCGCCGACGCAGGGCAGCGGGAAGGAGAAGTCGAGGCCCGCGCGCGAGGCCGCCACGGCTGCAAGGCAGTGCAGGTGTCCCACGTCGGCCCACAGGGGCAGGTCGTGCGGACGTGGATGATGCAGTCTGTCCAGCAACTGTCCGGCCCACAGACCGGTCTCGGGCAAGTCCAGCAGCTCCCGCACGGCCTCGGGGGCCCATCGCTGCGCGGCTGCCAACAGATCCCAGGCCCGCCCCGGAGCGGGCAGCGGGCCTGCCACCCCGTCCAGCCGCGCGAGCGTGTCCAGCAGTACGTCCAAGAGCAGCAGCCGGTGGCTGTGCTCGGCCCGCACGAGTTCGGCAAGCGCGCTCGCCTCGCCCCCTCCGCGCGCCAGACTCTCGAGGTCCCGGGCGGTGAGCCGGTGCAACGGCTCCGCCTCCCCCGCCGCCCCGGTCCGGGCCATCAGGCCGTCCAGGAGTCGTCAGTCCCTGGTGACGCGCTCCTTGCCGGTCCGCCGATGGCCTCCAGCAAGCGTCTCTTGGCCCTCTCCCGCTCGAGGCCGCCGTGCGTACGCAGCTCCTCCAGGGAGACGTCGTTCAAGTCGGGCAGGTCCGACCTTATGTCAGGTTCCGGATTCTGCATCCTGCGGTAGACCTCCCCCGAAACAGTCAGAGCCCTGAACGATCCGCCTTTACATCATGACCCAACGCCCCGGCGGCGGAAACATCGCCAACCGGCCAGGATCGCGGCCCGGTTGGCTGATCACGGTGCCGTGAACCACTCCGGATAATCCCGCAGTACCGCTTCGAAGTCGTTGAACTCCACCGTTCCCGCATCCACCAGGGACATGGCCCCCCACAGGTGCCACAGCCCGTGCCGGAAGGCCGCGCAGGTCCTGATCAGCTCGAGCATCTCGACCCGCGCGACCGCGTTACGCGGCACCGACGTACAGATGTCCGGAGGCAGATGACCGATGACCACGGCGCGCAGACCGGGGTCCTGCATGATCGGTACGGTCTGCAGGGCGCCCAGCAGGCGGTGGTAGTCCGCCAGCTCGAGCCGTCTGCGCGGGGCCGCCCGGCCCGCCTCCGCGTGGATCGCGTCGCCGCCGCCTTCTGACCACAGCGTCGTCGGTACCGGGGAGTGAGGGCCGTGCGCGCGGAACCGTTCACGAAGGGCGGCGGCCAGCGGGGCGCTGTCGTACCGCCACTCCGGGTGGACGCGCAGCAGTTCCAGGGCCGCCGCACTGAAGACACCGGTGGAGACCTGTCCGGGCCCGCAGGCGAACAGCACATGCTGCCCGTCGACTCGACGCAGGCGTCCGCGCGGCACCGGGTCGGGCCGCAGGGCATGGCCCACGCTCGTCACGTCGGTGAAGGTCTGGCAGGCGTCGATCAACCACAGCTGGCGCGCGTGTCCCGCAGCGATGTCGGAGCGGTATGCCGCCAGCGCGCCGTCCAGGTCCAGGCAGCGCAGATCGGTGGGGATCGCGTCGGCATACACCAGCCTGCGCCGTCCTTCCAGGTCGACCAGGCCATGCCCCGACCACGCGACGAACAGCCAGTCGTCGGCCGCTGCGGCCACTTCCCGGAAGAGGGTTCGATGCACCTGCTCCCGGTCGGCGGGCCGCCAGTCCACACCCGCCTCTGCGAGCAGGGCCCGGCTCGTCGGCAGCGGGGACGCCAGGACGGTGATCGCCTCTGCGGACAATCCCTGTTCGAGCAGCCACGCGCGATGAGCCAGCGCATCCCGCACCGGTCCGTTCAGATCCCAGGCACCCCCCGTTCCGTACGTCTCGACCGCAACCAGCACCGCCCGGCCGCCCATGCGCTCCCCCGTCGCCGCGTTCATCGGCCGAGTCTGTCGGAATGCGACGACACCGGCCAGCCCCATGCGATGTCGGCTCGCGTCTCCCGTCGGTGCAGGCGTCCCGCGAGCGGCGCTGGGCTGCTTCACGACATCGCAGCGCTTCACCGTCGACCGCGAACGCCTCGCCGGTGTCCCGCTCTTGCCCGCGGGACACTTCCGACTGCGGGAACGCACAGACCGCCGTGTCGAAGACGCATGGAATTGTCGTTGGGCGGCGGGATCGGTGCCTGGGCGGCGAGCAGGCCCGCAAGGACCAGCAGGCCGGCCCGGAACACCGCGACGAACCAGCGGTGCGGCGCCCGCACTCCTCACGTCGGGCCCCGCCGATGAGCCGGCGGGCCCCGGCATCGCACTCCCCGATATCAAACTCCCCGACGTCAGTGGTGGCCCTGCGCCGCCGAGGCGATCTCGGTCATGGCGTCGGTGCCGGCGAGGATGCCCCGGGACTCGGCCTCGGCCCAGCCGAAGATGCCGGTCGACATGGTGCCGCGCTCCTGGGCGGCGCGCAGCGCGTACACCTCGGCACGGGCGGTGTGGACGGCCGCGTCGTCGGGGGCGGCGTCGCCCGCGAGTTGGGCGAGGTGGCAGGCCAGGCGGTGGGAACCGGCACGGGCCAGTTCCAGGGCGCGGTCGGCGAGGACCTGGGCGCCGCCGCTCAGGTCGGCGAGCTCGGTCGCGAGCTCTTCGTCGGTGGCGGGCTTGAGGTGGGCGGGGTTGCCGTCGTACCAGCCGGCGAACTGACGCCAGACGTTGCGGACGACGAACTCCGGCTCGTCGTAGAGGGGTTGCAGGTAGTGCAGCGCGGCCAGGTCCTGCGGTACCCGCACCCGGTGCAGGGTCTGGGCCAGTGTCGCCCCGTCGTTGAGGCAGGCCATGGTCTGCTCGACGAGGGTTTCCAGGTAGCGCGCGGTGTTCTCCAGCGCCTCGCGGACGTGTGCGGCACCGACGACGGGAACGCCGTGGCTGCCGAGCATCAGCTCGGCGTCGAGCGTGGCCATCCAGCGCAGCGCGGCGGCCCAGTCGACGGGGTAGCGCTGCGCCTTCTGCGGGTTTCCGGCGTTCGGCGCCACGCCGAGGTAGAGGTCGCCGGGGAAGAGGATCCGCTGTTCGGGGAGCCAGCCGACCACGTGGTCGTCGGTCTCGCCCCGGTGGTGGGTGAGTTCGAGCCGGAGTCCGCCGGCCTCGAGGGTGTGGGTGTCGGCGAAGGTGACGTCCGGCTGCCGGAACTCGGCGGGCCAGACCAGGTCGGGGATGCGGAACTGGCGGCGGTTGATGACGGTGTTGTAGCCCTGCGTGCGCGCGTATCGCTCGAACCGGGCGAGCACGTTCTCGTGCGCGACCGCCACCGGCCGCGGCAGGCCCTGCGCGTCGGCCTCGGCGTCGAAACGCCCCAGGCCTCCGACGTGGTCGACATGGCCGTGGGAGTAGACCGCGTGGGTGACCGGCCCGGCGTCCCAGGCGGTCACCTGTTCGTGGAGCCGGTCGGCGAACAGTGCGGCGCCGGTGTCGAAGAGCACGGCACCGTGGGCGTGCCGGAGCGCGAAGGCGTGTCCGAAGCCGGGCACCATCAGGATTCCGTCGGCCACCTCCTCAGCCTCGGTCGGCGCGGCTTCGAGCAGGGAGGTCGGCTCACGGCGGCCTGACCACACCTCGGCGGCGTGCTGGAGAATCTTGGAGTTCGTCATGGCTGGTCCTTTCGAGGGGGTGCGACAGGGGCGGGTGCCGGGGCGGGATCGGGAGCGGGGGCGAACGTCTTTCCCGGTGGGTTCCCGTCTCCCACCGGATTCCCGGCGACGTCCGGGTGGGCCCGTACGGCGCGGCGTACGAGGACGACGGTGAGCGCGGCCATGGCGAGCAGCGTCGGCTTGGCGAACAGCGCGCTGACCAGGGTGAGACCGACCACCGAGTCGGCCGCGTAAAGGTAGCCGAGCGGCACGAGGTGGCTCAGCCACACCACGGCCCAGGCGCCGGTCAGGCGGCGGTGACGGCGCCGGGCCGTCGGGGCTCCGGTCGTGTGCGCCGGTTCCACCCGGGCCCTGCGGCACACCGGTTCCGTGACCGGGCGGCCGACCAGCAAGGAGCCCACGCACAGGGCCAGTCCGGCCGCGTTGACCACGAGTTCGGGGAAGTAGAAGGCCCTTCCCTCGCCGAAGGCGATGGCACTCACACTGTGGAACGCCACGATCGTGGTGGACACCGTGACGACGAACAGCGAGTCGCCGCGCCGGCGGCGCACCACCGCGACCGCGAGCGCGACCAGCAGCGCGACGACCGCTCCCCGCTCGGGGCCCCAGCGGGACTCGGTGACCAGATACGCGGCCGGCGCGGCGATCGCGTCGACGACGTGCCGGGCGATGTCGGCCGCACGGCGTGGCGGGCCGGGCACCGGTGTGTGTGCGTTGCCTGCGTCGGGCACTGCGTTCTCCTGCCGTCGTCGGGTGGCCGGGCGGCCGTCGCGCGGTTTCGGTACGGGAGCGTCGAGGCGGTTTATCGGCTGTCCGGGGTGGCCGTCAGCTGCCTTGGTGCATCGTCGGCCGTCGGCCGTCGGACGTCGGCCGTCGGCCGTCGGATGACGACTAACGGCGACGGCCGACGGGTTCGGACGCCGGCCGTCGGAACGGCTCGGTAGGGACGTGCCGATCGTGCGGCCCGACGGCGCGGACGGTGCGCATCCCGGCGGACCGCCTACAAAGATGATTGATTTATCAGCTCTGATGTGTCAACCATATTTGGAGTGCAGTCGCTCGAGGCGAGAGGAGTCGGCGATGACGACCACCGTGACGCTGACCGGTACCGGTGTTCCGTTCCCGAGTGCGGAACGGGCCGGACCCGGTGTCCTGGTGAGCCACGAGGAGGTGCACCTGCAATTCGACGCGGGCCGCTCCACGCTGATGCGGCTGACCCAGGCCGGGATCGGCGCGCACCAGCTGGCCGCCCTGTTCCTCACCCACCTGCACAGCGACCACGTCAGCGACGTCGTCGATCTGGCGCACACCCGGTGGGTGCAGAACCACCTTCACGGCACCGGCCCGCTTCCGGTGGTGGCGGCCGACGGTCACGCCCCCGGCTTCGTCGAGCGGGCGCTGACGGCGAACGCGTACGACGTGGAGGTGCGGATGCGCCATGTGCAGGAGCATCCGCCCGAGGTGGCCGGAAACTGGTTCGCGCTGCCTGCCAGGGCGACGGAGGTCTGGCGCAGTCCGTGCGGCCGGGTCGGCGTCGAGGCCGTGCGGGTGCGCCACGAACCGGTCGAGCAGGCCGTCGGCTACCGGATCACGACCCCCGACGGCGTGGTCGTCGTCTCCGGCGACACCCGGGTGTGCGAGGAGGTCGCGGCACTGTCCGAGGGAGCCGATGTCGTGGTGCACGAGGCGTGCCGGAGCACGGCTCTCGCGGAGTTCGTCCGGGACACGCCCTTCGAGACGATCTTCAGCTACCACGCCGACACCGTGGCCCTCGGGGCGATGGCCCAGCGCGTCGGCGTGTCCCACCTGGTGCTGACCCACCTCATCCCCGAGCCGATGTCGCCGGAGCAGGAGGCCGAGTACGAGGCCGAGGTCCGCCGCGGCGGGTTCACCGGGCGGGTGTCGGTCGGCCGCGACCTCCTGACGGTCACGCTTCCGCGGGACACGGCAACGGACGACGCACAGACGGGAGTTGATCGGTGATCAAGCAGACAGGGGTTGAAGGGTGACCGAGGAGACGGGAGTGGAACGGTGATCGAGATCGACGTACCGGCCGGAGCCGGGCAGACCGGAGCCGGGCAGGCCGATGTCCATCATGGGTTGCACAGCGAGCTGGGCGCGCTGCGCGGGGAGCACCCGGGCCGGGCCCGCAACCCCGTGATCAAGGTGGTCGGGCTCGGCTGGCTGGAATTCGTGAAGCCCGACCTCGACCGTGCCGAACGGTTCGCCCGCGACTTCGGGTTCGCCGTCCACGAGCGCACTCCGGACCGGCTCGCGCTGCGCGGCACCTTCTCGGCCCTGCCGTGCCTGGTCGTCCGCCGCGGGCGCACCGCCCGCTTCGTGGGGCCGACGTTCCTCGCGGAATCGGTCGCCGACGTGCGGCGGCTGGCCCGCTGGGCCGGAGCGAACGTCCTCCCGCTCGGCGGCGGCCAGGCCGTCCGGCTCCCGGATCCGAGCGGGTTCCCGGTGCGGGTCGTCGCCGGCCTGGAGGAGCCGGCCGCCCTGCCGGAACGCGACCCGCTGGAGCTGAACTGCGGCACGCGACCGGTCCGGTTCAACACGCCGCAGCGACCCCCGCGCGCCGCGGCGCAGGTGCAGCGGCTCGGGCACGTCGTCCTGGAGACGACCAGGTTCCGGCGGGCCCTGTCGTGGTACCTCGAAGCGCTCGGTCTGATCGTGAGCGACTTCCTGTACCTCGACGACCTGCGCGACCGCGGGCCGACGATGGCGTTCATGCGATGCGACCTGGGGTCAATTCCGGCGGACCACCACACGCTCGCCATGCACCTGGGCCCGCGCACCGGATACGTGCACTCGGCCTACCAGGTCACCGACCTCGACGCCGTGGCCGCGGGCGGGCAGTACCTCACCGAGCAGGGCTACCGGCGGGTGTGGGGCGTCGGCCGGCACATCCAGGGCAGCCAGATCTTCGACTACTGGCGCGATCCCGACCGGATGATGGTCGAGCACTACGCCGACGGCGACCTCTTCGACTCCTCGCTCGAACCCGGCTGGGCGCCCATGAGCGCCAGTGGTCTCGCCCAGTGGGGCCCGCCCGTCTCCCGCGACTTCCTGGGCAGCACCCCCGGCCCCGGCATGGTCGCGGCCCTGCTCAAGGCGCTGGGCGACAAGACCAACGAGATCGACAAAGACACTCTCAAGGCACTGGCGAAAGCGATGGCGGCATGAGCACGAACGTGGCACGCACCGACGACGGCTGGTGGATCGAGCACGACGGCCGGCTGACCCGGATCAGCACCACCGCGACCACCACCGCGGAACTCCTCGCCGACCGGCCGGCGGTGGACAGGGCCGTCGCCGCCCCCGATCCCGACGGCCCCGAACCGGACGACGTCACCCTGCTGTCTCCGGTCACCGTCCCGGCGCGAGTGGTCGCCCAGATGGTCAACTACCGCAGCCACGCCCGCGATTCGGGCATCGACCCCGACACGGTGCCACCGGCGTTCTTCCGCAAGGCGTCCGGTTCGGTCTGCGGCCCCACCGACACCGTCCGCTGCCCCGACCACGTCGGTTTCCTCGACCACGAGGTCGAACTCGGGCTCGTCATCGGCCGCCGGATCGATGTCGGCACCGTGGTGAGCGAGGACGACCTCGCCGGTGCCGTCGCGGGCCTCGTCGTCACCAACGACGTCAGCGCCCGCGACATCCAGCTCACCCGCACCCAGTTCTACGAGGCCAAGTCCTACCCGACCTTCACCCCCGTCGGCCCGTTCCTCACCCTGGTCGACGCCACCGAACTCGCCGCCCTGGAACGGCTGCGCCTGACCTTGAGCGTCAACGGCGAGATCCGCCAGGACAGCACCGTGGCGGACATGCTCGTCAAACCCGCCCGCGCGCTCACGCTGCTCGCCCGCTTCCAGGCGCTCGACGCCGGCGACCTGGTACTCACCGGCACGCCGGGCGGCACCGCCCTCAAGGCACCGGGGCCGGTGATGGAGAAGATCGGCGCCCTCCTCCCGCCGGCGGTCAAGTGGCGGGCCTTCTTCAAACGGCAGGCCGGCAACCCGCGTTACCTCAAGGACGGTGACGTGATCGCCGCGACCATTTCCGATCCCCTGCGGGGCATCGATCTAGGCCAGCAGACGAATATCGTGCGCGGCCCGTCCCACGAGTCCGCCCTGTGAGGCCCGCCGGCCTCCCGCCGCTGACATCGCCGGAGGACCTTCACGCCATCGAGCGCGTACCGCTCGGCGACCGCGACCTCGCGCTCACCACCTACGACCTGCTGGTGCGCGCGGCACAACGGTGGCCCGACGCGCCCTGCTCCCTGTGGATCCCCGACCCGGCCGCGATAGAACAGCACGTGACGGTCACCTACGGCGCGCTGCTCGACCGCGTGCACGCGATCGCCCACGCCCTGCACGCCCTGGGAACCGGCCGCGAGGACGCGGTCACCTTGATGGCACCCAACTGCGGCGACCTCCTCGCGGCCACCCTGGCCGCCGAGGCCATCGGCATCGCGGCCCCCGTCAACGCCGCACTCGATGTCCGGCACGTCGCCCATCTCATCCGCCTGACCGGCTCCCGCGTCCTGCTCACCGCGGGCCCCGAACTCGACGCGCCGCTGTGGACCCGGCTCCTCGACAGCGCGGCCGGCCTCGGGATCGGAACACTCGTCGCCCTCCCGCCCGACGGCCAGGACCGCGCCACGGCACCCGAGCTGGAGGGCCGCCCCGGACTGCGCACCGTCCGGCTCGACGACCTCGTGGACAGCGGCCCGCCCTCCCCCGCACAGCTGCCGGCCGCACCGCCGGCCCCCGACGACCTCGCGGCCTTCTTCCACACCGGCGGCACCACCGGTGCCCCCAAGGTCGCCGCCCACACCCACCGCAACCAGGCGGTGATGGCGTGGAGCCTCGCCGTCGCGGGCGGCTCCGGGACCGGGCAGAGCATCGTCGCCGGACTGCCGCTGTTCCACGTCAACGCCCTCCTGGTGACCGCTCTGGCACCGATGGTGACGGGAGCACGGTCGATCTGGCCCGGTCCGCGCGGCTACCGCGACCCGGACCTGTACGCGTCGTTCTGGAAGCTCGTCGAGCGCTACCGGCCCCGCGCCATGTCGGCGGTTCCTACCGTGTACGCATTCCTCGCGGCCGTACCGGTCGACGCCGACATCAGCTCACTGGAGGCACCGGTGGTCGGTGCCGCACCGCTGCCGGACGGCGTACGGCGGGCATTCGCACAGGCCACGGGCGTTCAGCTGCTGGAGGGTTACGGACTCACCGAGGGTACGTGCGCGGCGTCGGCGACCCTGCCCGGTGATGTCCGCACCGGCTCCGTAGGACTGCGGCTGCCCTACCAGACGGTGACGGCGGCCGAGATCGACGAAGCCGGCGGCCGGATACGGCCGCTGCCCGCGGGCGAGACCGGCGAGCTGGTGATCGGCGGCCCGACGGTGTTCGCCGGGTATCTGCGGCGCGACGGCGACCGCCGACGGGTCTGTTCGGACGGTGTCGTGGTGGACGGCCTGCTGCGCACCGGTGATCTCGGATGCGTCGTCGACGACCGGGTCCATCTGCGGGGCCGCCAGAAGGATGTGATCATCCGCGGCGGCCACAACATCGATCCCGCGGTCATCGAGGACGCGCTGCTGAGCCACCCCGCCGTCACGGCGGCCGCGGCCGTCGGCCGGCCCGACCGCTCCTCCGGCGAGGTCCCGGTGGCCTTCGTCTCGCTCGCCACCGCGCAGGTCACCGTGGCGGAGCTGCTGGCCTGGGCGGGCGAGCGCATCAGCGAACCAGCGGCGCGCCCCAAGCTGATCACGGTGGTCGACGCGATCCCGCTCACCGACATCGGCAAGCCGTTCAAGCCCGCGCTGCGCGAGACGGCCGCGGCCCGGCACTTCCGGGACGAGCTCGCCGAAGGCGGCATCGGCGCGGTCGAGGTCGGTGTCGCCCACGAGAACGGCCGCCTGACGGTGCGGCTGACCGGCCCGGGCGCGGTCGGCGAGGCCGCCGCGGTCCTGCGGGCGTACGACGTCGACGTCCGTACCGGAGGGGACGACGTCCGTACCGGAGGGGACGACATCCGTATCGAAGGGGCCGACACCCGTACCGCAAGGCAGGAGGTACAGCGGTGAGCTCGCCGAACGTCCCGCCCGCGACCGGCACCGACGACCTGGACGTACTCGTCATCGGCGGGGGTCCCACCGGACTCGCGGTGGCGACCCTGCTGGGCCGGCGGGGACTGCGCGTCGCGGTCGTCGAACGCCATCACGACGTGTATCCGCTGCCCCGGGCGGTCCACCTGGACGACGAGACCTACCGGATCCTCCACGAACTCGGCATCGGCGAACGCTTCGCCGCCCACACCCGGCCCGCGCTCGGGCTCCGGCTCCTCGACGGGAACCACCGCGAGCTGGCCACCTTCACCCGCAAGCGCACGACGGCCGCCGGGCTCCCGCAGGCCAACATGTTCGACCAGCCCGACCTGGAACGTCTGCTGCGCGACAATCTCGAACGCCTCCCCCACGTGACACTCCTCGGCGGCCACGAGCTACTGCGCCTCGACACGTCCGGCAGCGCGACGGTGGCAGCCCGCGTCCGCCGCCCCGACGGCACCCGGGCCGACCTGCGCGCCCCGTGCATCGTCGCCTGCGACGGGGCCAACAGCACGGTCCGCCGGCAGCTCGGCCTCACCAGCGACGACTTCAGGTTCGAGCAGCGCTGGCTCGTCGCCGACGTCCGCTGCGACCTCGACCTCGACGCGTGGGACGGCGTGCACCAGGTGTGCGACACCCACCGGGCCGGTACGTACATGCGCATCGGTCCCGACCGCTACCGCTGGGAGTTCCAGCTCCTCGACGGTGAGACCTCCGCCGACTACGCCGGTCTGCCGCGGCTGCGCCGGCTGATCGGACCGTGGGTGCGCGCCGTCCCGGACGAGCGGCTGGCCGTGCTCAAGTGCACGGAGTACACCTTCCGCGCCCGCGTCGCCCGCCGATGGCGCTCGGGGCGTGTCTTCCTCGCCGGGGACGCCGCCCACGTCACGCCGCCGTTCATCGGACAAGGACTGTGCGCGGGGCTGCGCGACGCCAACAACCTCGCGTGGAAGATCGCGGCCGTGCTGCGCGGGCAGGCCCCACCCGGGCTCCTCGACTCCTACGAAGCCGAGCGCAGACCGCACGCGACGGCGATGGTCGAACGGGCCAGGGCCATGGGCCTGATGATGACCGGCGGCGGCCGTCTCGCCACGCTGGCGCGCGGCCGTCTCGTACCGGGCCTCGCACGCTCCCGGGCCGTCCGGCAGCTTCTGCTCGACAGCCGCACCCCGGCCCTCACGCCCGGACCCCGTATCCGCGAAAGCACACCCCGAGCCGTACGCGGCGCGCTCCTCCCCCTCGTGCTCCTGCCCGGCCCGGACGGCCAACCCGTCCTGGTGGACCGGGTATTGGGCGACCGGTCCGCCATCGTCGCGCTGCCCGGCACGGACCTGGCGGCCGTGCCCGACGCGCTGCCGTCCGCGTGGCTGACCATCGACCCGCAGGGCTCCGCGGGTGAGCGGCTGCTCGCCCGCTGGCTGCGGGATGCGGGGGTGGGCTGGGTCCGGGTCGACCCCGACCGGGTGGTCAGCGCGGCCGGCCCGGCAGGGGTGCTGCGATGAGCGCGGATGCCGTCGCCGTCCACCGTCCTCTCCTGCCGCTGTGGTGCCCGGCCTCCACGGCCGCGGCGCGACACACGCGTATGGCATCAGGCGCACGGCCGAACAATGACTGAGCCGGCGACCGCCCCGGATACGATCACCGCCATGTCCCAACAGCCATCTTCGCGCAGGGAACGGAACAAACTGCGCACCCGCACGGCGCTGATCGAGGCCGCGCAGGAGCTCTACGCCGAGCGCGGTGACCTCGATGTCAGCATCCAGCAGATCACTGAGGTGGCCGACGTCGGCTTCGGGTCCTTCTACAATCACTTCTCGACCAAGGCTGAACTGCTCGACGCGGCGATCGCCCAGGCACTCGAGTCACACGCCGCCTGGCTCGAGGACGTCCTCTCCGACGTCGACGACCCGGCCGAGGTCTTCGCGACGTCGATGCGGCTCACCGGCCGCCTCGTCCGCACGCGGCCCCGCATCGCGCGGGTCCTCATGCGCGGCAGAGGAGGACTGCTCACCGCGTCGTACGGTCATGCCCCGCACGCCCGCAGGGACATCGAGGCGGCCATCGCCTCCGGCCGCTTCGTCACGGAGGACGTCGGCGTGGCCCTCGCCTGCACGGCCGGATGTCTCATCGCGACGATGCATCTGTGCGACGCCGACCCGACGGTCTCGGTCGACGACGTCGCCGACCAGACGGTACTCAACGTCCTGCGGATGTTCGGCCTGGAGGACGCCGAGGCCCGACGGATCGTGACGCTGCCCCTTCCCGCGGATGAGCCGCCGGCCGCGTCGGACTGACTGCCGTCGGACGGACTCCCCGCGCACCGACAGGTTCGGCGGGTGATGTCCGCGGCCTCGGAGCGCTGGTCGTACTCGGTGACGTGAGCACAGGCGGGGGCTTGGCCGCGGACGCCTCACGCCGGCCCGACGAGCGAGCACACGCACAGGTACGACGCCCGGCTAGCCGCGCCCGTTTTCGCCATGGATGGTCAACGCTCCGGCGAGATCGAGGTCGGTGGCCGTGCCGTGTGCGCCGGCGCGGACGAGCAGCACCGCGCCGAGCGCGGTACTCCAGAACGTCCTGACCTCCACGCCGAGCGGTCGACGGGCTCCCCAGCCGCGGCTGTCGACGAGTTGGCCGACGAACCGCTCGGACTGCCGGAACAGCAGTTGGAGGTGCCGGTCGACCACGGGGGCGAGTTCCGGCTTGGAGACCCCGGTGGCGAGCGCTCGCGCGACCGACGGGAGCGAGGGCATGGCGAGTACGGCGCGGGCGATGTTGCGCCGGAAGGCCGCCGCATCGGGGGCCTGGCGGCCGATGCGCTCGATCCGCCGGGCGTCGTGCAGCAGGCCGAGGAAGGCGGCGTGCACGAGCAGCGAGTCCTTGGAGCCGAAGTAGTAGGTGACCTGATTGGGGAAGGCACCTGCCGCGTTCGCGATCTCCGCGACGCTCACCTCGGCCCCGGGCCGCTCCTCGCAGAGCCGTGCGGTTGCTTCGATCAGCCGGCGTCTCGTCGCCCTGCCGCGGTCACGCGGCCGGGCCGACACCGCTCGGGCCGACACCGCTCGGGCCGACACCGCTCGGGCCGACGCCGGTCGGGCATCGCTTCGCTTCTTCTCCACTCCTGCGTTCTTTTCCACTCCTGACCTCTTCTCCACTCCTGGATTGTATGTGATACAACAAACCCTCGTTCGCTTGTATCGCATACAAGAAAGGTTGATGGCATGCACCGGACTGAAGTCGTCGTGACCGGACTCGGCGCGATCACGCCACTCGGGGCTACCGCGGCATCCACCTGGGACGCCCTGCTCGCCGGCGAGTCCGGCATCCGCGGCGGCGTCCTGCCCGGCCGCGAGGAGGCGGGCCTTCCCGACGCCGTCGCGGGCACGATGGCGGTCGACCCGGCCGAGTCGCTGCCGCCGGCGCGGGCCAGGCGGCTGGACCGCGCACAGCAGGCGGCCCTGACCGCGGCGGCCGAAGCGTGGGCCGACGCCGGTGCACCGCAAGTGGCCCCGGACCGGCTCGCATCGGCGATCGGCACGGGCATCGGGGGCGTACGCACACTGCTGAAGGAGGACGACGTACTGGAGGCGGCGGGGACACGGCGCGTCTCGCCGCGCACGGTTCCCATGCTCATGCCCAATGCGGCGGCGGCGCTGATCAGTATCGAGTACGGCGCACGAGCCGGGGTCTACACGCCCGTCTCGGCGTGCTCCTCCGGTGCCGAGGCGATCGCGTTGGGAGCCGGACTCATCCGTGCCGGTGAGGCGGACGTGGTCATCACCGGCGGGACCGAGGCCGCGATCACCCCGATCACCGTCGCCGGCTTCGCCCAGGCACAGGCCCTGTCGCGGTACACCGCCGAACCCGCCTCGGCCTCCCGGCCGTTCGCCGCGGACCGCAGCGGGTTCGTCCTCAGCGAAGGCGCCGCCGTCATGGTGCTCGAGAGCGCCGAGCACGCCGACGCCCGGGGCGCGCGCGTCCGCGCGGTGCTCGCGGGCGCCGGCGTCGCCGCCGACGCTCACCACATCACGGCGCCCGCGCCCGACGGCTCCGGTCAGATCTCCGCCATGCGCAAGGCCCTCGCGCAGGCCGGCCTGGCGCCCGAGCGGATCGGCCACATCAACGCCCACGCCACCGGAACTCCGGTCGGCGACGCCGCCGAGGCACACGCGATCCGGCAGGTCTTCGGCCGCGCCACCGTGACGGCCCCCAAGGCGTCGCTCGGCCACCTCTTCGGCGCCGCCGGCGCGATCGAGGCGCTCATCGCCGTCCTCAGCGTGGAGCACGGCGTCGTCCCGCCGACCCGCAACCTCACCGCGGCCGGCGTCGGTCCCGGTATCGATCTCGATGTCGTGACAGAGCGACGAGACGCCCCCCAGGAGGCCGTGCTCAGCAATTCCTTCGGCTTCGGCGGCCAGAACGTCTCACTCGTCGTCACCGCCGCACGGCACCACGCGTCCCGTACGACGTCGACGACAACATGACCCCCGTTCACGTGAGCATCAGCGCGGCGTGACGACGTACGCGCCGCCCGTCGGCCACATGCCCCAGAACGCGCCGTCGACGGGCGCGGTGCCGCGCCAGGCGTCGGTGTTGTGGTGGGTGACCCAGCCGTCCGCGCCGTACTGCACCCGCGCGGTGCGCCGCCCGGCCACGGCGAGGTCGTCGAGCAGGCGAAGACGGGCTCCCAGCACTCCAGGAGGTCGGTGGTCGGGGCCGGCCAGTAGTTCATCTCCGTGTTGATGTCGATCGTGTACTTGGCGTCCCAGGGCGGGGAGAGCTGCTCGTTCCAGATGCCCTGGAGGGGTGGCGGGCTGGGTGCCGGGGCGGGAGGATGCGATCAGCAGATAGCGGCCGAACCGGTAGTGCGGGGTCACCAGCTGCGGGTCACCGCCCTCGGAGAAGCGGGCCACCCGCTGGTCGGTCGGCAGGTCGGCCGCGTCGGTGGTACCGAGATCCAGGGACACCCGACGGAAGAGCGCCCGGTGGTCGCGCACATGCCGGGAACGCAGCTGCCCGTACGTGATCCCGGATGCGGAGTTGAGCGGACGCTCGGCGCGGGCCCTGTGGTCGCCCGAGGCGTCGCGGTAGTCGTTGTAACTGGTGCCCGTCGAGACGAGCAGGGTGACCGCGTCGGCTCCCTCGACGGTAAGGGTGCCGTTCTCGCTGTGGACGGTTCCGCCTTCCCCGAGCGCGCGGACCAGGGCACGGAAGCGTACCCGCCCGGTGATGCCCTCCCGGCTCTGCCCGGTCCCCTCCATTGCGAGGGTGAACGGGTCGGGGGCCGACGTCTCGGTCTGCTGCGGGCTGTCGAAGGCCGCGGTGAACGACAGCCCGCCGGTTCGGTCGGCGGTCAGCCTGACCACGATCACCTGGTCGGGATGGCTCGCGAACACCTCGCGCCGGTAGGCGGTCCCGCCGCGGTCGTACGTGGTCGTCGCCACCGCCGTGTCCATGTCCAGTTCTCGGCGGTAGCCGGTGACCTCGCCCGTGTCGGGAAAGGTCAGGCGCAGGTCGCCGACCGTCTGGTACATCAGCTCCCCAAGCGGGCTGCCCACGAACGCCGAGTTGATCAGGGACTGGGCCTCGGCCCACTCACCGGCGAAGACACGTCGGCGGATCTCGGGCAGGTCGGCCAGGCCCCGCGGATTCGCGGGGTCGTAGGGGCCGCCCGCCCACAGGGTGTCCTCGTTGAGCTGGCGCCGCTCGGTGTCCGCTCCCCCGAACACCATGGCGCCGATGCGGCCGTTGCCGAGCGGTAACGCCTCCAGCCACTCCTCGGCGGCAGCGTCGTACCGCAGGAGGAGACGCGACGGCCGGGAATGGACGGGGACGGCCGTCCTCGGTACGGTCCGCGCGTCCGCGGTTGCCGCGGCGGGCGGTAAGCCGGTGAGGGCGGCCGACGTGGCCACCGAGGCGGCGATGAAGTCTCTTCGGTCCATGCGCATGCCTTTTTGGATGGGGGCACGGGTTCGTCACCGCGCCACCGCCGTCCGGCATCCGGGCTCGGCTACTCCTGCTTCTCGCCGGAGGCGAAGCGGGAGATGACGAGGGCGACGATGATGATGGCGCCGTTGAGGAACTGGTTCCACAGGGGCGGTACTCCGGCCAGCGTCATGACATTGACGACCAGTTGGAGGGTGAGTACGCCGGTGAGGGCGCCGAAGACGGAGCCCTTGCCGCCGTTGAGGCTGACTCCGCCGATGACGGTGGCGGCGAACACCTGGAAGATCCATCCGTTGCCCTGGGACGCGGAGAGGGATCCGTAGTGCCCGGTGTAGAGGATCCCGGCGAACGCGGCCAGCAGGCTGCCGAGGACCAGCACCGTCCACACGACACGGTCCACGCGGATGCCGGCGGTGCGGGCGGCCTCGGTGTTGCCGCCGATCGCGTACAGCGCCCGGCCGTGACGCAGCCAGGCCAGCGCACCGCCGCCGAGGGCGAAGAGCACCAGGCAGATCCAGATCGCGGCAGGCGTGCCGAGCCAGGACGCCTTGCCCAGGTAGGTGAAGGAGGACGGCAACTCGACGATGGACTGGCCCTCGGACAGGGCGATGTGCAGTCCGCGCAGCATGGTGAGCATGCCGAGGGTGACGATGAACCCGTTGAGCCGCAGTTTCAGGATCAGGAAACCGTTGACCGCGCCGATCACGGCACCCACCAGAAGACAGAGCGGCACGGCCGTCCACTCGGGCAGCAGCCCCAGGCCGGTGAACCGGGCGCCGCTGGTGGGCAGGACGAGCCAGACGGCGATCACCGGTGCCACACCGATGGTGGACTCCAGGGACAGATCCATCCGTCCGGCGATCAGGATCATCGCGGTGGCCAGGACCAGCAGACTCAGCTCGGTCGACTGCTGGGCCACCCCGATGAGATTGTCGGCGGTGAGGAAGGCCGGGGAGACAATGAACCCGATCAGGCCCATGACCAGGATGACCGGAATCAGGGACAGTTCACGGAAGCGGCCGAGGCGGAGCCCGTACCGGGCACCCGCGGCGGATGCCCGTCCCGTTTCCGCCGCGGATTCGGTGACGTCTGTGGTGGCGGACATGCCTACCTCTCATGTACGTCGGCGTCGAAGGCTTCGGACGTCGTGGCCCCGTCGGACGATTCCGCTGCTCCGGACGTCGTGGCCCCGCCAGACGCTTTCGCTGCTCCGGACAGATGGGCCACCCCCTCCATGGCCGCGACCAGCTGCTCGTCCTGCCAGCCGGGGCCGAACTCGGCGACCGCGCGCCCGTGGAACATGACGAGCACCCGGTCGCACGCCCTGAGGTCGTCGAGCTCGTCGGAGACGATCAGCGTCGCCTTCCCCGCCTCCGCGGCCCGCCGTATCCGGCTCAGCAGGAACTCCTTGGACCTGACGTCCACCCCGTTGGTCGGCCGGATGGCCACCAGTACTGGCGGATCGGTCGCCAGGGCGCGCGCGACGACGACCTTCTGCTGGTTGCCGCCGGACAGCGCCGACACGGCGGTGGCCGGGCCGGGAGTCTTGATGTCCAGGTCCTCGATCATGCGCTGGGCCAGATTCCTGGCACGCGCGGGCAGGACGGTACCGAACGGGCCGAGCTGGTCGGTGACGGTCAGCGTGGCGTTCTCGGCCACGCTGCGGCGGTGCACCAGGCCCTGCGCATGCCGGTCCTCCGGCACCAGCCCCACTCCGGCTTCCAGCGCCGACGGCACGCTGCCGGTGCGTACGGGCCGGCCCGCGACCTCGATCGTTCCCGCCTCGGCACGGTGCAGTCCGGCGATGGCCTCCCCCACCCGCACATTGCCGCTCGCCGTCGCGCCGGCGAGCCCCACCACCTCACCCGCGCGCACCGACAGCGAGAGCCCCTGGCAGGCACCCTTGAGCGTCAGCCCTTCGACCGCCAGGACCTCCCCGGAGCCGGCCCGCGCCGCGCCATGGGATGGAGCGACGGCCGTTTCACCGGCCGCGGACTCCCCGGTCATGGTCTCGACGAGGACCTGGTGGCCGACCTCCGCGACGGGGGCGGTGAGGATGTGCGCGGCGTCCCGGTAGACCGTGACCGTGGTGCACAGGTCGTACACCTCCTGCAAGTGGTGCGAGATGAAGAGGAAGGCGACCCCCTGGCGTTGCAGGGCACGGAGTTTGTCGAAGAGCCGGCCGATGCCGCGCGCGTCGAGCTTCGCGGTCGGCTCGTCCAGGACGATGAAGCGGGCGCCGAAGGACAGCGCCCGCGCGATCTCGACGAACTGCCGCTGCTCGACGCTCAGTTCTCTGGCCCGTACGGACGCGTCGACGTCGACGCCGTACTCGGCGAGCAGCTCCGCGGCGCGCCGGCGCAGCTCCTTCCACCGGATGGGCCGCAGCGGTCCGTCGCTCTGCCGGTTGAGGAACAGGTTCTCGGCGACCGTCAGGTCAGGGATGACGGTGGACCGCTGGTAGACACAGGCGACCCGGGAACGCCAGGCACCGATGTCACCGACAGCGGGTGCGGGCGCGCCCGAGAAGCGCAGGGTGCCGGAGTCGGGCGCCCGCAACCCGGTCAGGATGGACACGAGCGTCGACTTGCCCGCGCCGTTGCGGCCGACCAGCGCGTGCGACTCGCCGGGGGCGACGGTGATACGTGCTTCGCGCAACGCCACGGTGGCACCGAATCTCTTGTTGATGCCGGTGGCTTCGACCACGGGCACCGGCCCGCCGTCCCCGTGCGCCGGGGCGGTGCCGGTATCGGTGTCCGCCATGGTGGATACCGTCCTTGGTGGGCTGAGAAGCGGGGAAGGTGGCGTCAGGTACCAGCCGGGGGCCCGGTGCCGGCCGGGCCGGTCACTGGCCGACGGCGTTGCCCCACAGAGCCTTGTCGTCCACGTTGTCCTTGGTCACCAGCGGTGCGGGCAACTGGTCCTCGAGGCCGTTCGCGATCTTGACGATGGTGGAGCCGTGGTCCGTCCTGCCCGGTTCGAAGGTCTTCTTCTCAGCCGCGGCCCTCGCGTAGTACAGCGCGTACTTGGCGTAGAGGTCGGCGGGCTGGGAGACGGTGGCGTCGATCTGCCCCTCGCGGATGGCGTCGAGCTCCTGGGGGATGCCGTCGTTGGAGATGATCGTGATGTGGTCTTCGTCCCCCGCTGGTTTCAGCAGCTTCTTCTGTTCGAGCAGGGCCAGCGTCGGCTGTAGGAAGACCCCGCCGGCCTGCATGTAGATGCCGTTCAGATCGGGGTGCTGGGCGAGCAGGCTCTGCAGTTTGGCGGAGGCGACGTCGCCCTTCCAGTCGGTGGGCAGCTCGAACACCTTGATGTCCGGGAACTTCTTCTTCATGCACGCCGCGAACGCCTCGGAGCGGTCCCGCCCGTTGATGGAGTCCAGAGCGCCCTGGAACTCGGCCACCTTGCCCTTGCCGTGCAGCCGTTCGCCGAGGAACTCGCAGGCCTTGGTGCCGTACGCCCGGTTGTCGGCGCGTACGACCATGTAGACGTCCCCCTTGTCGGGGCGGGTGTCCACGCTCACCACCGGGATCTTCTTGGCGGCGAGATCGTCGAGCGTGGATGCGATCGCCCCGGTGTCCTGCGGAGCCATGACGACGGCCTCGGCGCCGCTGTTTTCGAAGACTTGCACGTTGGCGGCCAGTTTCGTCACGTCGTTCTGCGAGTTGCTCAGCGGCAGGGCGTTGATGCCGTCGGACTTGATGCCCTTCTTGACGTACTCCGCGTAGGAGTTCCAGAAGTCGGAGTCGGAGCGGGGCAGGTCGATGCCGATGGCCGGCTTGTCACCGCCCGCGCCGGACCCCGCGCTGTCACGGTTGCACGCGGTGGCTAGGGCCGATAACACGATGACGGTGCCGGCTGCTGCGGCTCTGGAGCGGGTGCGGGCGGACTTCATGACCGGTGCTCTCTCCTTGGCCGGACGGGGCCGCGAGGCGGGACGAGGCTGGAGCGGATCACGGGACGGTCTGCGCACTAAACACATGGGGTACGACTTGAACGCCCGACGAGGGCGGGAACGGACGGGGGTTCGGCACGCACAGCGTCAACGAACGCACGAGAGGGTGTGATTCCTCCGATGTATGTGGGGGTATCCAGGACGGTACGGCGGCGTCGGCGACCGTGACAAGACCCCGTCGAAACCGAATTGACGGCTGGCCCAGCCCGACTTTCCTCACCTGCGCTCTTACCGGCTACCCTCCCGGAGAGCGAGCCGACGCCGCAAGTGCTGCGGACCGGCCGTCCAACGTCCTATGCCATGACACAGTCATCCGATGACTTCATCTGATGAATGCTGAATCGGACGTTGCCCGTTCGAGACGGCAGCCGGGCACGTGGGTCCGCACGTGGGTCCGCACGTGGGCGACCGTCTTCGTCAACGGCGACGGCCAGAGTGGTGGTGGCCGCCATTACTGCCCTCGTCGCTGCCGTTGTCGCTGCCGCCGGGTGCCCCGCCCATCATGCGCAGCATCCCCGTCCCGCCGGTGCGCACGAACCGGATCACGAGGACCGCGGCCAGGGCGAGGAAGGCGATGTTGAGCCAGGTCGTGTAGTTCCAGGTGATGCCGCCGCCGGGGAGCCGCGCGCCGGAGCGGTCCGGTACGAGACCGAGGCCGCCGAAGACGAACTCCACGATGTACCCGGCGGCGACCATGGCCACGTAGAAGGTGACGAGCAGGAAGCCCGCCATCCGCCCGCCGTAGTACTTCCGGTAGATGCTCAGGATCGGCACGATCAGCAGGTCCGCGAAGAGGAAGGCGATCACCCCGCCGAAGCTGATGCCGCCCTGCCAGAGCACCACGGCCAGCGGAACGTTGCCGACGGAGCAGACGAACGAGGCGATGGCGACGAGCGGGCCGACGACGGGTCCCCACAGCTTGGCGGCCAGCGGGTGGCCGTCGAAGAAGAGCGCCTGCCAGAAGGTGTCGGGCACCCACGCGGCGACCGCTCCGGCGATCAGCAGTCCGAGCACCAGGTCGCGCAGGATCGCGGCCCACTCCATGACGAAGACGTGCGCGACGGCGGTGAACCCCTCGCCGGACAGCAGACGCCGGACGAAGGGGCCCTCCTTCTGTACGGACATGTCCATCGCCGCGTGGCCTTCCATGGCACCGGCGAGTCCGCGCTCGGCCTGCGCCCGCGCCTGTCGCACCAGCCCGGCCCGCAGGAACAGGCGGAACAGCACCGCCAGGAACACGATCATCAGCGGTCCGCCGACGAACTCGGCGGCCGTGAACTGCCAGCCCATCAGCAGAGCCAGGATCACCCCGAGCTCGACGACGAGGTTGGTCGAGGCGATCTGGAAGGCCATCGCCGCGGTGAGGTGCGCGCCCTTGCGGAACAGCGACCGCGCCAGCGCCACGGCCGCGTAGGAGCAGGACGACGACGCGGCGCCGAGCCCGACCGCGAGCGCGAGGGTACGCGGCCGGTCGTCGCCCAGGAGCCGGACGACGGCGGACCGGCGGGCCACCGCCTGCACCACGGCCGACAGGGCGAAGCCGAGCACGAGGGCCCACGCGATCTCCCAGGCCATCGAACCGGCGCGGGACAGGGCGTGCAGTACGGCATCCACAGACGCGCCTTCCGTCGGCGTACGGGCCAGTCGGCCGGCTGGCCGCCCAGGCGCACGGCAGGTGCGGAGTGCGCCGTTCCCATTATATTTGCATGGTGCAATAATGAAGTCGGCAGGCCCGCAGGACACGCCGCCTGATCAGGAAAATTCATGCCCGCGGAGCACATCCGCCCGCCGAACAGCCCGACGGGGCCCCGGCCATCGCGGGCGATCTCGCCGAGTCCCCGCCCTCCGTCACCCTCGACCAGCACCTCGCCGGCGCGCTGCACGCCCTTCTCGCGGCACCCGGCACCGGGCTGCCGGTGCTCGACCCCGGCACGGGCCGCCCGGTGGGCCGGCTCAGCCACCAGGGCGCACTGAGGGCGCTGCACAGCCCGCTCCAGCCGGCTCGCGCGCACCGCGTCCTGCCGGACGCTTCGCCGGACTAGAATCTGCCGCGATCCGGCAACCCGAGCGGTACTCCGGCACTTCCCGTCCCAGCAGGCAGGGTTGGAACGTCACGCGCCCGGGCCGCTCGCGGCGCCCCCGCACGTTCCAGGAGACCCACACAATTGCACTCAGCCTGCCGTTGCCGTATCGCCCCAGCCCAGTGGATACAGGCCGGTGTCCACGTCCAGGGGCGGGGCGAGAGGTTCACCGCCCGCCTCGTTGAAGTCGCCGAGCGCGGCGATGAGCGCCGTCCGCTGCTCGGGGGCCAGACGCTGCACGATGGACGCGATCTCCTGGCGGCGGCGCGCGGTGACGTCCTCAACGGTGCGGCGTCCCTGGTCGGTGAGCTGCAGCAACGTCGCGCGGCGGTCGTCCGGGTCGCTGCGCCGCTCGGCCAGACCGGCCGCGATCAGCCGGTCTACCATCCGCATCGCCGTCGACGGTGCCACCTCCAACAGGTCGGCCAGCCCCACGAGTTTGGTCGCCCCACGCGTGGAAAGCACCACCAGCATCCGGAACTGCGGCAGCGTCACCCGCTCCTCGACCTCGGCCAGCGAACGTGCCGACACCGCGACCAGTACCCGCGACGCCGTCAGCACCACTCGGGTCACCGCATCCACGTCGTCCATGTAATCCGCTGGAGCCGCTTTCCTTGCCATGATCCCTTTCTACCCTGCGCAGCGCACAGCGCGCCCTTTCGCCCATCACCCCTTCACGGCCCGGCCCATGCGGCATACGTGATGTGTTCCCGTTGACGTACTCCTCGCCCTGAAAGGCGAGGATTCCGGCCTGGGTCGTCTGCCCCTTCCGGTGGCTTCCTGCTTCAACGCGCTGTGCCGGGACTTTCGCCCTGGTCTTACCTACGCTCAGCGAGGCGTTTAGCCGGTCCGCTCGTCCAGCGGCCCGGATGTTGCGTGCTGCGTTGGTGTCGCGGTCGGGATGCGGTCCAGGGCCGCGTCGACGGCGGCGAGTCCGGCCTGCGCGCTCGGCGGATACTCCTCGTCGTTGCCGGTGTCGTCCAGGACCACGGCTGTCAGCCCGGTGGCGAGTTCGCTGATGGGCGTCCCCTGCGCCTGCTCGGCGAAGTCGCGACGGAGAGAGCACCCAGATAGTCGAGGAACTCGTCCGCGATCGACTGCCATTCGTAGGTGGCCATCCGGACACTCCTCGACATGGACCGCACCTGGCCCCCGATGCGGTTCGTGAAGTCCTCGCGTGCTGCCGAGACGACGGCCCCGCCCACCTGGTGACGCTCTATTCGCACTGCCCTGCTCCTTGATCGGATCTCCGCGACAGCCTAGATGCTGCATCTGACAGGCCATCGGCTGTTGCGAGCGGGGCGCCGGCCGGGGCCGGGACCGTCGCACACCGCCTCCCCGCTGAGAGATTTGGTTCAGCTCATAGGCCGAGGCGGCGCAGTGCAATCGCGACGTGCCCGCGCAGCGAACGGTCCCACCCCGGTACGACTCCAGCGACCTCCTCGTCATCGGCCTGGACGAGCACGTTCAGTGCCGCGTCGGGCAGCACGGCCGGCCGCCGACGGGCCAGTGCGACCGCGGCGGTGACGCGCACCGCTTCGTCTCCGGACTCCAAGCAGGCGGTCAGAGACGCGAGTTCGGCGGCGCCGGGCGGCCCGGGCAGAAACCCCAGCGCGAGATTCACCGACGCCCGGGCACTACTGGCACTACTGGCACTACTGGCACTACTGGCGCCAGCGTCTCCATCGGAGCCGCACGGTATGTCGGCGAGCGCGCCCGCCAGCCCGGCGACTTTGGGGAACCAGACGGTCAGCGCCGCCGCGCGGGTCACCACGGCCGGATCGAGATCCCCCAGCCAAACGAGGAAGGAAGGCGCGCGTCGTTCGGCCGCGGCGGCCCAGCGCTTCGCCACGGCTTCGGCCACGTCCGCTACGGCCTCGATGTCCGGGTCGTCCTCCTCGAAGAGGGTCCGGATCACCGCCGCCTCGTCCGACGGACCGGCCCGGTCAACCCCGACGAACGCCCGCACGGGGTCGAAGGGCAGTTGGTCATCGCTCAGGTCACCGATCGCGACAAGGCGCAACAGGTCGAGCACTGTGGCCCGATCGGGCGTCGAGGGCGAATTGATGAGCGTGACCAGCGGGGCCACCACATGAGCGCTCGCGGGCCACCGGGTGCCCTGGTGGTAGACGTTGCCGGAGAGGGCCGACACGGCCAAACGTCGAGCCGCCGGATCGGGACTGGACAGCGCGGCCAGCTGTCCTGGAACGTCCACCGCCCGGCCATAGGCGTGATGGAGGCCGGACCAGTCGGTCGAGTCCAGGATGCCCACAGCCCGGACGCTATACATCACCCCTCCAGCCATGACGAACAATCGCCTCGGACAATCGCCTCGGACAACCGCCTCGGGTGAAAACCGGGGCCTCACCCGGACACCCGCCGACTTCGTGGGGCGTCATCGTGCCGGCAACGCCCTCGTGACGCCGCGAAGGCGAGGTCGCGACGTCACGGGTGTCATTCTGCGCCAACCATGCCTGTGCCAGCGAAGGCCCGTATGCCTCAGCCGGCGACACCGGTGGTGTCCCCGGCCGGGCAACCGCGCGGGCCGACCGCACCGGAGGGGTCGGATCTGTATGCACCGGCCGTGTACGCGTCGGGCCCGGCGACACAAGGCGGGCAGGCCTCGGCCGACCGGACGGGGGCGGGGATCGGCAACGCGGCGACGGCCGCGGCGATGGGTGGCGCGCCACCGGGACCCGGGCCCGGACCGCCCGGGTTGGCCGGACAGAGGTTGCTGGCCGGGCAGGACCTGATCGGCAATCAGGCCGTCGCGACTCGGGCGAGCACGCTGCCCACCGCACAGCAACCCACTCCGACCGAGCAACGCAGTCCCACCCAGCAACCCGCCCCGGCACAGCAGCCCGCCCCGGCACAGCAGCAGCCCCCAGCCGAACAACCCACCCCCGCGCAGCAACAGCTCCCGGCACAGCAACAGCCGCCCCAGAAACCGCAGCCGGGCGCGAACCCGGAGCCCGGGGCCATGCCTATGCCCGGCGCCGAACCCGAGTCGCAGCCCGAGTCGCAGCCCGTCCAGGAAACGCAGCAGACGCCGAAGACGCGGCCCCCGACCCCGCCTCACCCCGACCAGCAGGACCCCCAGAAGGAGCCTCAGAAGGAGACGAAGGGCACCGGCGACCGCCCCGGCACGGGCGCGCAGGAGAAGGAAGCCGCGGGTCTTCACTCACCGGGTACCCCTGGCCGGGAGGCCGGAGGCGTCGTCGGCCGTCCCGGCACCGGCGTGGACCCGGCCCGCCCGGCGCGGCTGTCGCGGCTGTCACTGCCGTCGTTCGCCCGCCGGTTCCGCGCGCCGACCGCGCCGGCGCCACCGCCGCGGGCGAACGCCGCCGACCGGGAGGCGTTCGCCAGGGCCGCTCAGGCGTTCGCGCGGCTCGTCGAGCGCGCCCGGCGCGCCCATGACGCCCAGTCGGCGCTGCTGGAGCGGCTCGGCCGGGCCGCGTCGAACCGGCACGACCGGGTGGAGGGCCGGACGCGGTCCCGGGTCGCGGAGACCGAGGGCGAGCTGGACGAGCTGCGCCTGAAGACGCTGGAAACCGTCGACGCCGCGTACCAGGAGGGGGCCGTAGGTCTCGATCGTGCCCTGCGGCGCAGCCGCGGGCAGGTCGCCGCCGCCTCCGCCGGCGCGCTCCGCCGGTTGAGAGCCAACGCGGACACGGCCGCGGACCAGATCACCGCAATCGTCAACGATCTGGCGTCGAGCTATACCGACCTGCTGGAACAGAGCGCCGTGGACGTCACCACCGCGGCCGGGCAGGCGATACCCGCGGTTGAGAACTACGGCGCGTCCGCGTCCAAGCTGTTCCCGGGCGGCGCGACGCCGCTGGCGGAGGCCGAGAACGAGGCGCGCCGCAGGGCCGTACCTGGGCTGGCCAAGGCGGCCGTGGACTCGCTGCGTTCGGCGTCCGACACGCAGGCGGCGGCCTACCGCGACCAGATCCCCGTCGTACGTACGCAGTTCAGTCAGAGCGAGCTGGCCACGGCGCTGGACAGACGCAAGAACGAGATCGGTACGAAGGGCCGGGCCGCGGTGGAGAAGGCGGCCCGCATGGCCTACGCCGCCCTCGACAAACAGGGCGCGAGCGGCCGCGAGGCACTGCGCCGGATGGCCGGGGACGCCCGTAAGTCGATCGAGCTGCGGCACGGTGCGGCCCGGTCCCGGCTGGTCGGTGAGGCCGATGGGCTGGTGCACGGCTCCCGTGCGCAGGCCGACGCGGAGCTGACCGGTCTGAAGGTGGCCGCGTCCACCGGGCTGCCCGCGTTCGAACAGCCGGTCACCGCGGTGCACGACGGGCTCGAGCGGGCGGCGGAGACGGGCGGGGACAGCCTGCGCGGGTCCGCGCAGCAGGCGGCCGAGGACACCGGGCCGAAGGTGGACCAGCTCGCCGCCGAGCAGCAGCGCATGGTGACCCGGGCCGACGCGTCGACCGGCGCGGCGGTGGACGACGCCGAGCGGGGGGCGGCCCAGGCCACCGGGCGGGCGCGCGGGGAGGCGGCGAGCGCGCTGCGCGAAGCGGGGAAGGCCGGTGAGCAGGGGATCGGCGACTTCGTGCACGGGCACGACGCGTCCTTCGCGGCCACGGCGCGCGGTGTCCGGCAGGTCGCGGACGCGTGGGCCATGCCGCTGGCGCGGGTGTTCGGCGAGGCGATCCGCGCGACCAAGGCGGCGATGACCGGACCGTTCAGCGAGTGGAAGACGACGACGGACACCACGCGGACGAACTACATCGGCGACATCTTCACGCCGTATCTGGACCCGGCCGTCAAGCTGGCCGGCCTGCTCGACGCGGCCGCCACCGAGGTGGCGGCGAAGTTGGAGACGCGGGAGTCCGGTCTGGTGCGGGCGTTCTCGGGTTGGGGCACCGACGAGGCGGGCGTGTCGACGGCGTTGCGCGGGATGACGCCCACGCAGGGCCGTGCGCTGAGCTGGATGTGGGAACGCGACCATCACGGTTCGCTCGAGGCTGCGCTGCGCGACGAGCTCAGCGGTGCGGACCTCACGTCGGCGCTCGCCTACCTGAGCGGCGACCAGGTCGCGGGCGCCGCGGCCGAACTGGATGCCTCCACCCACTGGTACAACGACGAGGAAGCGCGCATCGAGGACCTCATGCGCAACCTCACTCCCGAGGAGCTCGACCGGCTCAAGGGCAGCAAGGAGGGCGCGGAGGCGCTCGCCGACGTGCGCGACAGTCTCGGCGGCACCGACCTGAAGGTGTTCGACGCGCTCGCGGCCGGCAACCAGAACCTCGCGGACGCGTTCCGGATGAAGGACAAGGTCGACGCGGCGCGTCAGGCCGGCGACTCCGACGCGCTGCACGACGCCCTCATCCAGTACGGAAAGGCCGCGACCGAGCGCGGCCGTACCCCGGTGAGCGCGGACGAGCGCCGGACGGCGGTGCAGCGCGAACTCGCGGGCATCATCGGCGGCACCGGGCGCTCCGCGGCCGCGATCTCGCCGCAGGAGGCCGCGGCCGCGGTCGAGCGTTACGTGCTCGCGCCCGTCGAGGTGGTCGTCGCCGGGCCCGAGGGCACCTCGCGGACCGAGACGCGCCAGATCACCGGCGCGAACCGGGACCTGGCGGTCGCGCTCGTCCACGGCGGCGAGGACACCGTGGCCGCGCGCGCGGCCCGGCTCGGCGTGGAGACCGAGCGGGCCGGCGGGCCGAACATGCTCAAGCTGGACGCCGCGCTGGTCGACCCGCGGCTCAAGCCGCAGGCGCAGCCGACTCAGGAGCAGACCGCGGCGGCCCGGCAGGCGCTCCAGGAGCGCGACCAGGTGTTCCAGAAGTACGCCGCCGACTACGGCGGCGCGGACCGGTCCGGCACGCCCGCGTCCGCGCAGGCGTATCTGGAGGGCCGGCTGCGCACCGCGTACGGCGACGACAAGGACGCGGGCGACCTGGCCGTCCGTCTCGCCCACGAGGAGTACCCGACGCCGAAGACGGCCGCGCTGGCCGTCAGTTACGCCTCGAAGGGCGCGGGCACCGACGAAGAGCTGATGTTCCGCTTCGTCGAGCGGATGGACCGCGACGAGATCGCCGCGATGCGCGTCGAGTACAAGAACCTCACCGGCACCGCGCTCGACGACGACCTCGGCACCTTCGACGGCAAGGGCTGGTTCACCGAGCTGTCCGGCGACGACCGGCTGCGGATGGAGCGGGCGCTGCTCGGTCAGCCGCGCAACGACCGGGAGCGCGCCGAGGTCGCCGCGTTCAGCATCCAGCAGCAGCGCGACGAGACCGGCTGGCTCGGCTCCTGGCTGGCCGACGACAGCCTCGCGGACCAGTCGCTCACGTCGGCGTCGTCCCGGCTCACCACCTCACTGGGCGGCGCGACCGTCCGTGTCGACGACCACGGCAACCCGGTCTGGACCGATGCCTCGGGCCGGTCCATCGCGCCCGGCGGCACCCTGTTCGACGCCAAGACCGGCTCCTACACGGGCAAGGACCCGCGCGAGTTCGCCTCCGCCGTGCGCGTCAGCAAGCTGGCGGCCGAGAACTACGCCGCGCAGATCGACAGTTACGCCGACTACTTGACGACCGCGGTCATGGTGGTCGGCGCGGTCGCCGCCGCCGTCGCCACCGTCGCGACCGGCGGCGCGGCCAGTCCGCTGCTGCTGGCCGCCATCGCCGGACTGACCGGCCTCGGTTCGATGGCCGTGCACAGCGCCGTCAGCGGCGGCCGGTACGGCTGGGAGCAGGCCGCCGTCGACCTCGGCATGACCGCCGTGCAGGCCCTGACGGCGGGCGTCGGCCAGCACCTGTCCATCGTGGCGCGCGGCGGCACCCAGAGCCTGACCGCCGGGATGACCACGCTGCGCTCGGCCGAGGGTCTGGCGGGCACCATGGGCTCCATCACCGGCAGCACGCTCGGCGACCTGGCGGTGATCGGTGCCGCCACCGGCGGCCTGGGCGGCTTCGGCGGCGCCCTGCTCGACGAGGCCACCTGGAAGAAAGGCTTCGGACCCGGCTTCGCGGCGCTGCTCGAAGCCACGCTGACCGGCGCGCTCGCGGGCACGGCCTCCACCCTCACCTCGCAGGCGTTCGAGTCGCTGCCGGTCGGCCGCGCCGTCGCCGGCGGGCCGCGTGCCACGCTCGGCGACGCGCTGAGTGACTCGCTGGCCGCGCGCTCGGCGCTGCGCGGCACGTCGTCGTTCCTCGGCGGCGCGACCGGCAAGGGCGTGGAACTGGGCGTAGGTGCGGCGACGGGCAGGTTCCACGGCGACGCGGGCGACGCCCTGGGCCTGATGGCCAGGGCCGGGCTGGAGGCGGCGGTCCAGGACAGCGCGGCGGGGCCGCTGGAGAGACCGGGCCGGCGCACCGGGCGAGGCCGGGAGGACGGCCGGTCGACGGGCCATGACCAGTCGGAGACGGCGCGGGTCAGACTCGAGGAACTGCGCCGGGACTGGCCCGAGTTGGACCGTGCGCTGACCGCCAACCCCGTCGCCCGCGAAAGTCTGCTGTCCCATCCCGACTCCGTCACGATGCTGGACGCCGCGCTCCGGGACGTGCGGAACCGGCTCGAGAGCGCCGGTATCGCCGACGCGGTCCGTCGCGGCGAGATCACCCCCGAGATCCGGGCGAAGGTCGACTCGATCGTCGAAGACCTGCGTGCCGAGAGCCCCAACCAGGTTCTGACCAGGGCCGATCAGCTGGCTATCGGCAGGGAGATCGCGGCGGGCACGACCAAGGAGGGCTACCGGCAGCGCGGTTTCGATCTCGGCCGGCGCGAGGACTCCGCCTACCAGGAGGCGAGCGTCGACCGGCTGCGGGCGGAGGCGCCGGCGGCCCAGGAGGAGCTCAACCGGGTCGTCTCCGACATCGCGGCCGAGACCGGCGGCGAGGCGTCCTGGCGCAGACAGATCAAGGACCGTGGCCGCAGCCTGCGCAAGGTCCAGGAGTACGTGGCGAAGTCGGAGCGCGGCGACGCCTCGATGCTGGTCGACGTCGTCGGCGCGAGGATCCGTTTCGACAGCGTCGACTCGCTCTACCGGGCCCTGAGCGCGCTGAAGGACGACCGGCGGCTCGAGATCGTACGCATCAAGGACCGGGTCGCGCAGGCTACGGACAGCGGCAACCGCAGCATCCTGATGAACGTACGGATGCCGAACGGGCACGTGGCCGAGCTCAAGTTCAGCCTGAAGTCCTACGAGGCACCCTCGGCCGCCGAACACCCGCTGTACGAGGTCCGTCGCGACCTGGAGTCCACGGCGCTGGCCGAGCGCCGGGCGCCGACGCCGGTCGAGTCCCTGATCTCGGCCGCGGCCGAGGCACACGCCCGCCGGGAGTACAGCGCCGCGTGGAACCGGGAGATGGCGGGCAGCCGGCTGCACGAGGTCCTCACCGCGCACCCCGATGTCGCCGGGATCGCGCGGCGTCTGGTGGCCGATTCGGTCCTGCACCCGACCAACCTCGCGAAAGCGCTCGCCGATCCGGGGACCCGCGACGCCACCATCGCCCTCCTCGGCGAACTCGCCGACCGGCGCGTACTGGACGGCCGGACGCTCGCCGAGTACCGCGCGGGGAGCCCCGGCAGGGGGCCGCTGTTCGAGCCGGTGGATCCGTCGGTCAACAGGGACCCGGAGGGCCGGGACCGCAAGTCCGTGCTCGTCGAGGAGGCCAAACGGATCGATCCGGCCCGCGGCGTCGGCAGCACACCGACCGCGGAGGAGTCCGCGCAGCTTGCCGACTACGCGCGGCGGTTGCGGGAGGACGTGCAGTCCGCGGTCGAGACCGAGGTGCGCGCGTTCGTGGCGCAGGTGGCGCCCGACTCGTCCGTCAGTGTCCGGACCAAGACCGCGGAGGGCATCCTGGACAAGGTCAAGCGCATGTCGACCGGCTCCCCCTCGCGCCCCGGCCGGCCCGGCTACCGGGCGGGCGACGTCATCGACGCGGTGGGCGCGCGCATCACCGCCGCCAACATGCACGATCTGGCACAGGTACTGGAAGCGGCGAAGAGGCATTTCGGTGTGGGAGCCGGTGGCCGCATCCTGGAGATCGAGAACATGTACGCGGAGCCGAAGGAGAAGAATCCGGCGTACCGCGTCATCCCGCTCGTCGTGCGGGTGGACGTGGCCGGGGTTCCCTATACTTTCGAGTTGCAATTGACGACGATGCGGGCTTCCGTCGCTGCCGACCTGGAGCACAACACGCTCTTCAAGCCGTATGTGGAGATGTCGCCGGCCGACGCGGAGATGGTCAAGGGCATGCTCGCCGAAGCGGCCGCGCTCGATCAGGAGGAGACCCGATGAACGCGCTGGACCTGGGGTCGATCCCGTACCACGAGCACCTGACCTTCGTATGGATCGCCTTCGGGTCGTACGGGGAGCCGAGGGCCGCCTTCGTCATCGACGGCCGTGACTACGCGGATGCCGGACAGGCTCGTGCCGCCGTCCGTGAGGCGCTAGAGCGGACCGATCTGCGGGCACAGGTCGCCGATTTCCGGCCGGTCAATATCCCGGAGAACGAGAAAGAGCTGTCCTCCTGGCCGAGTTGGGCCGAATTCCGGTGTTTTCTCGACGTCTACGGCCCGGTGTATCCCTGGCGCAGGCGGTCGGCCTCACCGGCGAAAGCGGTTCCACGGCCCGCACCAGTCACCGTCAACGCCCCGAAGGCCCCGCTGTACTCGGAGCGGTGGCGCTACTTCGACTGCTGGGGTCAGCTCGTCGTGACCTTCCCGGCGGGTCGGGGCCCCGAGGATCCCGTACTCGGCCGGCCGGCCGAGGGGTACGGGCTCAATGGCTACACCGGCGAGTTCGAGGCCGACACGCCCCCCGCCCTGCAATGCGCCCACGGTTTCGAGGACGACGAGACCTGGCCGCTGCACGACGAGGACGACTTCGTCGCGGCGGTGGAGGAACGGCGCGAGGAACTGCTGCGGACCTCGTTCTACCAGCGTCACGACAAAGCGGAGATCTTCGCGGCCTACGAGCAGGCAGGCCCCGGGCAGTCCCGCCGCGCCACCTTCGAGATGTGGGAGCAGGTCCACCGGAAGCGGGCGTACTACCTCGTCGGCACCGAGCCGGTGCGCGTGGATCTGGCCGACGACGGCACCCCGGCGACGGCCTGGCGACTGGACACGACGACCGGCCGGCTCGTTCCGACCGGCCGGACCGACGCGGGAACCGTCACGGGCAGGCGGGTCACCGAACACGTCTGGCTCCTCGCGGTGGAGGACGCACGGCGCACACTCGATGTGGACGGCGCCATCGCCGAGGCCTACACGAAGGCCGCCGCGGAGCCCGACGAGGTGTACCGGCGTCGCATCCTGACCCGCAGTTTCGACCTGTGGGCGGAGAAGTTCGCCGGTGACGAGGCCGGCCGGTGATGCGGACCTTCTCGGCGGAGGAGGGCTGGCCGGCCCTGCGCGCGAGCTGGGCGGACCGTCTCCCGGAGGCGGATCTGGCGGCGCTGGACAAGGCGACGGCCTTCGCGAGCCGCCACCACGGGGATCAGACGCGACCGGCGGGCGAGCCCTATCTGGAGCATCTGCTCGAAGCGGCGCGCGTGCTCGTCGAGGCCGTCGGGATCACCGATGCCGACGTCCTGAGGGCAGCCGTGCTGCACGACGTGGTCGAGGACACCGCCTGCACACTCGACGAGGTCCGGGAGCACTTCGGTGACCGCGTGGCGGCCCTGGTCGACTGGGTGACCAAGCCACCATGCCCCGAAGGCCGCAGCCGCGAGGAGGCGCGAGCCGCCTATCTGGACAGCCTGAACAGCGCCCCGGACGACGCGATCCTGGTGAAGCTCGCCGACCGGCTGAGCAACGTCCAGCGGCTCGACACGCATCCACGGCCCGAGAAACGACGCGCCTACTACGACGAGACCGTCCGCTCCGTCCTTCCGCTCGCCGAACGCCACCCGTGGTTCCGCGCCTGGTACGACGCCTGGCGCGGCGAGTTCCGTCGGCTCACCCAGTGAACTCCCCACAGGGCGTTGCCTTGCGGCCGGTGACGCAGGACGCGGCGGAGGACTTCGATGACCAGTGACGACATGTTCCGGAACGAGACTCTGCCCGCGTTCTTCCGGCACGGGAACGTCCCGGCGAAGGTGGTGCGCACCGCCGACGGCCGGGTCATCGCGTTCCGCTTCGACGCCCGCACCGGCGGCTGGACGGAACGGCCCGGCCTGCCGCGCGAGCTGCTTCTCGGCCCTTCCCGGCAGGAGATGGACGCCCTCGACCGCGACGGATTCCTGATGGAAGTGGAACGACAGCGTGGCCGCCTGCACGGCACCGGTCCGCTCTTCGACATCTACACGCAGATCAAGGCCGTCGAGCAGGTCGCACGGTCCGCGGACCGGTGCCTGACCGAGCAGGAGAACCGGACCGTCCGGGCGCTGCGCCGGACGTCGTACGCCGTATTCGAGACGGCGTTGCAGCGGCAGGGCGATCCGGGCGCGGACCCGTCGCTCGCCACCGCTCAGGACGCGACCGCCGAGGAGCATGACGCGGTCGGCTCACACCTGCGGGCCGGGATCTCGATGGCCGCGCTGTACGCGCAACTGGAGCCGATCCTGCGGACGGTCGCCATGGACCGCACCGGCGCCGCACTGCGGGAACTGCGGCCGCGGCAGGCCGACTACGCCGCGGTGTTCGTGCGCGAGACGGCGGAGCCCGCCCGGCAGCGGTACGAGCGGATGTGGGACGCCGGGATCGGCTTCCGGCACCCGGTGGGCCGCACGCGGATCCGCATCCACTTCGCACCGGCCGGCGCGCTCGCGGACGACAACGCGATGTCCCGGCCTTTCCCCGGCGGATACCGGTCGGTGGCGCACCTGCTGCTGCCGGCACGGGTGTGGAGCGCGTGGCAGTACCACTCCTCCGGCAACTCCTCAGGCATCTCGTACGACGGACTGGTCTGGTGCGACGATCACTGGTCGTTCTTCCCGAAGCCGTACCGTGCGCTGACCGCCGATTAGCGGAGCCCTGCCGTGTGCTGACCGCCGATTGGCGGACCTGCCGCGGCGTGTTGGAGGTGGGGCGGCTCAGCAGCAGGAGGGCAGCTGCGGCAGCAGGAGACCGGCAGCATCGCTCATGTGCAGCCCGGCTGACCCACCCGTCAGGCAGGTCAGCCGGGCGTCGGCGAGCGGCGTGGTGTGGAAACCGGGCGTGGTCAGACGGGCTGGCCCAGGGGCCGGATGGTCAGGGTGTTGAGGTCGACGCCCGCAGGCTGGTCGAGGGCGTAGCAGATGGCCTCGGCGATGGGCTGCGGAGGCAGGGCGAAGGGGGGAACGTCGGCACCTTGCCAGAAAGGTGTGTCGATCATGCCGGGGTTGACGAGAGTGACACCGATGCCGCGGGTCGTGGCGTGCAGGCGCAGGTTCTCGGCGAGTCCGGTGGTGGCCCACTTGGTGGCCGAGTAGAGGTTGCCCGGAGAGTTCTTCAGCCCGGCGACGCTGCCGATGAGCACCAGCCGTCCGCCGGTTGCTTCAAGGTGGGGCAGGGTGGCATGGGCCAGTAGGGCGGGGCCGAGGACGTTGGTGAGGATCATGGGCGGCCACAGTGCCGGGTCGCCTGCCCCGATGGAGTCACCGGACATGAATCCGGCGTTGGCCACCGCCGCGTCGAGGGCACCGAAATGCGCCACGATACGGGTCACGGCCGACTCGGTGGCCTGCCAGTCCGCGGCGTCCGCGACCAGGCCCAGCAGCCGGTCGGGGTGGCCGGCCTCGTCGAGGAATGCCTTCAGTCTGCTCTCGTCGCGGCCGGTGACGGCCACGCGGTGGCCGCGGTCGAGGAGCAACCGCGCGGTGTGGGCGCCGATACCGCTGGTCGCGCCGGTGATCAGTACGGTCTTGCTGGTCATGGTCGTGCTCCTGAGGTGTGGACGGGGACGGCGGACGGCGGCCCGCGATGACGCAGTGCCGGTCACATCCGCCGACCTCAGAGAACCGGCGCCGTCCAAGGCGGGCAAGGCCGCGTTTATGGGGGGGTATAAACGCAACCTCTCTTGACCGGCAGGGCCATGGGTACCGTGGGCGGATGACACCTCCGTCCGAAGACCGCTCCGGTGATCCCACCGACAACCGCTCGGAGATCCGCGACTTCCTCGTCAGCCGACGCGCCAAGCTCGCCCCGGAGCGGGTCGGGCTGCCCACCGGCCGACGCCGCCGGGTTCCGGGACTGCGGCGCGAGGAGGTCGCGGCCCTCGCCGGCGTGAGCACCGAGTGGTACACGCGGCTGGAGAAGGGCCACATCGGCGGTGTCTCCGAGGACGTCCTCGAAGCGGTCGCGCGGGCACTGCTCCTCGATGAGGACGAGCGCACCTACCTGCTCGATCTGGCCAGAGCGGCTCGCCCCGCCCGCCGCGGGTCGCACCGCCGCAAGGATGTCAGGATCCCGCCTTCCGTCCAGTGGATGGTGGACTCCATGACCATGGCCCCCGCCTTCGTGCGCACCGGACGTCTGGACATCGTCGCGAGCAACGCGCTGTGCAGGGCCCTGTACTCACCGATGTTCGACAGCGACACCACCGGCGACCGGGGCTGCGCCAATTTCTCCCGTTACTTCTTCCTCGACCCCGGCTCCCGCGACTTCTTCGTCGACTGGGAGGACGGCGCGAGGGCCACCGTCGCGGTGCTCCGCGCCGAAGCCGGACGCGAACCCCACGACCGGGCCCTGCGTGAGCTCGTCGGCGAACTGTCCACGCTCAGCCACGACTTCCGCACCATGTGGGCCAGTCACGACGTCCGGATCCGTCACGAAGGCAGCAAGCGGCTGAACCACCCCGAGGTCGGCCGTCTGGAGATGACCTTCCGCCACCTGAACCTGCCCCTGCCGCAGCGGGCCGTGCACGACCTGATCATCTACGCGGCCGAGCCGGGCACCCCCTCGGAGGACCACCTCAGACTCCTCGCCAGTTGGACAGCGCCGCGGGGAATGTCACCCCGGTGAGCTCCTCCGAGACGGTCCACAGGCGCTGCTGGACGGCCTGGTCGTGGGAGTCTGGGCTGGAGGTGACCAGCTTCGGGTAGCCGCGGACCTCCCACCGGTTGCCGGGGCCGTAGTACTGGCCGCCGGTGACGGCCGGATCGGTGGCGGCGCGCAACGTGGGCAGGGCGCCCATTTCGGCCTTCTGTGTGAGCAGCGGCGCGAGCCAGGTGACGGGCAGGCGAAGCGCGGCGGGCGTGTTGCGGGCGAGTTCGGTGTTGGACACGCCGGGATGGGCGGCCACCGCGACCGTGGTGCCGTGCGGCGCGAGCCGGCGCTGGAGTTCGTACGTGAACATCAGGTTGGCGAGCTTGGCCTGGCCGTAGGCGGCGACGCGGCTGTACGAGCGCTCCCCTTGCAGGTCGTCGAAGTGGATGGCCGCCCGGACGCGGTGGCCGGTGCTGCTGACCGTCACGACGCGGGAGCCGGGGACGGGCAGCAGCCGGTCGAGGAGCAGGCCGGTCAGGGCGAAGTGGCCGAGGTGGTTGGTGCCGAGCTGGAGCTCGAAGCCGTCGGCGGTGGTGCGCCGCGGGGTGTACATGACGCCCGCGTTGTTGATCAGAAGGTCGATGCGCGGGTGGGCCGCGCGCAGGTCGGCCGCCGCGGCCCGGATCGAGTCCAGACAGGCCAGGTCGAGGGCCTGGACGGTGACGTCGCCGGTGATGCGGGCTGCCGCCTGCCTGCCCTTGACGACGTCACGGACCGCCAGGACGACCACCGCCCCGCGTGCCGCGAGCATCCGGGCGGTCTCGAAGCCCAGCCCGGTGTTGGCGCCGGTCACGATCGCCACCCGGCCGCGCTGATCAGGTATGTGCTGCTCGGTCCAGTCGCCACTCATGGCACGCCCCATCCCCTTAAGAACCGTCGGTCTGTTACGCGACCAACGTAAGAGACCGCAGGTCTGCTGTCAAGGAACCGGCGGTCTTTAAGCTAGACTGGGAACGTGACATTCCAACGGGCACGAAGCGAGGAGCAGCGGGAGATCCGCCGCAGGGCGATCCTGGACACGGCGGCGGCGATGCTCGACGAAATGCCCGTGGCCGAGGTGAGTCTCAACGAGCTCAGCCGGCGGGTGGGCCTGGCCAAGTCGAACGTCCTGCGGTACTTCGAGTCGCGCGAAGCGGTGCTGCTCGAACTGCTGGACGCGTTCCTGGAGAGCTGGCTCGCCGAGCTGACGGACGAGCTGGCCGCGGGCATCGAGACACATGCGGCGCCCGAAGTACGGGCCGGCCAACTGGCCGAGATCCTGAGCCGGTCACTGGCGGACCGGAGGGTGCTGTGCGACCTCTTCGGCGCGCAGGGCGGCGTCCTCGAGCACAACGTCTCGGTCGAGGTGGTCAAGCAGCACAAGCGCTCCTCCCTCGCGCGGCTCGCGGCCATGACCGAACTCGTACGCCGCCACGTGCCCGAACTCGGCGACGACACGCAGCTCTTCTGCCTGATGAGCCTGGTCTCGGCGGGCGCCCTGTCGGCGTACGTGCCGCCACCGCCCAGCGTCCTTGCCGCCTACGCGGACGAGCCTGCTCTCGGCGTGCTCCACCTGGATCTGCGTGACGCTCTGCGGATCTCCTTCACCTCGGCACTCCTGGGCGTGCTGCCACGCGCCTGACCCTCACCGCCTGCCGCAGGGAACACCGCCCCGCGTCGGATCCCGCACGGCACCTGCCGGTCGGCCGTCAGCGATGCTCCACAGGTGTGCGTTGGAGTCCGAGGTCGAGGGCGCCGTCGTCGGTGGCGATGCCGACGGTGACGATGTCGCCGTGCTGGAGATAGGCCGGGTTGGTCACCTGCCTCTTCGTCAGGGCCCGCCACCTGCGATCGGCGGGCAGCAGCGAGCCGAGCGCCCGCACGACCGGGCGCGGGGAACGCAGTGCGGTGCCGCCCGGGGTGCCGGTGAGGACGAGGTCGCCGGGTTCGAGCTGCTGGAAGCGTGCCAGGCGGGTCAGGGCCTGGGCCGGCGGCACGATCATGTCGCTCAGGGTGCGGTCCTGGCGCAGGACGTAGTTGACCCACAGCCGTACCCGTAGCCGTGCGATGTGGGGCACGTCGTGGGGTTCGAGCAGGACCAGGCGGGGGCCGACCGGGGTGAACGTGGGGTAGGACTTGGCCTCGTAGAACTGGCCCTGGGGCAGTTGGACGTCGCGGGCGCTGACGTCGTCGGTCACGACGAGGCCGGCCACGTATTGCTCGATGTTCTCCTCGGTGACGTTCGTTCCCGGGGGCAGCGCCGCGCCGAGAACGAGGCCCAGTTCGGCTTCGTAGTCGAGCAGGCGGACGTGCTCGGGGCGAATGACGGTGTCGTTGGGGCCGCAGACGGAGCCCGAGGACTTGCGGAAGAACGTAGGCACGACCTTGCCGGGGTCCATCCCCGAGTCACGGGCGTGCGAACGGTAGTTGACCATCTGGGCCACCACCCGGCAGGGCGTGGTGACCGGGGAGACGAGGTCGAGGTGGCGGACGTCGACGCTGTTGCCGCCGGTCACGGCCGTGGCGTGCGCCTTCTCGACGGCCGTCCGGTCGCCGAGGAGGTTCGCGGTGGTGGTCGCGCCGGTGTCGATGCGTACGGCCCGTCCGTCGCGCTCGGTGTACCAGGCGTCGGCAGTGCGCAGGACGGAGATGCTCATGAGTTCATCGCTTTCATCAGGTGCAGCAGGCGGGGCACGGTCAGTTCCGTGTTCTTGAGGCGCAGGCTCGCGACCGCCTCGCGCAGCCGGGTCACGGTGCCCTCGCTGGAGAGGAACTCGCGGGTGACGGCGGGTCCCCACTGAGCGAGGCCGGAGGAGGACATCGCCGCCCAGCCGGGCTCGACGGTGGCGTCGAACATGTCGCCGTCGGCGTAGTGCTCGACCATGAGCCCGTCGGGGTCGCGCCAGTAGTCGAAGAGCTGGCTGCCCTGGATGTGCCGGCCGATGCCCCAGGCACGGCGGTATCCCTGCTCGGTGAGGTACTGGGCGCCGGCGCCCATGGCATCCAGGTCGACGACCTGGTAGGCGGAGTGCATGTACTCCACCGCGGGCCCGAGGTGGAGGGCGAGCGTGTGGTGGTCGGTGGGTTCGCCGCCGCGATCGCAGCGCATGAACGCCATGGTGGGTCCGAAGTCGCGTTCGTCGGGCAGGAAGAGGAAGTCGCTGACGATCAGACCGAGGGTGTCGAGGTACCAGTCCAGCGCGGCCTGGAAGTGCGGGGTCCCCATGACGACGTGGCCCAGGCGCTGTACCCGTGACGGCTCCCGGGCGGGCCGCTGGGGGACGTTGACGCGGGCGTAGTCGCCGGTGGAGTGGGCGCCGGTGTTGAGCGGCAGCGCCACCTGCCCGGGCAGCGCGGGGTACTCCCGCGGGTCCGAGGCGATGCCGACCGGCACCCCTGAGGGATCGCGGAGCCGGACGATCCGGCCGGGCCGGCCGCTGCCGAGGGGCAGGGGTTCGGCACCGGTGTGCCGGGCCAGCCGGTCCAGGTCGGCGTCGGTGCCGGCGCGGAAGACGGGGCCCACGAACCGGGAGGAGGGCCCGCGTCGGATGACGAGGGCGTCGGTGCCGGGCAGGGTTCCGCGCAGCCGGAGTTCGTCGGGGGTGTGCGCGGCGATGACGAAGCCGAAGTCCTGGGCGAACCGGGCCGCCCGGTCGAGATCGGGCTTCTCGAACTGGAGCCAGGCCAGGTCACGGACCTTGATGACAGGGTTGCGGGAACGGCCGGGGTGCTCACCGCGGCGCCGGCCGTGTTCGCTGTGCAGGTTGCTGTGTGCCGTCTCCGGCACCTCGCCGGGAGGGGTGGTCTCGGTGGTCACTCGAACCGCCTTTCACAGGGCTGGGAAGGGGGACGTGCATCGGACTCGGCGTCTACCTGGTGCTGAGACCCGGCTGCCGGCTGTCGGCGGGGAGCTGCGGCGGACGGCCGCGCAGCACCAGCAGCCCGGAGGCGATGATGTCGCCGAGCGCGAGGGTGACGGTCAGTGATCCGCCCGCGGCGGACATACCCGCGTCGGGGGCGATCGTGGGGTAGATCAGTGCCGCGGCGCACAGCACGGCCACGATGTCGGCCTTCAGGGTGATGCCGCGCGCCCTGATACGTATGCCGCCGGGGTACTCCCTGGCCTCGGGCACCGTGTCGTACTCGACCGTGCGCGCCCGGACTACACCGGCCGTGGCCGTCACGACGAGAGCGAGCACGACGAACAGGACCAGGTGTGTCCCGAAGACCTTCGAGGCGCCGTCGAGGAGCGCGAGCACTCCGATCAGCAGTGCCACGCCGGGGACCACCAGCCGGCGTACCAGCGTGAGCCCGATGCCTTCGCGCCATGCGCGGGACACCAGGACCCGCATCACTATGACCAGCACGATCGTGCCTGGACCACCGAACATCGCAGTTGTCTCCTCAGGTTGTCTTGGATTGCAGGGGGCTGGGTCTTGCGTGGTGTCTCAGGCGTCGCCGCCGGGCTTGCGGCGGGTCAGGCGGTGGACGAGGGCCAGCACGGGGCCGTCGACGAGCAGCAGTGCCAGGGGCCAGAACCCCAGTCCGGGGGCGGCCACGACGAGCAGGAAGGCCACCGCGAGACAGGCGGCGTTGCCCATCACCTGCTCGACGGTCTCCCTGCCGGGTGCCGTCTGCGGGGTGCCGGTCCGGCGCAGAAGGAGGGCCATGGCCGCGAGCGCGACGCTGGAGGCGAACAGGACGGCGACATAGAGCGCGAGGACGAAGGGCTCGTCACCGTAGGAACTGATCATCTCGACCGGGAAGGGCAGGACCACGATGCACACCAGCCACAGCACATTGATCTGTGCGATGCGCCCGCTCACCCTCTCCGTACGCGCGAACACCTCGTGGTGAACGGTCCAGATGCGCCAGATGACGACGAAGCTCAGCAGGAAGCTGCTGATCGACGCCATGTGGTGGGTGACGACCTCGGCGGCGCTGTCGCCGTCCTCCAGCGCGTCGGGCACGAGGTCGATGAGCGGGATCGCCAGCAGGGTGATCGCGATCGCCACGACGGCGTCACTGAAGGCCGACAGCCGGTCGGCCGACAGGGTCGGGTTCGGGGCCTTGGGGGCGGTGTCGTCGCTGCGGTGTGTGTGATGAGGGTTGGCGTGCACGGTGATGTGTGTCCCTGGAGCGAGGAAGCGAGTGAGTGAGGAGGCGGAACGGGGAGGACGGTCATGGACGGTGGCGGGGGCCCGGTAGTCCCTCAGTCCGGGACGATGACCGCCCGGGTGGGCCCCGTGTGCGCCCACGCCTCACCGGCGCGGCTGATGGGGTAGGCGGTGTACGGGGCGGTGAGGGTGCCCTCGGCGATCGCTTCGATCACCCGGGGGATCTCGGTGAGCAGGCGCTGAACCGGGACCGAGCCGACGCCGCTTCCGGTGATCCGCATCCGGCGGCTGCGCAGCAGGACGGCGGGCACGGACGCGTCGGCGCCGCCGAGGGTGCCGATCTGGACGTAGCCGATGTCCGCGGTGTCCTCGCCGAGGCCGTGCCGGGCCAGCGCGGCGAAGGCCGCTTCGGCGGTCGGCCCCCACACGTAGTCCAGGACGAGCGCGGGGGCCTCTCCCGCGAGCGCGACCGTCAGCGCGTCCCGTGTCACGTCCCGGTCGGCCCGGGCGATCGCGACGGTTTCCGCGCCGTGGGCGCTCAGCCGTTCCAGCGCCTCGCCCTCGACACCGGCGGCGAGCACCCGGGTGGCGCCCAGGGCAAGTGCCGCCTGCACGGCCATGGTTCCGGCCATTCCGGTGGCCCCGAGCACCAGCACCGTGCCGAGGCCGCCCGTCTCTTCGTGCCGGGCGGCCAGCGGCAGCCAGCCCGACAGGCCGGGGTTGACACCGGCGGCGACGGCGAGCGGGTCGGCGCCTGCGGGCAGTTCGAGCCCGAACGGGGTGGTGATCCGCTCGGCCATCGTGCCCCACGGCGCGGCGGCCATGGCGGTGTAGACGAGGCGGCCGTCGGAGGTCCGGGCCACGGCGTCGATGCCGGGCACCAGCGGGTACTGCTGCCCGCTGCCGTAGTGCCGGCCCGCGGCGAGAGCCCGTACGAGCTGGTGGACTCCGGCGCCGACCAGGCTCACCGGATCGCGCTCCAGCATCGGTTCAGGTTCGGGGAACTCCGAGTCCACCGGTGCGGTCCCGGGTTCGGTGACGACGACAGCGCGCACGACACGCTCCTTTTTTAACTAAGTTAAAAACCGGTCGTCGAGACACTGGACCAAGGTGAGGTAGGTTGTCAAGCATGGCGAAAGGGCTGAGCCGCGAGAGCATCGTGGCCGCGGCTCTGGAGGTGCTCGACGCCAAGGGCATCGACGGAGTGACCGTACGCGCGGTGGCGGCTCAACTCGGGGTCAAGGCACCCGCGCTGTACTACTACGTGCACAACAAGCAGGACCTGCTGGACGAGATGGGCACCGAGATCCAGCGCCGTGTCGTCGACAGACTCAGGGGACATGTGGCCACCGGGGACTGGCTCGACGACCTCATCGCCTACGCGGGTGCGCTGCGCGCCACATACCTGGAGCACCGCGACGGCGCCCGCACCTTCAGCGGCACACTCATCACCGACCCGGACGTCCTGAAGGCGCAGGAACCCTGGCTGCGGCGCTGGGTCGCCGCCGGCGTCCCGCCCACCGCCGTCTTCGACGCCACCGAGATGGTCACCGCCTTCGTCGTCGGCTTCGTCATCGAGGAGCAGGAGCGGCTACAGTCCTCCGCCGATCCTTCGCGCTACTCGCCCGACGAGCGCGACCGGCGACTCGGCCCCGAGGTCCCCCTCGTCGCCGCATCGGGCCACGCCCGCCATGACCACCAGGCCCGCTTCGAGCGCCAGCTCAGGACCGTGATCGCCGGAATCGACCGACAGCTCGCCTCTTGAGCGGCGGTCCGGAGCACGGTGGCAGACTTCGCATCCCGGTGCCGCGCCCCACATAGGTTGTACTTGGCAACCAAAAACGTTAGATGTAGCATACATGTATGAATACCGGCAGGACATGGTGGCCATCCCTCGCCCACACGCTCACGGCGGCGGCACGCGTCGAACGCAGGTGGAGCGATCCGCAGAACCTGATGCGGGCCGCGGTGGCCCTGGTCGCGGGCTCGGTCATCGGCTGGGCCATCGATGACCGCATGGCGTGGGCGATGATGATGGTGGGCACCTTCATCTGCGGCATCTGCACACTCCTGCCCGCCACGCGCACCCGCTTCTCCGTCAGCCTGATCAGCGGCGCCGTCTTCAGCGCGGCGGTGTTCGCGGGCGTGTACCTGCACGAGCTGGGCTGGTGGTTCCTCCCCTTCCTCTTCGTCGGCAGTTACGTCGCCGGTCTGTGGCGCGCGTTCGGCATCGTCCCCGGGATCCGCGCCTGCCTCATGGTCATCGGCGTGATGATCACCGCGGACCTCTCGCCCGGCGTGGACCAGGGCCTGGTCATGGCCCGCTGGATCGCGGTCGGCGCGGCCCTCGTCGTCGCCGCCCAGTTCCTCCCGCCGTACGGCATGCGCCACCACAGCCAGCGCCGCAACCTCGCCGCCCTCTACGACGCCCTCGCCGGGTACGCCGCCGAGGGCCCGGCGGGCCGGCTGCCGTCGACGCCGTTCACCCTCGCCCGTACCGCGCTCGGCGTGCTGCCGTCCTCCGCCCGGCGCCCCGCGGGTCCGCTGTTCGCCCTGTACGGCGCCGCCGAGGAGGTCCGCCGGGCCCTGAAGACGACCGCCCACTCCGCCGACGTACCGCGCACGGCGGTGGCCACGGTGCTGAAGGCCGTCGCCGCGGCGGTCCGCAGCGGCCGCACCGCCGACCTGGACACCGCCCTCCACTCCCCCGCCGCACAGGAACTGGAACGCTGGCGCGGAACCGAAGCCGACCTGGTGCTCCCCCGGCTCGCCGAAGCCCTCGGCATCACCCGGTACACACTGCGCCGCTCCGACCGCCCCGGCGAGTTCGAACTCGGCGAACACCACCTCGTCGGCTTCCCCGCCGACGCGGTCCGCTTCGCCCGGCAGCGGGTGGCCGCGGCGCTGCGCCCCGGCGCCCCGCTGTTCATGAACACCGTCCGTCTCGCCGTGGGCGCCACCGCCGGCGAGGCGATCGGCCGCTGGACCGGCGACTTCGGCGGACACGGCCTGCCCTCCCACGGCTTCTGGGCCGCGCTCACCACGATCCTGGTCCTCTTCCCCGACTACGGGCACACCCTCACCCGCGGCTGGGGCCGGTCCGCCGGCTCCGTCATCGGAGGCGTCGTGGCCTGGGCGCTGCTGCTGCCGGACATCTGGAACCACGGCGCGCTGGTCGTCGCCGCCACCGCGCTCGCCCTGCTGTCCTTCTGCACCCTGCTCATGGGCCAGTGGGTGCTGAACATCTTCATCACCGCCTGGATCGTCTTCCTCATCGGCGGCATCGGTCTGGCCCCGACCACCGAGGCCGCCTGGGGGCGCGCCGCCGACACCGTGGTGGGCGCCCTGCTCGGCATGGCGATCTTCCTGATCCTGCCGACCTACCACCACAACCGGCTGCCCGGACTGCTCGCCCGCTGGGTCGAGGCACAGCGCGACCTGTTCGGCACCCTGCTCGACGGATACGCCCGTGCCGGCGCCGTCGACCCCGCCGTCCTCGGCACCCTGCGCCACCACGCCCGGCACGCCCGTGAACAGCTCGAGGCCGCCATCGCCAGCCTCGCCCACGAGCCGCGCAGTCACCGCGCCCGCTGGAACACCACCGAGCTGGCAGCCATCCAGGCCGCCGTCTTCGACGTGGCCCGCGCCGCCACCCTCGTGCACGGCAGCCTGCCGCGCACCCCCTCGGACGCCGTACCCGAGACGGCGCTGTTCGCCGCCGAGGTCCGCGACCACCTCGACCGGCTCGCCGAGGACCTCGCTCTCGACACCCCGCCGCAGGGCGGCAGCCTGCACCAGGTTTTCGACCGCATCGCGAGCAGCGGCCGCCTCGCCCAGCTCACCGACCCGACGGCACCCGGCGGCGTCTCCCACGCCCGCAGCCGGGCACTGACCGCGTGCCTCCAGACGGTGACATCGGTGGAACACCTGGAACGCGCGGCACTGGGCCGCGCGGCCTGACCCGTACGCCTCCGGTGCCCGGGTACGGGACACCGGCGGATGCGGGACCGCCGCCGCCCTTCCCCACTCGTCCGCGACCTGTCCCTCACGGAAGCGCAGAAGGCGGCGGAGGTCAGGCCGTGAAGAGGGACTGGATGCCGACGGCGGCCGCGCCGCGTGCCCACTCCTCCCAGGGCAGCGGGCGGACCACGAGCGGGCAGCGGGCGGCGGCGCCGAAGGCCTGGGTGGTGAAGGCGGCGCGGATCTGTTCCTCGAAGAGGTCGTACGCGGCAAGGCCCTCGCCGGAGACGACGACCCGTTCGGGCCCGACGAGGTTGACCATGGCGGCGAGGCCGAGGCCGATGGCCTGGCCCGCCTCGGCGAAGACGGCCCGTACGGCGTCGTCACCGCCGTGGGCGCGGTCGATGGCGCCGGCCATGTCGAGCGCCGGATCACCGGACGCGCGCCGGGCGCGGGTGACGATGGCCTCCTCGGAGGCGATGGACTCCACGCAGCCCCGCCCGCCGCAGTGGCACGGGGGTCCGTCGCCCGCGGCGACCGGGATGTGCCCGATCTCGCCGGCCACTCCGTAACCGCCCGCCACCAGACGGCCGTTGACGACCAGGCCGCAGCCGATGCCGACGCCGACGGTGGCCAGTGCGAAGGAGTCGGCGCCCACGCCCTCGCCGAACCACTGCTCGGCGACGGTCAGCGCCTTGACGTCGTTCTCGGCGGTCACCGTCAGTCCGGTCGCCCGGCCGACCAGTTCGACGAGCGGGACGTCACGCCAGCCGAGGAAGGGCGAATAGCGCACCAGGCCGCCCGCGCGGTCGACGTCACCGGAGACGGACACCCCGACGTGGTGGGTGCTCGCGGCGTACTCGGCGGACACCTCTCCCACGAGCGCGGCGATGCCGGCCACGACCTCTTCGACGGCGCGACCGGTCACGGGCATCCGGCGGGCGTCCCGGACCTGGGCCCTCAAGTCGGTGACGACGCCGATGAGTTCGTCAGCGGTGACCTTGACCCCGACGAAGAACTCGCGGTCCGCGCGGACCGCGAGGGGGTGGGCCGGGCGCCCGGCCCCTTCAGCCGTCCGCTCGGTCTGCGTCAGCTCCTCCAGATAGCCCGCCTCGATCATCGGCTTGGCCGCCTTGGTGACCGCGCCGGAGGACAGTCCGGTGAGCCGGGCGATCTCCGGACGGGCGACCGGTCCACGGGTGAGCACCGTGGTGAACACCGTGTTGGCCGCCGGAGACGCGAGCAGCACCGCTCGGTTCAGCACCATGGGGGAAACGTAGAGGCATTAATTTCCTTCGTCAATATTTTGATTCGACGCAGTGGCGCCTAAGCTCCGTGGCCATGCAACAGGTGTCCCCGGTGTCCTTCGACGCGTCCAGCCGCACGTTCCTGCTCACCACTCCGGCCACGTCCTACGCCCTGCGCGTCGGCGCCGACGACGTACCCCACCATCTGCACTGGGGCGCTCCGCTCACGCTCGACCACGCCTCGGCCCTGCCCTCGTACGACGGCGTCGTCAGCAGCTTCGCGTCGACCGGCGGCGAGGAACTGGGAGTCGAGGGCGGTGCGCGGTTCGGTGTCCCGTCCCTGCTCGTGCGGTACGCGGACGGTGCGCGCGGCGTCGAGTGGCACTACGAGGGCCACGAGATCGAGGGCAGTGAACTGCGGGTGCGGCTGCGGGACCGCCACTACCCGCTCGGCTGCACCCTCCACTACGCCGTCCACGAGGACAGCGACGTCATCGAACGCTCGCTGACGCTGCGGCACTTGGGGGCCGCCGACGGCGACGACACGATCGAGGTGCTGCGCTGCGACGCCGCCGCCTGGTCCGTCCCCGCCGCCTCGGGTGTGCGGCTGAGCCATACGGTCGGCCAGTGGTCGGGCGAGACACAGCTGCGCCGCACCGAAGCCCCGTACGCGGAGACCGTCTTCACCAGCCGGCGCGGAGTCTCCGGGCACTTCGCCAATCCGTGGCTGATGGTCGACGCGGGCGACGCCGACGAGACGGGCGGCGAGGTGTGGAGCATGGTCCTCGCCTGGTCCGGGAGCTGGCGGATCACCGCCCAGCGCGACTTCACCGGCGCCCCGTTCACGGTCACGGGCGGCGCCGGACACGACGGCATCGGCTGGCGTCTGCGGCCCGGTGAGAGCCATCGGACCCCCGTGTTCGCCGGGCAGTACAGCCGTGGCGGCTTCGGCGCGACCAGCCGTGGCTGGCACGCCTACATCGCCGCGCACGTGCTGCCCCGCCCCGACGAGCCGCGGCCGGTCGTCTACAACAGCTGGGAAGCCACCGGCTGGAACGTCACCCTGGCGGGACAGCGGGCACTCGCCGAGCGCGCGGCGGAGCTCGGGGCCGAGCTGTTCGTCGTCGACGACGGCTGGTTCGGAGCCCGCACGGACGAACGGGCCGGGCTCGGCGACTGGCATCCGGCCCCCGAGCGGTTCCCCGACGGTCTCGGACCGCTCGTCGACACGATCCGCGGCCTGGGCATGCGGTTCGGGCTGTGGGTGGAACCTGAGATGACCAATCCGGACAGCGACCTGTACCGCGAACACCCCGACTGGGTACTGCACATGCCGCACCGGCGGCGCACGGAACTCCGCCACCAGCTCGTCCTCAACTTCGCCCGCACCGACGTCACCGAGTGGGCCTTCAAGTGGCTCGACCGACTCGTCGCGACGTACGCGATCGACTTCCTCAAGTGGGACATGAACCGGGCGTTCACGGAAGCGGGCTGGCCCGCGGGGCCCGACGCCGAGCGCCTGTGGAGCGACCACACACGCGGGGTGTACGCGGTCATCGACCGGCTGCGCGCCGCCCACCCGCACCTGCGCATCGAGGGCTGCGCGGGCGGCGGCGGGCGCGCCGACCTGGGCATGCTCGCCCGTACGGACCAGACCTGGATCTCCGACAACACCGATGCCGCGGACCGCATCGGCATCCAGCACGGCTACAGCCAGATCTACCCGGCGCGCACCATGTCCGCCTGGGCCACCGACAGCCCCAACCCGTACACCGGGCGCACCGCTCCCCTGCGCCACCGCTTCCACATCGCCATGGCCGGGGCCCTCGGCATCGGCGGCGATCTCTCCCGCTGGAGCGACGCAGAGCTGGCCGAGGCCCGCGAACTGGTCGCGCTCTACAAGGAGATCCGCCCGGTGGTCCAGTTCGGCGAGCAGTACCGCCTTGACGACGCCGTGCAGTACCGCACGGACGACCGCGTCGTGGTGATCGCCTGGGGCCGGAGCCGCGGTCTGCGCCTGGCCGGTCTCTCCCCCACCGACATCTACACCGACGAGGCCACCGGCGCGGAGCACCACGGGGCGACGCTGCTCACCCACGGACTGCCCCTGCGGCTGCCGAAGGAGGACGGGCCGAGCGCGGTGGTGCGACTGCGGCGGCGGTGACGGCTGCCGCCCCGCGGCCTACGTCGTGGGTCCGGTCGTACGGGCGAGACGCTGGGCCAGGTGCGCGAACGCGTGGGTGAGCTCGGGCGGGCCGACGACCGTGATGTCGGCGTCGAAGCGGGCGATGGCGGCGGCGAGAGCGGTCCAGGACCAGGACCCGAGGGTGAGTCGGCACCGGCCCGGGCCGAGTTCTTCGAGGACGCCGTCATGGACGTAGGGGGCCAGGGCGGCGGCGTCCACGCCGAGGACGACGGTGCCGGTGCACGGCCAGGCACCGGTGGTGTCGGTGGAGCCGCGGAAGCGGCTGGTGACGAAGGCGGCCACGTCGCCGCCGGGCAGTTGCCGCGGGCTGAAGCGGGGTCCGTTGGGGGTACGCAGGGTGATCCGGTCGGCACGGAAGACGCGCCAGTCCTGGCGGTCGAGGTCGAAGGCGACCAGGTACCAGCGCCCGTTCGAGGTGACGACGTGGTGGGGTTCGACGCGGCGCGGGGGCCGGTCGGGGTCCTCGGCGCCGTAGTCGAGGCGCAGGGTCTCGTGGCTGTGGGCGGCGGCGCTGAGCGCGAGCAGTTTGCCGCCGTCGACGGCCGCGGCCGGCCGTGTGGTGGGCTGGGCGACGGCGGTGACCCGCAAGGGGTCAATGCGGTTGCGCAGCCGGGCGGGCATGACCTGGCGGATGGTGTGCAGGGCCCGGGCGGCCGCTTCGGCGTGGCCGCTCGCCGGGCTGGTGGCGGCGACCTGGAGGGCGAGGGTGAGGGCGATGGCCTGCTCGTCGTCGAACAGCAGCGGGGGCAGGTCGGTACCGGCCCCGAGGCGGTAACCGCCTTCCGGTCCCTTGGCCGCGGCGATGGGGTAGCCGAGTTCGCGCAGCCGGTCGACGTCACGGCGGACGGTGCGCAGGCTGATGTCGAGCCGTTCGGCCAGCAAGCTGCCGGGCCAGTCGCGGCGGGTCTGCAACAGCGACAGCAGGGCCAGGAGGCGAGCGGAGGTTTTCGGCATGCCCCTGATTCTCTTCCGAGAAGGTGACAAACCCTGTCACCTACCCTTGCGAGTCTTTCTCCTGTCGGCAAACACACCTCTTGAGCAGGAGAAACATCATGAGCGTCACCACCACCGTGCATCTGAACTTCCGGGACGAGGCCCGTGAGGCGCTGGAGTTCTACCGGTCGGTGTTCGGCGGGCAGGTCGTCGCGGTCACCTGCGGCCAGGCCCAGGCCGTGGAGCACCCGGCGGACACCGACCGGATCCTGTGGGGCGAGGTCCGCGCCGAGAACGGCTTCCACGTCATGGCTTACGACGTCCGCGAGAACCAGACGTACGACGCGGGCGACCGGCCGTTCTTCGTCTCGGTCCGCGGCGAGGACGCCGAGGAGATCACCGGCTACTGGAAGGGCCTGTCCGAGGGCGCCACGATCATGACGGACCTCGGCCCGTCCGGGTGGGCTCCCCTGTACGGGATGGTCAAGGACCGCTACGGCGTCATCTGGACGCTCGACGTCGCCGTTCCCTATGCCGGCTGACTCCCGGCCGCGGGCGCACGGCGCGGCATGAAGGTGTGCCGTGCCGTGCGCCCGCACAGTGTCCGGTCACTCCCTGGGAAGGCGGCTTTCGTGCGTATGCGTACCCTCGGCCGCACCGGTATCCAGGCCAGTCCCTACTGCCTGGGCACCATGAAGCTCGGCCCCTACGGAAACCCCGATCCCGACGACTGCGTCCGGATCATCCACCGGGCCCTCGACTCCGGCATCAACTTCATCGACACCGCCGACGTCTACGGCGGCGACGGCGCGACCGAACGGATCGTCGGCAGGGCCCTGCGCGGACGCCGCGACGACGTGGTCCTGGCCACCAGAACGACGGGGTTGGTCGAGCCCAGTTCGCCGTAGAAGGGGATGGGGTCGGGGCGGGCTGCGGCCAGGTCGAAGAGGTGGCGTCCGCCGCGGGTGGAGCCGGTGAAGCCGACGGCCTTGATCCGGCGGTCCCTGACGGCCCGCTTGATCCGGCGGTCCCTGACGGCCCGGACGCCGGACCGCTCGCCCTCGACGAGCTGGAGCAGACCGGCCGGTGCGCCCGCCGCGTCCAGCGCCGTGGCGGCGCCGGACGCGGTGCGCCGGGACAGCTCCGGGTGGCCGGGGTGGGCCTTGACGACGACGGGGCAGCCGGCCGCCAGGGCGCTGGCGGTGTCGCCGCCCCGCACGCTGAGGGCGAAGGGGAAGTTGCTCGCGGCGAAGACCAGGACCGGGCCCAGCGGCACGGTGGTCCGCCGGATGTCGGGGCGGGCGCCCATCGGCCGGCCGGGGTCCGCGTGGTCGACGGCCACGTCGTCCAGCGCGCCGGAGCGGAGCCGTTCGGCAAAGAGCCGGAGCTGGAAGGTGGTGCGTCGCAGCTCGCCGGTGAGGCGTGCCTCGGGCAGGCGTGTCTCGCGGTGCGCGAGCGGCACGAGGGTGCCGGCGTCGGCGTCCAGCGCGTCGGCGACGCCGGTCAGCAGGCGGGCACGCCCGTCGGGCGTGGCGAGCCGGGCGTGTCCCGCCGCGGCCTCGGCGCGGGACAGCACGTCGTCCAGCATGTCGGTCCCGGTGGAGTGGGGCTGGGGCGTGGGGGTGTGCACGGTGGACCTCGAGGCAGATGGCGTTCGGGGCAACGCCGTCAAGCGGGTGGGGTTCAGTCGATGCCGGCGCCGGTGCCCTCTTCCAGGCGGTCCTGGCCGTACCGTTCTTCCTGCTGATGGAGACAGGCCACTTCTGGGGGTACGTGATCGGCATGACCCTCGGCCTCGGTATCGGACACGCCGCCATGTACGGCGCCCAGGGCGCCCTGTTCGCCAACCTGTACCCGGTCGGCGTCCGCTACACCGGCCTCTCCATCACCCAGCAGATCGGCGCCACCCTCGGCGGCGGACTCTCCCCGCTGATCGGCACCGCCCTGCTGACCGCGGGCGGCGGCCACTGGGCCTGGCTCATCGCCTACTGCGTCGGCGTCGCCGTCCTCTCCGCGCTGGCCGCCACCCGGCTGCGCCGCGGCGAGGCACCCGCCGCCCAGGGTTCCACCGCACCACAGCACCTCCAGCACCTCCCCGAAAGGACCCAGGTTCCGTGAACCGACTGTTCCTGCCCGACCACGACGCGGTGGAGCAGGCCCTCCACGGCCTGGCGCTGGCCCACCCCGGGCTGCTCCGCGTCAACGAGGACCCGCTCTACGCCGTCGCCCGCGAGCGGCACCCCGACCGCCGCGTCGGGCTGGTCTCCGGCGGCGGCTCCGGCCACGAGCCGCTGCACACCGGCTTCGTCGGCCGCGGCATGCTGGACGCCGCCGCGCCCGGCCGGATCTTCGCCTCCCCGCACAACCGCCAGATCTACGAGGCGTCCAAGGCCGCCGCCGGCCCGGACGGCGTACTGCACGTGGTGAAGAACTACACCGGCGACCGCATCAACTTCGGCATCGCCGCCGAGCGACTGCGCGCCGACGGCATTCCGGTGCGCCGCGTCCTGATCGACGACGACCTCGCCACCGAGAGCGAGGAGACCGCGACCGGCCGGCGCGGCACGGGCGCCACCGTCCTGGTGGAGAAGCTGCTCGGGGGCGCCGCCGACACCGGCCTCGGCCTGGACGAACTGGCCGGCCTCGGCGCCGAGTTCGCCGCCGCCTCGCGGTCCATCGCCGTCGCCGCCCGAGCACAGACCTCGCCCTCGCGCGGCGGCGAGGCGTTCGAGCTGCCGGCGGGCACCCTGGAGTACGGCGTCGGCATCCACGGCGAACGCGCCGCCACCACCCTGGAGCACCCCGGCTTCGAAGCCCTCGTGGACCGCATGACCCACCAGGTCCTCGACGCCCTGCCGCAGGCCGAACGCGACGTCCTGCTGCTGGTCGGCGGGCTCGGCGCGACCACCCTGCTCGAACTGCACGCCGTGCACGCCCGGGTCGCCGGCCTGCTGGACAAGCGCGGCCTGACCGTGACCGGCCGCCTCGTCGGCACCTTCGTACCGGCACTCGACATGAGCGGCTTCTCCCTCACCGTCACCGCGTTGCGCGACGACTGGGCCGCCTACTGGAACGCCCCCGCCCGCACCGCCGCCTTCCCCACCCTGGAGGCCACCCGATGACCACCGACCAGCGGACCGTCCTGCGCACCTACACCGACGCGGTGCACACCGCCCACGACACGCTGACCGCCCTGGACCAGATCTCCGGCGACGGCGACTTCGGCGACAACATCGCCGAGGGCCTGGACCGGACCGCCGCGGCCCTGGAGAAGTCCCCCGGCGAGGCGCCCTTCGCGGTCGCCGCACGGATCTTCCTCGACGAGGTCGGCGGCACCAGCGGCCCCCTCATGGGGCTGCTCTTCCAGGAGATCGCCTCCGCCTTCGCCGCCCACGACGACGACCGGGCGGCCTGGCGCGCGGGCGTGCGCGAGGGCCTCGCCGCCATCCAGCGGGTCGGCGAGGCCCAGCCCGGCGACCGCACCCTGGTCGACGCCCTGGTGCCGGCCCGGGACGCCCTGGACGCGGGCGCCGACGTACGGGACGTCGCCGTGGCCGCCCTCGACGGCGCCCGCGCCACCGCCGACCTCCGCGCCCGCATGGGCCGCGCCTCCTACGTCGGGGAACGGGCCCTGGGCTTCCCCGACCCCGGCGCGACGGGCGTGGCCCTGCTGTTCTGGTCCCTGGCCACCGCCGAGGGCCACTCCCCTGGCGACCTGGCGGACCAACTCCCGTCCGTCGACACCGCGGGCACCGGCGGCTGAGCGGCTGCACGGACAGGCTTCTCGCGTTTCCGGTGCGTTACCCGGGCACGTACGCCGTCGGACGCCCGCGCGCTCGTACGGCCGGGGCAGCTCGCACGAGTTGCCCCGGCCCATCACGTCATCACCTGCACGACGGTGGCACGGAGCGCTGCTGCGATGATGAGGGCATGTCTGCTGGTGAAGCCAATGTGCCGGGGTCTTCGCGGGGGTATGCGAAGGGGCGCGCCCGTCGTGAGCAGATCGTGTCGGCGGCTGCCGAGGTGTACGCGGATGTGGGGTATCACGGTGCCTCGTTGCGGGAGATCGCGAAGCGGGCCGGGATCAGCCACGTGGGTCTTCTCTACTACTTTCCCAACCGCGAGGCGCTGCTGACGGCGGTGCTGGAGCGCCGGGACGAGGAGGACGACGCGCGGGTCGCGCCGAAGGTTCCCTCGCCCCGGGCCGCGGTCCGGCATCTGGTCGAGCTGGCCGAATACAACGCTCGGCGTCAGGGGATGGTCGACCTGTACGTGCGGTTGGCCGCCGAGGCCATCACCGAGGACCATCCGGCGCACGGGTACTTCCAGGCGCACTACGCGAAGACACGCGCGTACGTGCACCGTGCGCTGCGGGAGATGGCCGAGCAGGGGGTGCTGCGGGACGGGGTCGACGCCGAGACGGCGGCGGTGGGTTTCGTGGCGCTGATGGACGGGTTGCAGGTGCAGTGGCTGACCAGCCCCGGGGAAGTGGACATGGCGGGGACTCTGCGCGCGTTCGTGCAGCAGCTCCTCAAGGAGCCTTTGCGGTAGCGCCGCGAAGGCGCCGCAGCAGCACCAGTGCCACGGCGGCTGTGGCGAGTTCACCGGCGGCCAGTGCTGCCCAGACGCCGCCGGTGCCCAGCCGGCCGAGTGTCACGATCAGCGGGATCTTGATCAGTAGCAGGCTGCCGATGGATGTCAGGTACGCGGGTGCGGGCCGGCCCAGGGACTGGGAGTAGGCCGCCACCAGGGGGCCGATTCCGGCGGCGGTCAGGCCGACGGCGATGACGCGCAGTGCCCGTCCGGCGGTGGTGACGGTGCCGGGGTCGTTGAGGAACAGTCCGGCCAGGGGTTCGGCCAGCAGGGCGAGGGCCGCGGCGGTGAGCAGGCCGTACAGCAGGGACGCGAGCAGGGCGAGATCGCGGGCGCGCAAGGCGCGGCCGGTCAGGCCACGGCCGCTGTTGAAGCCGACGATGGGCTGTAGTCCCTGGCCGATGCCGGTGTGCGGCATCATCACGAACGTCTGCAAGCGGGCGCAGACGGCATAGGCGGCCAGCGCGGTGGCCGATCCGGTGGCCGCGAGGGTGGCGTTGACGAGAACGGCCAGGATCGTGACGCCCGTTCCGGCCAGGAACGAGGGCAGGCCGATGCCCAGCAGGGCCCGCAGCGTCGGTCCGTGGGGCCGCAGATCCCCCAGGGCGATGCGGTAGGGGCGGTGGCGCTGCGCGAAGAAGAACCACAGGCTCATCACCGCGGAGACGGCCTGGCCGCCGACGGTGCCCAGGGCGGCGCCCCGCACCCCCATGCCGAACCCGAAGATCAGCAGCGGATCGAGCGCGATCTGCACGGCGACGGGCACGAGCCACAGCAGTGTCGAGTAGCCCATCCTGCCCTCGGCGCGTACGAGGCTGGAGAAGCCGGTGGAGAGGAGCGCTCCGCACAGCAGCACGACGGCGTAGGGGCGTGCGCTCTGGCGCAGGCCGCCCTGGGCGCCGAGCAGTGTGAGCAGCGGGTCGAGGAAGGTCAGTCCGAGCACGGTGGTGGCGGCCGCGCAGGCCCAGAACAGGGTGAAGGAGTTGCCCGCGGCGCGCGCGGCGGCCCGCCGGTCCCCCGCGCCCAGGGCACGGGAGACGAGGGAGGCGCCGCCCGCGCCGACGGTGGTCGACACCGCGCCAAGCAGCAGCAGGAGCGGTGCGACCAGGTTGACCGCCGCCATCGCCGTGTCGCCCACGCCATGGCCGACGAACCAGGCGTTGGTCAGGGCGTAGATGCCGTAGACGCCGACTGCGGCCGTGGTCTGGGTGCAGGCCCGCCACAGCAGCCGGCCCACCGGCTCGGTGCCGAGCGAAGTGGTGCGGTCGGCTGCCGTGGCGGGCGCGGCGCGTCGGCGCGTCACCGGCGGGTGCGGCCGAGCAGTGCCATCGCTTCGTCGAGACGGGGGCGGGCCCAGTCGTACTGCTTGCTGTCGGTGTGGCCGCGGTACACGGTCTCGATGACCATGATCAGCATCAGGTGGAGGCAGTACAGGCGGCGGCGCACCCGCTGGGTCTCGGTCAGCTCGGTGTGGTCGTAGCCGCGCATGAAGGGTGTCGCGTCGCCGAAGGCGGATATCTGGGTGCCCGTGAAGCCCGCTTCGATCAACGGGTCGCCGTAGACGGCGCGTTCGTGGTCGATGATGCAGGCGATCTTGCCGTCGCGGACCATGACGTTGCTGTCCCACAGGTCCCACTCGACCAGACGCGGTTCGGTCACCTCGTCGAGGCTTCCCGCGTGTTCGGCCACCACCGCACGTACGACGTCGTACTCCCAGCCGATGTCGACACCGCGGCGTTCACCGTCGGCCAGGACGTCCTCGACGATGCCGGTGAACACCCGCCGCCAGCTCGGATCGTGGGGCCCCGCGAGCGGGCCGAAGCCGGGGCCGCGGATGGAGTTGATCTCGCGGTTGGCCGCACCGAGCTGCTCCGTGTATGCCTCGCGCTCGGCGGCGGGAAGCCCCGCGGAGACGATGCCGAGGTTGTCGGCGTCGATGTACGGCATGAAGAAGTAATCGGCGTCGCACAGGTCGTGGCTCTGGTCGGCGAAGTGGACGTCGGGGACCGGCACCGAGGTGTGCGTGCGGATCAGGTCCAGCGTCTTCAGCTCGATCGACATCGCGCCGCGCTCGTAGGTCATGACCTCCACGTGCGGAGGCGGGGCGATCTTCAGGACGACGTCGGCCCCGTCCCGCAGCCGGATGCGGTAGGCGACGTTGAACCAGCCGTGCCCCAGTTCGCCGGCCCATGAGTCCCCGGCGGGAACCTGTTCGGCTCCGTAGGCGCGCTCGATCATGGCGCGCAGCGTCCCGGGGGACTGCCGGTTCTTGGTGATGCTCTCCACGCCCTGTCCTTTCGGTGGTGGCGGTAGTTCGCGAGGGCGGCAGAAATACTTACCACGTGGTCTAGATTTCCGTCAGGGCGAGTGTACGTTCGTACGCGCCGAGAGTGAAGGGCTGTGCGGCTGCCGCGGCGAAGCCGTCGCAGCGCCCCGTTCCCCGTGACGACGCCCCCGTCAGCGCATCGCGCCTGCGCGCACATCGCACGTATCGTCGTGGAAAGACCCTTCCTCGGTGCCCGATCGGTGTCGATGGGCCCGGTCGAGTCGCTCCTCAAGGGACGACTGGCGTACCGCGCGAGGGACCACCGCGACCATCACCACAACCTGACCACCGCCTCGTACGAGGGGGAACGACATGCCTCAGGCCCCCAACGCTCCCACCGCCACCGCCCTCGCCCCCGCCCCCTGGCCGGCCGAACGCGCTCCGGGCTGCCCGTTCGACCCTCCCCCCATGACGACCGACCGGCTGGCCCGCGCACCCGTCTCCCGCGTCTCGCTGTGGAACGGCCGGACGGCCTGGCTCATCACCCGGCACGCCGACCAAGTCGCCCTGCTGCGCGACGGTCGTATCAGCGCCGACAACACCCTTCCCGGCTACCCCAGCACCAGCGCGGGGAGCGAAGCCGCGCGCGCCTACAGCCGGTCCTTCATCTCCATGGACAACCCGGAACACAACAACCGGCGGCGCGCCTACATGCCGTACTTCACCGTCAAGAACACCCGGCGGCTGGCCCCCCGCATCCAGCACGTCATCGACGGTCTGCTCGACGCCCTGGAACAGCAGGGTCCGCCCGCCGACCTCGTGCCCGATTTCGCGCTGCCCCTGCCGTCCCTGGTCATATGCGAACTGCTCGGTGTCCCCTACCGCGACCACGCGTTCTTCCAGCGGGCCAGCACGATCGTGGTCGACACCCGCGCCACACCCGAAGCGGTGCTCGCGATCTCCGAGCGTCTTGTCGCGTATCTCAGCGACCTCATCGAGTACAAGCTGAACAACCCCGGCGACGATCTGCTCAGCCGCATCACGTCCCGACAGATCGCCGCCGGCGTCAGCACGAAGGAGGAATGCGCCACCGAGGCCCGCCTCCTTCTCATCGCCGGACACGCGACGACCGCCAACATGGTCGCTCTGGGGATCTGCGTCCTCCTTCAGCACCCGGAACAGCTCGCCGTCGTCCGTGACGGCACTTGCGACCAGGTGGCCAACGCCGTCGAAGAACTGCTGCGGTACCTGACCATCTTTCACCTGGGGCAGCGCCGGGTGGCTCTGGAGCCCATCGAGATCGGCGGTGTGCGGATCGCCGCCGGTGATGCCGTCATCTGTGCCGGTGCCGCCGCCAACCGTGACCCGGCGGTCTTCGAAGATCCCGACCGCCTGGACGTCGGCCGGCCGGCCCGCAGGCACCTGGCTTTCGGTTCGGGCCCCCACCAGTGCCTCGGCCAGAACCTCGCCCGCGTGGAGCTTCAGCTGGCCTACCCTGCGCTCTTCCGCCGTTTCCCCGGCCTCCGGCTCGACTGCGGACCGGACGACATCCCGTTCAAGACGGCCATGGCGATCTACGGGATCCATCGCCTCCCGGTTACCTGGTGACGTACCGGACAAATGCCATACTCGAGATGACGGTCGGTCGCGTCCGGGTCGCGTCCGGGTGAGGAGAGTCGGCGGTGGCCACACAGGAGAGGCAGCACGACGACCTCAGGACGGTCTTCACCCCGGCGGCGGCCGAACGCGTCGGGGTGGAGGTCGAGTGCGGGGTGGTGGACCCGGGCACCGGGCGGGCCGCTCCCTACCGGGGGCCGAACGGCGTGCTGGCCGTGCTGCGGGCGGTGCTCGCCGAGTGGGGCGGGGAGGCGCTGTACGACGCCGGTGAACTGGCCGGAGTGCGCCTGGCCGACGGCGGACTGCTCGGCTTCGAACACGGCGGTCAGATCGAGTACTCGGCCGCCCCGGCCGCCGACGTGGTGACGGCGGTGACGACGGTCAGGGACGTACTGGAGCGGTTGTCCGAGCTCGCCCGGCGGTTCGGTCTGGCTCTGCTGCCCGGCGCGCACCTGCCGTTCAACCGGATCGAGACCGTCGACTGGGTGCCGCTCGCCCGTGGCCGCCTCCTGCGGGCGCACTTCGCGGACCTCGGCCCGGCGGGCAGCGGCGGTGCGGAGATCCTGGCGCTGTCGACGTGCACGCAGGTGCACCTGGACTACCTGTCGGAGGAGGACTTCACCGCGAAGCTGCGCATGCAGGCGGCAGCGTCTCCGGTGGTCACGGCCCTGTTTGTCAACTCCCCGCTGCACGACGGCCGGCTCGACGGGCTGCTCTCGCGCCGGTCGTGGAACTGGACGCGCACGGACCCGGCGCGCTGCGGCCTGGTGACCCCGGCACTCAGCGGCGCGGCGGGCTTCGACGACCTGACCGAGTGGGTGCTGGACAAGCCCATGGTCTTCTACCGGGACGGGACGGACCAACTCCGGCGGGCGCCGGAACGGCCGTTCGCGTCGCTCCTGCGGGACGGGTTCGACGACGGTTCGCTTCCTGACCTCGGTCACTGGGACGCCCACCTGTCACAGATCTGGACGCATGTGCGCGTGCGCCGGACGCTGGAGCTGCGTGCCGCGGACGGACCGGCCTATCCGCACCTGGCCGCCGTGCCGGCCCTGTGGGCGGGGCTCAGCTACGACCCGGTGGCGCGTTCGGACGCCTGGCGGTTGACGGGGCATTACACCGCGGGGCAGCAGCGTGCCGCCATGGCGAAGATCCCGAGGACGGGGCTGGACACCCGGCTCGGCCCGGACCGCGTGCGCGACCTCGCCGCCGAACTCGTACGGCTGGCGCGGCGGGGACTGGCGGCGCGGGTGACCGCCGGACGTGAGAGCCCGCGGGTGCTGGAGTACCTCGATCCCCTGGACGAGGTACTGGCCACGGACCGTACGTTCGCCCAGCAGTGCGCGCACCGGTGGCGCACGGATCTGCGGGGTGACCCCCGGCGCTACGTGGCGGCATACCGGGTCTGAGACCCGGTCCCGCTGCGTTCTTCGTCGGTGCCGGGGGAAGGTTTCGAACCTCCACGCCCCTTGAGGGGGCACTCGATCCAGAGGATCGAGCGCGTCTGCCTCTTCCGCCACCCCGGCCCGTTCCGCGGCCCGTCTGCCGCCGATGCAGGGCACGCTAACGAATACATTCCGGGCTAGGAAGCAGCGGACCGCTTCAGGATGAGAAATGACTGATTTCAGCGCACCGAAGAGTGTGCGGGATGCCCGTGTTGAATGAACAAGCTGGCGGTGCGGGCACATGACGGGTTTCCGGCCGCTTCAGACGTTCGCTTGTCGGCCTGGGCAGAATTGGCTACGTTCTAATTTCCTCGTTTCCTCGAAGCAAGGCAGTTACCTCCGGTAAGGGTACTCTTTCAGTGGAGTGACGACACCAGTGACTGATCACCGCTTGGTATATCTGACATACCCACCGGCATCCAGCATCTGGCATCTACCCATGGGCATCGCCTACCTCGCCGGTTTCCTCCAGGCCCGCGGCCACAGCGTGGTACAGCATTACGGCCACATCGAGGCTGTCGAGTACGTACTGCGGCGGCACGGAGGCGAGCCCGTGGACAAAGCGCTGGCCACCGTCCGCGCTCCGGACGCGACGGTGCTCGAACGGCACGACGCCCGCGTCCTCTTCGAGCGGATATCGGCGGGCATCCCGTCGGCAACCGAACACTTCACCGTCCAGCGCAACAACGTCATCTGCGATTCACGGCTCTTCAAAGGAGACGTCGGCCAGATCCTCGCGGCGATCGACCAGCGCGAAAGGCACATATTCCACGACTACTTCGCTGAAATCGAACTCGCCCGCATCCGGGCCGTCGCCCCGGACGTCGTCGGCATCAGCGTCGCCGACGAACGGCAACTGGTCAGCGCCTGTGTACTGGCCAGTCTCGTGCGTGAACAATTACCGAGGACCCGGCTCCTCATGGGCGGCAACTACTGGTCCCGCGTCACGGACGCCTACCGTGACCCACGATTCGCCGTTCTTTTCGACCACTGGGACGCGATCGTCTATTCCGAGGGTTTCCAGCCCATGGCCGACCTGGTCGAGGGAGCCCATCCGGCCACCGTGCCGGGTGTCGTCCGGCGTGACGGCGATACGGTGCGTCTCACTCCGCGCACCCCGGCACCCGTCGACTACGAGACACTGCCCACTCCCGTGTTCGATCGCGGCATACGGCAGTGGTGCCCCGATTTCGTGCCCCCGCTGTACACGATGTCCAACTGCCCCATGCGCTGCGGGTTCTGCTCGATAGCCGCCGGCAGTGACACCTTCCTGCACAAGCCCCGCGTGATGTCCGAACGGCGCGTCGCCGAACACATCGCCGCGCTCGGTGCCACACGTATCGACTTCGTCGACGAATACCTGACCATCCCCCGGCAGTTGAAGATCGGCCGCGAGCTGGCGCGGATCGGCCACCGCGCCAGCTGGCAGTGCTACCTCACCGCGAGCGACCAGCTGCTCGACCCGGGCCGGTGCCAGGCACTGGCCGAGGCGGGCTGCACAGCGGTCCAGCTCGGGCTGGAATCCCTCGACCCGGCCACCCTCCGGCAGGAGGCCAAACCCTGGAACCACCCCGCCAACTACGGGAAGATCCTGCACAACCTGTACGACGCGGGCATCCAGGTCCACGTCTTCATCATCGTGGGGGTGCCCGGCGAACCGATCAACCGGTCACTGCGCTGGCTGTCGTTCCTGGAGGAACACGGCGACCACGTCCTGACCATCAAGTCCGGCCGCTACCGGCTCACCCGCCGTGCCCCGGACGAACTCCTCGCCACCCAGCACCGGCTGAACGGACTCCAGGTCATCGACGGGGACACCCAACCCCTCAACCTCAACCGTGACCAGTTCCGCTACACGACCGGAGGACTCAGCCGCAAGCGCGTGGAGGCGGTGCGCGACCTGCTGGAGGAGGCGTGCCACCGGCACTGGGCGTACCAGATCACCTCCAGCCTGCCCTGGTGGACCAACCGCGGCCGCTACACCCTGGACGAGCTGCGCACCGCGGCCGCACACCTGCGTGCCCGGCGGCCCGCCGAGCCACCGGTGCCGGCCGGCCACCTCAAACGAAGCCTGTCCAAGGTCACCAGCGCCCTCCACGACGAACTCGACCTGCGCATGACCCTCACGTCGTTCGAGCAGGCCCGCGACACCGCCACGCGCCTGCGCGCAGACGACGAACAACATGCGGGAGCCGTCTCCTAGGTTCGATGCCGTGATCCCGTCGGCGGTCCCGTAGGTGTTCAAGCGGTGTCGGCTTCAGCGGGGTCGGCCCCCACCCGGCCGCCGCGCCGAACCCGCGTGCTGTCGTCGGGCCCTCACTTCCTGGCGTTGGCGAGTCCCAGGCCGTCCATGTAGTCGCGGGCCCGCCTGATCAGCCCGTCGTGGACGTCGAGTATCAGGAGACCGGGGACGGTGAAAGTCGTGCGCCTGGCCGGCAGCGTCGCCACCACGACATGCTCGGCGACGATCACTTCCGGTCCGGCGGTCTCGTAGACCGCGATCTCCCTGACCTCCCGCACCTGAACGGGACTGCTCCCCCAGGCCGCCCGGTAACCCGCCCGCACGGCCTCGCGCCCCTCGTAGCGCGCAGGGAACCCGGGAGAGGTGAACGGGAACTCGTGCACCGCGTCCACGGCATACAGGTCAGCGAGATCGTCCGCGGACTTGTCGAGCATGGCCTGGTAGTAGCGGGCCAGCACCTCGCGAGGCGTTGGGTGGGCAGATGTGTCCAGGTGCGGCACGGGTCTTCTCCATTCGCTCGACGCTTGCTGCCCCACTCGCCGTTGAGCGAGCCGGGACAGCCAGCCAGGCTAACGGCTCATGGAGACAACGCCGATGTGCTCGCCGGACGCAGCGCACAGCCGTCCCAGCACCTCGCGACATCTACCCCATGAGGAAGCCCGCTCCGAGCCTTTCTCCAGTTCCTGGGACACAACGGATCAGCACGCCCCCCGCTGGGAGACCTTGAGCCGCAGGGGGATGCGCCGCAGCAGCCGCGCTACAGCCCGTCCGAGGACGCCTGTGAACGCAACGGCCCCATACCTCGACCGAGCCCTCGCGCCACTGCGCCACTGCGCCACTGCGCCACTGCGCCAACCCTGACCTGACCTGCACCTTCGAGATACGTCCCGCCAGGTCAGGCTTCGCCGGGCATTTTCCCCTTCGCTGGTGGCGTTCCGTGGCCTCCCATGCCGCTGTCTCCCATGCCACCACCCGGACCGCTCGCCCGGCATCAAGCCGGACGACGTGCCCTCGCCCGGCATCAGGCCTGGTGATCCGCCCTCGCCCGGCATCAGGCCTGGTGATCCGCCCTCGCCCGGCATCAGGCCTGGTGATCCGCCCTCGCCCGGCATCGGGCTCGAGTCCGTCCGCACACCGCCCGGAGACGCGGGAGGCGGTGCGGTGCCCGCTCCCGCCGGGGCCGCCTGCTGGGCAAGGGCGGTCAGCGACTCCGGAGCGTCGGCCGGAACGGCCGCCACGGCCACTTTGCGTACCCCGGGGTCGGAGTCGGCCACCAGCTCGCTGAGAACGCCCGCGGCGGACTCCGTCGGCAGGTTCACCACGGCGCCGGCAGCCGCCACCCGCAGTACGGGCGCCTCGCTCTGCACCGCGGCCGCGACCACGTCCCGGCCGGTGCCTCCTTCCAGGAAACTGGCCGCGTACGCCGCCTTCGCCGCGAGCAGTTCGTCGTCTCCGACGACGAGCGCGCGCAGGTGGGGCAGGCTTTCGGGGCCCAAGCGCGCGGCGGCCGGAAGAGACCACGACGTTACCCGCCCCTTTTGCGACAAGGGCCCGCTGGATTCGGCCAGAACCAGGGTGTGAACGGGGGCCAGTTATGACATTGAGGACACTGCGTTTGATGCACACCGCACCTGGCTGTTCCGCTCCCCCGCCCAGCCGCTCACCAGCCCGAGACCCCCGCCCGGCCATGTACTCACCGCCTGCCGCCGGGCGGTCGGGACGTCGGCCGGATCAGGTCAGTCGGCCTCTTTCAGACATCTGAGAGCATGGCGGAAGTCGTCGAGGGCGGGCCCGAACTCGAAGACGGCGGTGTGGAAGGTCGATCGGTCGATCAGGCTCCTGGCCAGTGTCCGCTTTCCGTCTGCCGGGTTCTGCTGAGACAGCCGACGGGCCAGGCTCACTCCGTCGTCGAACAGGGAGCGCACTCGCTTCGCGAACTGAGCCATACGGTTCTCCCAGTAGACGGCGGAGCGGACGGTGAGGACCCGATGCAGCCGGACCAGTTCGGCCAGATGCCGGTCCGGATCCTCGGTGGCTCGCGCGGCAAGGGCGTCCACCTCTTCGCGGAGGGCATGAAGGTTGTCGAAGTAGCGCTGCCTGGCATCGGGCGACCACTGCACGGGCGCCGCCCCCGAAGGCGGACGCGGCCCATCGGGCGCAGGCCGATCGCTTTCCGCACCGGAGAGGGTCAGCAGCACCACCCAGAACGACGTCTGATAGCCACTCCAGGACTTCCGCTCACCGGTATCGGCCAACTCCGTCAGCAAGGCGAGTGCCTCTTGTCGCACGAGGGCCGCCTGCTCGCCCCGGCCGTGGGTGTCGAGCATCTGCGCGTACCCGATGAGCGAGTACAGATGGCAGGCCATCGGACCGCGGTCGTTCGCGGCTTCGGCCGCTTCCATGCTGACGAGTGTCTCGAACGCGGCGAGTGTCTCGCTGGACCGGCCGGCGTCGTGGAGAGTGGCGATCCAGTCCAGGAGTGACCAGGCGAGAATCCCGCAGGCCGTCCCATCGGCCAGCTCTGCTGCGACCAGTTCGGTCATGGCATCGGCGGCCTCGGCATACCGGCCCTCCTCGGAAAGTCCGGCAGCCCACTCATGCAGCCCTGCGGCCACGGAGTTTCCGGACAGTTCGGCTTGTGCACGGCCAATGGCCAGCATCTCGGCGCGCATGGCGAGTCCTTCGGCGCGTTGACCCAGGCTGTACAGCTCTTGCTGGCACGTGTCGAGGGCCCTGTAAAGAACATCCGCGCGTGAGGGTTCGGCCGGATCCATGGACCGCGCCACAGCCACCGCCTCCTCGCGCAACGCGAGACAGGTCGCATGCTTCTCGTCGGCGCCGGTTTCGTAGCTCAGCCGTTGCAGCGCCCTGACCAGGAGCGGCAGGTACGAGGCGGGGCTGACCTGGGCCAGCACTCGGTAGGCGTCGACTTCTTCGCGCGGCGTGCGACGACCCGATGCGAGCAGCACGTTCCGCGCTCGCAGGATGTCATCCTGATCGACTTTCTCCGAGTGATTCATGACGGGGATTCTGGGTGTCCCGGTGAGGGCCGAACAAGGCTCGTCACCTGTGCCGTTCCTCCTACGAAAACGTCCTCTGACCTGTCATGATGGATGTGACATCACTTTCCCGGGGCTTACTGGCGAGCGGGCTGTCAGTCCTTGCGGAGTTGTTTGCGGGCAACCTCCTCGGCGTAGCCGGGACGGGAGTTCTCGGAGGTTCGCGGCAGCCTGAGTCGCGTCCCACTTCTCGATCTTGGATGGGATGCCGCGTCCTACCAGGGTCAGCACTTCCCTCTCCCGCGCGGTGATGCCCTCGATCGGCCGGATGGAGCGCGCCGTGGCTGCCGCGGAGCGCCCGATGAAGTCCGCGATCAGACGGCGTGGCACCCCGGGCGCGATCAGTGCGTCGCCAACGGCGACCACGCGGATCGCCGCGAGGATGTCGTCCAGCGCCATGTCTTTGACCACGAAGCCATTTGCGCCGGCCCGGAGCGCGCCGTAGACATGGTCGTCCTCGTCGAAGGTGGTCAGGACGAGGACGCGTGTGGTCGCCGGTCCGGTCGTGATCAGGCGGTGGCCCCGATCCCGTCCATGCCGGGCATCCGGATGTCCAAGACCACGACATCGGGGCTGACGTGCCTGACGAGTTGGACGGCCTCAGCACCGGTGGCGGCCTCACCGACGACCTCCAGATCAGGGTGATCAGCCATGATCACCCGTAGACCGGACCGAACCAGCGGCTGGTCGTCGGCGAGCACCACACGGACGGTCACGGGGCTTCCACCCGAACTCCGGCGGGCGCGGGCAGCGGCAGCCGGGCCGCCACCCGGAAACCGCCCTCAGAGCGCGGCCCGGCGGTGAAGTGACCGCCCAGCAGACCGACTCGCTCCCGCATCCCGATGATGCCGAAGCCGTGGTCCCAGCTGTCTTCCCTGGCGCCGCGCCCGTCGTCGACGACCTCCACGGACAGCTTCTCGTCCCCGTAATCGATGGCCACCCGGCAATGCCCGGTGGCCGCGTGCCGGACCACGTTGGTCACCGCCTCCTGCACGATGCGGTAGGCGGACAGGTCGATGTCGGCCGGCACAGGACGCCGTTCCCCGGTGCAGCGTACGTCGACGCGTACCCTCGCGCCCGCGGTCGCCGCTACCAACCGTTCGAGGTCCGCCAGCCCCGGCGCGGGCGCGTGCGGTGACTGCTCCGGGGCGGTCGTGCCCCCCATGGCCACCGAGAACTCCGTCGCGGTGACCAGGTCGTACCGCGAGTTGTCCACCGACACGGTGTAGGCGGGCAACGTCTCGCGGATGTGCTCGGACACGGCCGGCTCGGGCAGCCCCTGGGCGAGGCCGAACACCTGGAACTCGACCGCGGCGACGATCAGACGCAGTTGGTCGGGCCGGAAGCCGCCCTTGAGCAGCGCGGCGAACATCGGCTCGTAGACCGCGCTGGCACGTTCGCTGGTGAACGTGGTCGCGAAGATGAGCGGCAGGATGCGCCGGTGCCTGACGTGCAGCGCGGTGAGCCGGCGCAGGAGACCAGCCACGGCCTCACGCCGGTCGTGCACGGGCCCACCGGCTCCATCTGTTCAAGCATCCGCAGCCGGGCGAGATCGATGACCTGCGCCCGGCCGGTCACGTGGGAGTAGAGCGGGGACGGGGCGACGCCGAGGTGCCGGGCGAGCTGGACCATCTGGACGTCGCCGGTGCTCTCGACGAGTTCGAGCGCACCGTCCGCGATCCGTGTCGCGGACAGCAGCGGCGTTTCGGGCCTGACCATGCCCGGCGTCCTCCTTCTTCGGGAACGGCACGCGCAAACGCTGCGACCAACCGGTTTCCGCCGGGGTGCGGATGTCCGGGTGCTTGTCCGGGCGAGGCCGTGAGCTGCCCGGACAGCACCGGAGGTGTCCGGGACAGCCGTGCGCACTTGCCCGGCTTCGGCTCCCTTCCACAGGCTGTATGCCTCGGCAAGTAGCTGGAGGGAACGAGGGAAGCCACGTGAAGCCGCGTGCAGGAGGTGGGTACAGGGTGCCCGTCCAGCACCCCGTACCCCGTCCAGCACCCGGTCCCCGGCCCAGCACCCGGTCCCCCTTCAAGCGACCCCTTCGGAGGACAGATGACGCAGTGCAAGCAGCCGCCACAGCCGGGCCCCGTCGCCACTCCGCGGGAGTTCGTGGACCGGATGCAACAGCTCAAGGCCTGGTCCGGACTGACCTACCGGCAGATAAGCGCCCGCGCGCTGGGCAACGGCGACTGTCTGCCCGCGAGCACCCTGGCAGGTGCGCTCTCCAAGGTCACCCTGCCCAGCCAGTCCGTGGTCGCCGCCTTCGTCCGGGCCTGTGCGGGCTCCGACGAGGTGCCGTCCTGGGTGGTGGCACGGCAGGCGCTGGCGGTTCCCGACGACCCGCCCCCGACCCCGCCTCGGCAGGCGGGTCACTATCAGGAACTGCTCAGGACCGGGCTCGTGCTCGGCACCGCCGTGTGCGGAGCCACCGCCGGTTATCTGCTGACCCGGGGCAGTCTGCGCAGGACGACGCCCAGCAGGGCGTCGGCGGGAAAGTAGCCGATCTGCCGCGAGTCCAGGCTGTTGGCGGAGTTGTCGCCGAGCAGGATGACCCGGCCCGGGGGCACCCGCCCGCCGGGTACCGGGTCCCCGGGGACCGAGGCGACGCGTTTGATCAGCCAGCCCTCGTGGTCCGCCGTGAACACGACCCGGGTCGGTGGCCCTTCCGCGTCGCCGGGGGTGAACGTCGGCAGAGGAGCGACCACCACGTGTCCCGGAGCGGGGGTGGCACCGCGGCGGACCAGTACCCGGTCGCCGTCACGGTACGTGGGCTCCATGCTGCTCCCGTGTACCGTCACGGAGACGAGACTGCGGCGGGCGAGCACTGCTCCCAGGCAGCAGACGGCCGCGAGGACCAGGCAGCAACCGGCCGCCACCCGGGCCGGGTTCCGGCTCACCGCGCGTTCACCGGCGTCGTCGTGGTGTCGTCCTGCGTGTGCTCCTGGTAGCCGACAGCTTGCAGCGCGAACAGCCGGGCGTACTCTCCGCCCGCTTGCATCAGCGCTCCGTGATCGCCCTGTTCCGCGATCCGGCCGCCGCTGAGTACGACGATGGTGTCGGCGTCCCGTACCGCTCCGAGCCGGTGCGAGATGAGCAGGCTGGTGCGGCCCGCGCGATGTGCCCGGATCGAGGTGTGGATCTCGTGCTCGGCCTCGGCGTCGAGACCCGCCGAGGGCTCGTCGAGGATCATGAAGTCGCGCCGGTCCCGCAGGAAGGCGCGCGCCAGCGCCAGACGTTGCCACTGTCCGCCGGACAGTACGACCCCGGTCTCCGGGTCGTCCTTGTCCGACTCCATGAGGAACATCCGGGACAGCAACGTGTCGTACGCCTGAGGGAGTCGGGCGAGCTTGGTGTGGATTCCGGCGCGTCGTGCCGCGTCACGGATCCGGTCCCGGTCGCCGAGGGCGTCGAGGTCGCCGAGGGCGATGTTCTCGGCCGCCGTCATGTCGTAGTGCATGTAGTCCTGGAAGACCGCACCGATCCGTCGGCGCAGTTCGGACGGGTCGACGTCGCGGATGTCGGTGCCGTCCCACAGCACCGCTCCGCGTGTCGGGTCGTAGAGCCGGCACAGCAGCTTCACCAGCGTGGACTTCCCCGCCCCGTTCAGCCCGACCAGGGCCAGCGATCCGCCGTACGGGATGCGCAGACTGACCCCGCGCAGGACCCAGTCGTGCTGGTCGGAGTAGCGGAACCACACGTCGCGCAGTTCGATGTGGTGCCGCAGCGGCGGTACCGGGGCGGGCCGGGACGGCACAGGAAGATCAGGTTCCGCCGTGGTCGTGGCGACGTAGTGGTCGAACATGATCAGCGCGTGGTGCACCCGGGCGGTCTCGGTGGCCAGGGTGGTCATGGCGCCCTGGACCCCGGCCACCGCCGCCACGAAGACGGTGACGTCTCCCAGCGAGAGCGCTCCGCCGCGCGCGGCGAGGGCCGCCCAGATCAGGCCCCCGCCGGACACCAGCGAGGCGATCCCGCACAGGCCGGACTGGAGCCGGAGCTCGCGGCGGTCCACCGAACGCCGGGCAACGTTGACGGTGCGGCGGGCCGTCAGCATGCGCTCGCGGAGGAAGCCGCCGGTGCAGAAGAGGCGTATCTCCTTGGCGGCTTCGACGCTGGAGAGCAGGTGGCCGTAGAAGATCTCGCGGCGTTCGTCGGGCCCGACGGCCCAGTACATCCCGGCGCGGCTGCGGGCCAGCGAGATCTGGGCGATGAAGGTGGGCAGCCCCGCGATCAGTACCAGCACCGACATCACGGGGCTCAGCAGCATCAGCGACCCCACGAACCCGGTGACGATCACGGCCGCCTTCAGCAGGCCGAGCGTTCCGTCGACCGCTTCGTTGGGGGTGCTGCGGCCCGCCTGCTGGGCGAGCCGCAGCCGGTCGAGGAAGGCGGGGTCCTCGAACCGGCCGATCCCGGTGAACCGGTCGACGGCCGTGAAGAGCCTTTCCTGCGTGACCAGGCCCACCGCGCGCTCCAGCTCGCCTCTCAAGTACTTCGTCAGCTGCGGAATCAGCGCGATCAGCAGGCCCGAGACCGCGAGCCCCACGGCCGGCGACAGCACCTCCGCGGCCGGAGCGCCGTGCGCCAGCCGGTCGAGGACGGTCTTGGTGAGCCAGGCCGTGGCGGGCGGGAGCAGACCGGCGACGAGTGCGAGGGCGCCGACGACGGCGAGCTTCCCCGGGGCCGCCGCGATGGCGAGCGACCAGGCGTCCGTGATGCGCCGGGCCGGAGCGGGCACCCGGCGCGTCCGCGAGGGCGCTGTGGTCATGCGCTCGTTCCGGCCGGTACGTCCAGGGCCACCCGGCTGTCCGTGACCACCGGGAGCCGCTCACCGTCCGACTCGACCATCAGCACGGTCGGGAAGGAGTGCGCCTTGAAAGCACGTCCCACCGGGCCCTGGCGCTGTTCCACCACGACGCGCGCCACGGGCTCCAGCGCGGCCACGAACTCGGCGGCGTCGTCCTCCTCGGTCACCACGACAGCGAGCGCCCCCGCGCGCCTGCCGCCCCGCGCGGCCGCGAGTTCGGCGAACCTCGGCAGCTTCTCCTGGCAGGGGCGACAGGTGGGCGAGAAGAACCCGACGAGCGTTTCGCCCCGTAGCGCATCAGCGCCGACGGGAGAGCCGTCCACCGCGACCGTGTGGAACTCCCCGATGGTGTCCCCGACCTGGGCGGCAGGCGGAGCGGAGCGTGCGGCGGCCAGTAGCTCGGTGTGTTCGCGCAGCCGCTTGATCACACCGAGGGTGAGGAGCAGATCCAGCGTGCACAGCAGCCCCACGAAGACGGTGAGGACGAGCAGAAAAGTCACAGGGATTCCTCTCAGCGGCCGGTGGGACCGGCGGACGGAAAGAGCAGGTCGAAGAGGTCGTCGAGCCGGGTGATCAGCACTCCGGTCAGCAGCCCGGACACCGCGGCGACCACGGCCGGCCCCGGGGACACCGGGGAGGTGGACGCGGACGCGGCGATGCCGGTGACGGCGACGGCCGCGAGGAGCGCGTTGCGTACGACATGACGTCGGCCCAGCGGGACCTGCGAAGGGCCGAAGCAGGCGCAGACGGCGTGCGCCCCGCGCCGTACCGCGATCCCGATACCGGCCGCGAACACGGTGAGCAGCAGGGCCGCGGCACCCAGCCCGAGCCCCGCGAGGGTGGACGAGGGCGCGATGAGCAGGGCGGCGATGCCCCCTTCGGCCGTCGTCAGCAGCCGTGCGGCGGTGCGCACCCGGTTCTCCGGCAGCAGCCGCAGCTCGCGCAGCGAACCGACGAGATCGGCGAGCGCGCCCCGCGCGGTGAACTTGCCGATGAACGATACGACGAAGACCGTTCCGATCAAGCAGCGGACCCCTATGGCCAGATAGTGCACGTCGACGCTCCCGTGGCGATGTGCCGGCACGGCGCCCGGCCCGCCCGGAGGCGGTCGCGGACGCCGTACCGTCGATCACTTGGACGTGGTGCGACCGCCGGGCCGCACCGCGGGCGTACGGAGTGCCCTCAGGTGCACTCGTACTCCCCGTTGCAGCCGCAGCCGGTGGCGCAGTACGCCACGCACGGGCCGCCGCCGCACTGCCAGCACGAGTCGAACGGCTTCCACCAGTAGTCGCACGCCTGGGCGGACGCGTCCATCTTCGGCACGAGGCGCGCCAGCAGGCTGCTGCCCGCGGTCTCCAGCATCTTGAACACGGTCACTCCTCTCTCGACATCGGACATACGCGAGGTGCACGGCTGTGCACGGGGATGACTGTGTGCGTGGCCGGGGCGCCGGGACAACGCTTCGCGGCTGTGCCGTAGCGGTCCGCACAGTGCGGCACCGGACCGCACGGTGCCGGCCCGGTCCGCACCGTGCCGGTCTGGTACGGCACGGGCGCCGCGGTCAGGAGACGGCCGCGTCCAGGGCGTCGGCGAGTGCGGCGGCCGTCGACAGCATCGGCCAGTGTCCCGTGGGCAGGTCGAAGCCACACCACGGCGGCTGGTCCAGGAAGGCCGGCATCGGTACCCCGGCGGCCAGCAGGCTCCTGAAGTCGTGGCAGGCGATCAGTACGCGGTCCGTGTCGGGGCTGAACTCGGCCGGTCCGTCGAGGTGTTGGGTCTAGGTGCCGAACGGCTGGGGGGTGGCACGCGAGCGCAGAGCGTCCCGCCGGTCCTCGTCGAGTCCGTCGAGGCTGCTGGTCGGGCCGAGGGTCTCGAGGGGCGGTACCGGCAGCCGCCATCCGTCGCCGAAGGCGTCGACCTGGCGGCGCAGTTGGTCCGCCGCTTCCGGCGGCATGAGGTCGAGCATGCGCATGCCCGCGGTGAACGGGGCGCTGTCCACGTGGACCACGCGCTCCAGCCGGTCGCCGAGACGTGCGGCCGCCCCGGTCACGGGAGCACCCGCGTAGCCGTGGGCGGCGAGGGTGACGTCACGCAGATCATTGCGCTCGACGAAGCCGGTGATGTCCGCGATGTGTGTGTCCAGGTCCGTATCCGGCGCGCCCTGGCCGGCGCGCTCGGCCAGGCCCGTCAGTGTCATCGGCCATGCCGTGTGACCGTGTTCGCGCAGCGCGCGGGCGGTGTCTTCCCAGGCCCACGCTCCGAGCCAGGCACCGGGAACGAGTACGAAGGTGGCCATGTGATCTCCCAGAAGTGAGGTCTACGGGGAGCGTAGGGCCGGCATGGGACGGGTCCCGCCCATACCGGCCGCGAAGGCACGGCACAGCGCGCGGGGTCTGGATGTCGGGCAGTCGGCAGGCGGCGTCCGGTGCGGTCGTGGACCGACCGCACCGGACACCCACCGGCATCGCCCGCCGGTACGCCGGTCAGCCCCTGCCGCGCCAGCCCCAGCGGGACTTGCGGACGGTGTTCGTCCGCTCCGGGTCCGGCGCCGTGAACGGCGCGAACGCCTGGACCGTGGCACTGTCCTCGGGCGCGGTGTCCTCCGGCTGTCCGACGCCCTTGAGCCTGGCCCGCCACGGCCCGTCCGCCATCTCCAGCTCGACGATCACCGGACCCTCGGGCAGTGGGTGGGTCTCCCGGCGGGCGCCGATCTCGTTGATGAAGTTCTCGCGGCGCGGGAGCGTCGCGTGGTCGGTGTGGCCCTCGAGCTCGTACCGGTGGGCGATGAGGTTGTCGTCGCCCTTGTAGCGGATGGCGAAGTCGGACGGGCCCGCCGTGTGCAGCAGGACGTCCGGGCCGCGCCACTCAAGCCACTCCCCGGTCAGCCGGTGGGCCGCGGCGAGCGGCAGCACCGTCACCTGCCAGGGTCCCTCGGCCTGGAGCCGCAGACGCAGCGGACCGTCCTGCGGGACCGTGGTGAGCAGCCTGCCCTGGAAGTCGTCCTCGGTGCTGTTGACGAGGACGTCGCCCTCCTTGTTACGCCGGTTGAGGGGCGTGAGACACGTCCAGCCTTCACCGCGCACAAGCAGCTCGACGACGACCGGGCCCGGCGGGAGGCCGTCCATCTGGAGGACGTCGTTGTCGCGGCCGGTGAGCGTGCGCGGCTCGAAGACGGGGCCGAACACCCAGTCCCGCGGCACCGGCTGAGGCTGCTGCGGCAGGGGTGCGGCCGCGGCCGCCGGGCTCGGCACTGCCACGGTCGGTACCTGTGCCGGCGCCTGTGCCGGTACGGGTGTCGGTAGCTGTGCCGGTGCCGGTACGGGTGTCGGTAGCTGTGCCGGTGCCGGTACGGGTGTCGGTACCTGTGCCGGCGCCGGTACCTGTGCCCCAGGCACGGGTGTCGGTATCGGCGCGGCCGCAGGCGCCCCCGTCGGCGATGCGAACGCCACGCCCACCGGCGCCGCCCCCGCCACCGGCATCACCCCCACACCGTGATCCGCCGCAAGCGCCTGGAGCCCGCCCGTATACCCCTGGCCGACCGCCCGGAACTTCCAGCCGCCCGCCCGCCGGTACAACTCCGCGAGCACCAGCGCCGTCTCGTCCCCCACCTCCGTCATCTCGTACCGGGCGACCGAGGTCCCGTCCGGCGCGTACGCCTCCACCGACGGAACCCCCGTCTCGCGCACCGTCCCACCGCGCGTGGACCCGACGACGAGCACCCGCTCGACGTCCGCCTCGACCTCGCCGAGCCCCGCCTCCAGCCATGTGGTGCCGTCCGCGCCTCCCGCCAGGCGTACCGCGCCCGACGGATGCGACGGCGCGCCGTCGGTCACGACGTCCTGGTCCCCCCGGACCCGGCCGTCCCCCGCCAGCAGCAGCGCCGTCGCCCGCAGTTCGCCGCGCACCGCGATGCGCAACGACACGGTCGGAACGAATGAGTTGGCCCCCTTGACCAGATCGCTCACGTACATGCCCCCTCCGTCGTCACCGTCGTCCCTGCCGACGGCGGCTCTTTCGACACATTCTTCACGTAGTCATCACGATGATCTAGGAGCGGAGCATCCCATACGGCGACGCACCGTCGCCTCCTTGCAGCGGAGGATCAGTCGGCGCTCCCGGAAGCGGCCTGGTCACGGGGCTGGGTGGGGGGCGGTCCCCTGAAGGTTGCGGGGGATCGGGGTGTCCGGCAGCAGGAAGGCGAACAGCACGCCGGCCGCGCTGATGCCGGTGGGCTTGCCGCCGGCGCCCGCCAGTTCGGCTCCTCCATCGGCGTCGCCGTCACCGGCTCGATCGATCGAAGCGCTGCAAACCCAGTTGGCCGCCCTGCGGCAGGATCACAGCATCCTGGTGAACGTGCAGCAGGCCCTGGGTCTGCCGTCCGTGCCCACCGCGCCCGCTGCCCCTGCACCGAAAAAGAGCTCGGCCGTCCCGGCTCCACGCAAGAAGAAGCCCGCGACCGCGTCGAGCACGGCCAAGCCCGGCAAAGCCGAGAAGCCGTCGAGGCCCTCGAAGGCCGGGAAGTCCGCGAAGGCCGCCGCTCCTGCCACCAAGCAGGCCGGCAAGAGTGCCGGCACAGCACCGGCCGCGCCCACGCTCGTCGACCTGGTGCGCGAGCACCTGGCGGCCCAGAGCGGACCCCGCTCCGCCGCCGAAGTCACCACCGCGCTGGGCAAGCAGCACCCAGAACGCACCGTCAGGACGACCGTGATCCGCACGACGCTCGGGGGCCTCGTCGCCAAGAACCAGGCCCAGCGCGCCAAGCAGGGCAGCTCCGTCTTCTACACCAAGCCGGGAAGCAGTGAGACCGTCGCGCAGGACGAAGCAGCGGCACAGCAGTCCGCCTGACGTTCTCACGGCCGGGACGTCACCGGCACGCACCAGGTGCCTTCCTGGCACGGCGCCCGCACGCCGTGCCAGGCCCGGTGAGTGTGCCGACCGTCCACCCCTTCCCCGGGATGTTCGCCTGCACGGACGAAGTCCCCGTCGTCCTCGCACCCCCGGACCGTGCACCCGCCAGTCGGGTCGGTCATCCTGCTGAACACCGGTTCGACGGAGGGCAGTTGAGCACCGCCCTGTGAAGCCGGTGCCGACGGTCACCGGCATCAGAGAAGTGCGTACACCCCCTTGACGCTGTTGGTCCAGACCTCTAAGTTCACCGCACACAGAGGTTCACAAGTACACCTTTCGTTCACTGACGTGAACAGTCATGAACATCCGTCACCCATCGTCTCCCCCACACCGCCGCCTCACGCGACGGACAGACGAGAGGCAGTGATCATCCGCATGTACCTACGACCCCGTGTCCGCGCCGTGGGCGGTGTGCTCACCGCGGTGGCGCCCTACCTCTGCAACGGGTGGGGCGACCCGCCCAGCCCGACCGCCATCACCAACGCCACCGGCGTGAAGTGGTGCAGCCTCGCCTTCCTCCTCAGCAACGGCTACCGCAAACCCCAATGGGACGGCGCCCGTTCACTCACCGGCGGCGTAGACGCACGGACCATCAGCACGGTCCGCGCCAACGGCGGGGACGTGATCCCCTCGTTCGGCGGGTACAGCGGCAACAAGCTGGAGAGTTCGTGTGCCGGCTCCGGTGAGCCGGCCGCCGCGTACCGTGAGGTCATCAACGCCTGCGGACTCAAGGTGTACGTCACCATCGGCACCGACCGGAGCGGCCCCGACCGCAGCCTGATCAACCGGGCCGCGTCCGCCGGTCTCACCTGGGCATCTCCTCCATGAACGGCGTCACCGACATGGACGAGACCGTCACCGACTTCCGCACATCCTGGCCTACGCCCAGCAGCACCACCTGGTCCGGCTGACCTTCTGGTCCGCCAACCGCGACCGGCCCTGCACCGGCGGCGACGAAGAGACCTGCTCCGGCGTCAGCCAGTCCGACTGGGACTGCACGCGGGTCTTCGCCGGCTGCACCGGCTGACCCGGCGCCCCCGGCCCCTCCTCGCACACCCTCACCCGTCTCCACACGCACCCCCACCCGTTCCCACTCCACTCGGAGGATCCGTCATGCTCCGCACCAGAATCCTGACCTCGGCCACCGTCGCCGCCCTCACCGGCGCCCTCACCCTCCTGGGCAGCCCGAACGCGCTCGCGGCCGACCCCACCAAGACACCCGGCGAGAACTTCGACCTCGGCGTCTGGCAGCTCCAGGAGCCCGTGGGCTCCCCCGGCTCGCCGACCACCATCTCCTCCGCCCGGCTCGAAGCCGGTTTCGAGGACGACTACTTCTACACCGACACCCGTGACGGCGCCATGACCTTCTGGGCGCCCGAGAAGGGTGTCACCACGCCCAACTCCAACTACGCACGCTCCGAGCTGCGGGAGATGAACCGCAGCGGCAGCGCCGCCGACTGGTCCCTCAGCGGCAGTCACAGACTCAGCGCCACCCTGCGCGTGGTGTCGGTGACGTCCAACGTATGCGTCGGACAGATACACCTCGGCAGCGGTGGCTCGTCCACCAAACCGCTGGTCGAGCTGTACTACCGCGCCAGCGGGGACATCGTCGTCGGTACCGAGAACTCCCCCTCGGGCGGCCAGACACTGCACACCGTCGGACACGTGTCGGTCGGCAAGACCTGGACCTACAACATCGCCGTCTCGGGCGGCGACACACTCGACATCACCGTCAACGGCAGCACCACACACTACGACATACCCTCGTCCTTCTTCCCGTACAAGCAGTATTTCAAGGCCGGTTCCTACAACCAGTCCTCCTCCGACAGCACCACCAAGGGAGCCCGCGTCGCCTTCTACGGACTCACCGTCTCCCACAGCTGACGTTCATCCTGCCGAGCAGAGCTCGGGCGATGACCGAAGGAATGGCGGGCAGGCGGGGCTCACCGCTCTCGACCGTCCACAACGCCGTCTGGAGGACCCGGCCGAGCGTCCACCCGGCGGCGCGCTGCCGGTCCAGGCCGACGACCTCGGTCATGAGGTCGAACCGGCGGCGGACGGCACCAGAAACGTCCCCGGACCTCTCGACCGCATCCCACCGGTTCCACAGTGCCGGAAAGAGATCGAAGCCGGGATCACCGGCCGGAGGTTTGGGGTCGATCGCCAGCCACCGGCCCCGTCCCGAGGACGGTGGCGCGGCGAGCACGTTGTCATAGTGCAGGTCCCAGTGGAGCAGTCGGTCGCCGGGTTCATCGAGTACCTCACGCAGGGACGCGGCACATGCTTCGAGCAGGCGTCGCTCCGATGGATCGGCCAGTCGCTTCCGTACGGCAGACACCCGGCCGAGAACGGCGTCGGCGACATCGGCCAGTCGGCGCAGCCCAGTGGGGGCCGGAACGGCGACCAGACGGGCCAGGATCTCGGAAAGGAGCTGCAAAGCGGCCATGTCGTCTTCGACGCCGTGCAACGAGCGCGTGGCGTCCAGCCGCTCCAGCAGCATCGCGCCTGTACGGGGATCGGCCTCGAACAGCGACACCGCCCCGTGCCCGGCCCACGCTCTCAGGGCTGCGGGCTCCCCGTAGGTCTCCTCGTCCACCGGCTGGAGCTTGAGCGCGGCCGGTGTGCCGTCCGCACGGAGGACCGGCAGTACCAGGGCGACGGCGCCGTGGCGGGGCGCTCCGTCCAGCCGCAGATGCCACCGGTCCAGACAGTCCTCGGCCAGGGCCGGAAGCGCGGCGATCCAGGCCCGGCCGGACTCCCCGAAGTAGGTGTGATGCGACGCGGCAAGCGAGTCGGGAACGCGGATACGGTCATGAGCCACCGCAACATGCTCGCAGGGAAAACGTCGGCACGGCGGTGAGAACACTATGACCGTAATGATCAAGACTGTGGTGGCCGGACGAGGCACTTCCTAATATCTCGGCTCGCGGCACACCGTCGCGCCGCTGCCCGGCTTGAGGAGCCACGTCTTGCACACACCCGCCGTGTTCCCCCGATTCCGCCGTCCGGCCGCCGCACGCCGACGGCGACGGCACACCACCGCCCTGGCCTGCGCGGCCGTCCTCGCGGGCACCGTGCTGGGCGGCGCGCCCGCCGCCCGGGCCGCCGCCGGAACCCCGCCCGCCCCCACCGCCTGCCCGCCCTCGCTGACGGAGACGGCCACCTGCTACGGCGGCCAGGACGACAACGGCGCGTACTACACGATCGCCGTGCCCACCCGCTGGAACGGCAAGCTCGTCGTGCACGCGCACGGCGGCCCCGACCTGGGCGACACCTCCGACCCCGCGCGCAGCGCCGACGACCTCGACCGGTGGTCGGTGATGGTCAAGGAGGGCTACGCCTGGGTCGGTTCCTCCTACCGGCGCGGCGGCTACGGCACCCGTATGGCCGCCGCCGACACCGAGAACGTACGCAAGGTGTTCGTCGCCGCGTTCGGCCGGCCCTCGCACACGTATCTCCACGGTCAGTCCTGGGGCGGGAACGTGGCGGCCAAGGCGGCCGAGCTGTACGGGCGCGAGGGCGGCGCCTACGACGGGGTGCTGCTGACCAGCGGGGTGCTGGGCGGCGGCTCGCGCGGCTACGACTACCGGGTGGACCTGCGCGTGGTCTACCAGTACTACTGCCAGAACCACCCGCGGCCCGACGAGGTCCAGTACCCGTTGTGGCAGGGGCTGCGCGCCGGTTCGACGATGACCACCGCCGGTCTGCGCGCCCGCCTCCAGGAGTGCACGGGCTTCGCCTCCGCACCGGCCGACCGCACCGCGCTCCAGCAGCGCAACCTCGACGACATCCTCGCCGTGACGCACATTCCGGAGCGCACGCTGGAGTCGCACCTGCGGTTCGCGACGTTCACCTTCCGGGACATCGTCACCGAGCGCCTCGGCGGCCGCAATCCTTTCTCGAACGTGGGCGTGCGGTACTCCGGTTCCCACGACGACGCGGCCCTCAACGCCGGTGTCGAACGCTTCGCCGCCGATCCGACCGCCCGGCGGGACCTGTCCTGGGACAGTGATCTCACCGGCAAGGTGTCCCTTCCGGTGCTCACCCTGCACGCGATCGACGACCCGACCGCCTTCGTGGAGCACGAGGCCGCCTACCGGGCCACGCTGCGCGGCGCCGGACGTGCGGACCATCTGGTGCAGACGTTCACCCGCGAGTCCGAGCACAGCGCGCTCAGCGACGCCGAGTACGCCAACTCGATGGCCGCGCTGGACAACTGGGCGCGCACCGGCCACAAGCCCACACCGCGCTCCGTCGCCGCGTCCTGCGCCACGTACGACCGGGTCTACGCCACCGGCTGTCTCTACGACACCGGCTATAAGCCCGCTCCCTACGCCTCGCGGGTGCGGCCACGGCCGGGCGGGCTGTCCTGGCCGGCGATGACCGCCGCGCAGGAGCGGTCCTGGAGCCGGATCGACGGGGTCGGCATCCCGTCCTGACGCTGGTCGGCGTTCGGTCTGCCCCACGGGACAGGGGCCATGGACGGCTGAGCAAGACCTAGAGTGGGCCCCGTGACCACCGAGGTGCCTTACCGGCCGCTCCCGGTTGACCAGTCGGACGTTCGCTACTCCCATGGCCCCGACTCCGCTGTCCAACCGGGCGTGCCCGTCGGCGAGACGATCGAGTTCGACTGGAACGACAGCGCGGTCTACCCAGGCACGGCACGGAAGTTCTGGGTCCACGTACCCGCGCGGTACGACGCGTCGGAACCGGCGTCGCTGATGGTGTTCCAGGACGGTTGGTGGTACCTGGACCCCGCAGGCGAGGTCCGCGGAGCGACCGTCCTGGACAACCTCGTCCACCGCGGCGACATCCCGGTCACCATCGGCGTGTTCGTCGACCCCGGCGTCTTCCCCGACGCCGGGGACCCGAAGAACCGCAACACCGAGTACGACGCTTTCGACGACCGGTACGTCAGCTTCCTCCTGACCGAGATCATTCCTGAGGTCACCAAGCGCTACACGATCGCCGAGGACCCTGACCGGTGGGGCATCTGCGGTGGCAGCAGCGGCGGCAACTGCGCCTTCACCGCGGCGTGGCTGCGCCCGGACAAGTTCCGCCGCGTCATCGGGTACCTGTCCAGCTTCACGCAGATGCCGGGCGGCAACCCCTACCCCGAACTCATCCCCGGCGTCCCCCGCAAGCCGCTGCGCATCTTCATGCAAGCGGGCCACCGTGACCTGGGCTGGAACGGACCTGAGGCGAACTGGCTCGCCAACAACCTGCGCGTCGCGGCGGCACTCGCGGAGGCCGGATACGACTTCCGCCTCGTCCTCGGCGACGGCGGCCACAGCCCCAACCACGGCGGTGTCCTGCTCCCTGACGCCCTCCGCTGGTTGTGCCGGTCCGACGAAGACTGAGCCTTCTGTCATCGATCCGCCGGCCGCAGGGCGGTTCTCCTTCCGGCGCCGAGTGTCAGTTCTGGGAGCCGCCGCCGTCGACGGCGGCGAGTTCCGCGCCGGTGGCTAGGTGGCGTCGAAGGCGAGGAACACCACCGCCCTGGCGACCTCCGCGGGAGTACCCATGCGCTGCACGGGATTGTCGGCGGCCAGCTGCGCCTTGGTCCGCTCGGCCACTCCCTTGGGCATCGGCTCCTCCAGGATGCCGGAGTCGATCGGGCCGGGGCTGACCGCGTTGACGCGGATCCGGCGCGGCCGCAGCTCCCGGGCCAGGCTGCGGGTCATCGAGCGCACCGCCGCCTTGCCGGCCGCGTACGCGCTGAGCGTCGGAAGCCCCAGCACGTTCGCCACGGATGTGGTGAGCACGCCCCCGCTGCCTTCCGCGAGCCGCGGTGCGAGCTTCTGCACCGTGAAGCAGGGGGCCCTTGACGTTGATGGCCGCCAGTTGATCGAACAGCTCCTCGCTGGTCGCCTCGAACGGCGCGAAGCCGTTGGCACCCGCGTTGGCGAACAGGGCGTCGACCGTGCCGAACTCGGCCTTCACCCGGTCGGTCAGCGCGTCGACGTCGGGCAGCGATGCAGTGTCGCTGCCCGGGCAGCGATGCGGCGTCGCTGCGGACGACGATCGCCCGCGCGCCGAGCGGGTCGCCGGCGGCGTCCAGGGCGGCTTGGTCCCGCCCGGTGTTCAGCACCCGGGTCCCTACGTCGCACCACCGCGCACCATCACCATCGGCTACGTCGAGGACCCCGTCGTCACCCCCGCCCGACGGCCGGCCCGCTCCGCAGACACCAACCCGCTCGTCGCCCACTTCTGCGGGTACGCGAAACAGCACCTCGTTCGCAGCCCGGGCATCAACTGTTGGGAACGGGCGTGAGTGCCGTCGGTCTTCACTGCCGTCGGTCCTCTCATTCAAAGCGCAGGCGCAGTGACTCCCGTTCGGCCTCCTCGATCTGGTCGACGGTCAGGCCGGGCAGGTTCAGCTGGGCCAGCGTCACCTCGGCGCTGGCCGGCTGAGCGTCCGCAGGCACCCAACGCTCCGGTTGCCAGGCGTTGGCGCGCATCAGCGACTTCGGGCAGTGCGGATAGACCTGCTCGACCTGCACCACCAACGCAGTGACCGGCGCCTTGCCGACGGGAGTGAGCCGGGCGAGCAGCTCCGGGCGCGCCGAGACGCAGGCGCGGCCGTTGACGCGCAGCGTGGTCGGGCGGCCGGGGATGAGGAAGAGCAGGCCGACGCGCCCGGTCCGCAGCACGTTGTGCATGGTGTCGAGCCGCTTGTTGCCGGTCGCGTCGGGGATCGCCAAGGTCCGCTCGTCCAGTACCGAGACGAACCCGGCCGGGCCGCCACGCGGCGTCACGTCCGCCCGCCCCTCGACGTCCGCGCTGCCGATGAACACCAGCGAGGAACAGCCGATCAACGCCCGGGTCTGCTCGGTCAGGCGGTCGGTCTCCTTGCGCAGTGAGTTCGGGTTCGGCTGCGGGTAGAGCTCGCGCAACTGGTCCGGGCTGGTGAGGGCGTCCGCCCGAAGGGACTCGAAGAGCGAGCCGACGGCCCCAGTGTCGATCATCATATGGCCGACCCTAGAGGGCGGTTGAGGCAGCAGGCGGGACAATGTGTCATCTCGCCCGTGCCGACCGTGCCGACCGTTCGCTGCCTGGCTGCGCCCATCCGGTTCATGGCACGCAGGCCCGGCCGCTGCATAGCACAGCCCACGCTTCCAGCTCCTGTCCGTCTCCCGCAACGCCGCCGCGCACCGGATCCGCACACCGCTTGCCCGGCCCGGCCCGGCCCGGCAGCATGCGTCGACACCGCCGGTACGCCTACGACCTCGTCGACGGCGAGTCGAGGGCCGCCGCTCGGGCCGTCTGCGTCATCGCCTGGGCTGCGGCATCAGGGGACGGAGAGCAGGCGGAGGAGGGCTGTGGTGGAGGCCGCGGCGAGGATGACGGCCAGGAAAGGTGCTTTGCGCCAGGCCAGTACCCCGGCGGTGAGGACGCCGGCGGGGCGGGCGAGGCCGGCGTATGTGTGGCCATCGAAGAGCGTCGCCGTGACCAGCAGGGCGGTGAGCAGTACCACGGCGGAGGACTCGAGTACCTGCTCGGCCCGGGGCGGGACGCTGATCCGCGTACGCAGCAGCGGCCCGGTGAGGCGCAGGGCGAAGGTTCCGGCGGCCAGCGTGAGCATCGCGCCGACGATCTGGGAGTGGTTCGTCATGGCGTCTCCCGGGACGTGGAGGAGCGGATCAGCCCGGCCAGGGCCAGCAGTACGGGCAGGCCGGCCGGCAGGACGGGGGTGGTGGCCGCGGCGAGCGCGGCCCCGGTCAGGGCCGGCCGCCGGTGGGTGCGGTCGCGCAGAGCGGGGAGGATCAGGGCCAGGAGCACGGCGGGGAACATCGCGTCGAGTCCGAGCGCGCTCGTGTCGTGCACCGCGCTGCCGAGCAGGGCGCCCAGGAGCGCGCCCGCCGGCCAGCAGACCAGGATGCCCAGACCGCAGGCCCAGTAGACGGCCCGTCTGCGTACGGGTTCGCTCTGGGCGAGGGCGAAGACCACGGTCTCGTCGTTGAGCAGATGTGTGCCGACGAGCCGTCGCCAGCCCTCGCCGGTCACCTCGGGGACGGCCAGACCGAACGGCAGGTGACGGGCGTTGACCAGCAGCCCGGCCAGCACAGCGGCGAGGGGGCTGCCGCCCGCGGCGATGATGCCGATGAACAGGAACTCCGAGGACGCGGCGAGAACGAGAACGCCCATCAGCACGGGAAGCCACCAGGGCAATCCAGAGGCGACCGCGATCGCGCCGTAGGACAGCCCGGTGACCCCCACGGCGAGGCACACCAGCGCGACATCTCTCAGGGCATCCCGCCCGAGTGTTCTCCAGATCGAACGCATGGGCGTTATGATGGAGCCGTTCGGCAGAAAAAACAATCGGTCCATTGGAGCGAACACATGGCAGAGGACGCCGCACCCCGCGCCACGCCCTCCCCGAAGGCGCCGCTCAAGGTCATCGCCGCCTCACTGCGCAGCGCGCGCGGCCGCACCGGGCTGTCGCTGAACGAAGTCGCCCGCCGGGCCGGAATCGCCAAATCCACCCTGTCCCAACTGGAATCAGGCGTGGGAAACCCCAGCCTGGAGACTCTGTGGGCACTGTGCGTCGCGCTGGAGACCCCCTTCGCGAGCCTGCTCGATCCGCCCAGAATGCAGGTCCAGGTGATCCGAGCGGGCCAGGGCCCCACGGTCGCCTCCTCACAGACCGACTACCGGGCCACGCTCCTGGCCGCCTGCCCGCCGAGCGCCCGCCGCGACATCTACTCCGTCACGGCGGAGCCGGGCGAACCGCGCCTGTCGGACCCTCACATGCCGGGAGTCGTGGAGCACGTCGTCATCGGGACGGGCCGGGCCCTCGTCGGCACGGCCGACCAGCCGGTCGAACTCCACCCCGGCGACTACATCGCCTATCCCGGCGACATGCCGCACCTCTTTCAGGCCCTCGATCCCGGCACACGGGCCATGCTGGTCTCCGAACACACCTGAGCACACGGACCGTGCTGGTTCTCCGAACACACCTGAGCACACCGCCCACCCGGCCAGCTGCACCATCGCTGCGCAACGACAAGGCCGAACTCGGGTGATGGCCCCGCGACATCCCCACACCCGCCGACCAGCGCGAAGCCCTGCGGGCGCTGAACACCACCCACGCCGGCACAGCCCTGCCGAGTGCGCTGCCGCTCGCCCAGAACCGGCCGATGGCCTGCCGGTCACCCGGCCGAGGCGTCCGCCTATGCTCGGCTCGTGCAGCCGCATTCCGACAGCAGCAATCCGTTGATCACGGCGTTCCCGGCCGAGTTCGCAGGCGACACCGAGGCGGTCCTGGCGCTGATGCCTGCTTCTCGACTCCAGCCGCAGGCCTCGTTCACGGTCACCGTAGAGGGCCGGCAGGTTCTGATTCCCGGGCGCCTCTACAACGACGAGCCTCCGGCCGAGGCGGTGGCGTCGCTTTCGTCGCGCCAACGGCAGCTCCTGCACTGCCTGTACTCAAGGCACTGCGACGGCGTGGTCAGACAGCGTCACCTGCTGAAGGTCGTTGCTTCCAAGGATCCGTGGGTCGTCCCCTTCATCGTGCAGCTGGTCGGCGAGTACGTCCTGGAGATCCTGGTCGTCATCCGCGATGAGCTCCGCGATCTCGCTGTCCCCGGCACTTGCGGCCATCGCGCTTACGGGCGGTTCCTCGTGGACAACCCGGCCTTCTTCGCGCGCACGCAACGACGGGTCGTGAGCTACTGGAACTGCTACTACCGGGGCGTCTACGCGGACTTCCGCGGCTACCCGGGGTGCACCCTCCTCGACCTCCTACGATCCGCTGCCTCCGACACAGCAGGACACCCCTGGCCCACCCTCGCTCCGACCGGCACCAGGGTGGACGGCTACTGCTGAGCCCGGCCGGGTCACCGGGCACTCCCCCTGCGCTCACCTCGGCGAACATCCTGCCCGGCACAGTTTCCCGCACCGTGGGGCCCCTATAAGGTCGAAGGGACGTGGTCGGAGACACCAATGGCTCAGAGGGGGCGCCGCAGTGGGCACGGTGGAACAGCAGGGTGACGGAGCGGGATCCGGAAATGTGCGGGAGTGGCTGCGCAGTCTGGAGGTGTTCGCCGGACCGCTGGCGGACTTCGATCCGGCCGGTGCTCCGGCTGAGCCGGTCGAGCTGTTCCTCGACTGGTTGCGGGAGGCGGTCGCGGCGGGTGTGCCCGACGCACACGCCATGACACTGTCGACCGTCGGCGAGGACGGCGGCCCCGACGCCCGGGTGCTCATCCTCAAGAACGTGGACACCGGCGGCTGGCAGTTCGCCGTGGACACCCGCAGCCCCAAAGGCCGCCAACTCGCCGGCCTGCCCCGGGCGGCGCTCACCTTCTACTGGCCGCTGCTGGGCCGCCAGGTACGGGTGCGGGGCACCGTGGAACCCGCCTCCCCCGAAGAGAGCTCCGCGGACCTGCTGGCCCGTGCGCCCTCCGCCCGCGCCGAGGTACTGCTGGGTCGCCAGAGCACCCACCTGGACAGCCCGGAAGAGCGCGACCGCGACTTCCGGACGGCGCTGGCCCGCATCGAGTCGGATCCCGACCTGGTCAGCCCCGAATGGACGCTGTGCACCCTCGTCCCGGTCCGGATCGAGTTCTGGCAGGCGGACAAGAGCCGCCTGCACAACCGGCTGCGCTACGAACGCCCTGACCGCCACACGTCATGGGAGCGCCACATGCTGTGGCCGTAGCCACGCACACCCGCCTGCGGTCATGCGGCTGTCATCGTCTCGCCGATCCCTGAAAGGCACAGCGCCGCTCCCTCCAGGAGAACGAGAGGGGCTACGGGCTGTCAGCGCCAGGTCCGAAAGCGGCCTCGATCCACTGCGCGTCGGTCTGGTACCGGCGGTCGTGCCCGTCGGCGATGTGCCGGCCGAAGGCCGGATGACCCGCTGCCGCCTGTGCGTGCATCCAATCGACCAGCGCCCGCAGCCGCGCCGCCGCGGCTGCCGGGAACGCTGCCCGCTCCTCCTCGGACAGCCCGTACGCGTCGGCGAAGAGCGCCAGCCGACGGCGGGCTTCGGGAACGGGCAGCGCGGGTTCGGCTGCGTCCGGTGCGTACAGCGGTACGAAGCGGTACGCCGTGTAGGCCACGTCCCACAGCCGCGGCCCGGGATGAGCGGTGTCGAAGTCGATGAAGGCGACGGGGAGTTGCTCCCGGAACACCGTGTTGTACGTAGCGGCGTCACCGTGGCAGATCACTTCTGCGGGCTCACGCGCCGGGAGCAGCCAGACGTCGTCCGGCGTGCGTACGAAGCTCACCGAGGCATCGTGGAAAGCGCGCAGCAGGCGTGCCGCCGCGATCAGCGACGCGTCACTGCGGACCTGCGGTGCGAAGAAGTCGTGTCCCACCTCGCCGGGCAGGAACTCGACGATCTCCTCGGTGCCGTCCTGGCTCAGCCCGTAGGGACGCGGGGCCCCGGCGAATCCCGCCCCGGCCAGATGCGCCAGGAATCGCTGCACCGTGGCGCTCCACGGACCTGCCGGACGTCTGACGCGACCGCCTTCACGGACGACCTGGTTCATTCCGCCGGACAGCACCTCGTTGTCTTCCACCGGGGCACCGTAGGCGGATCGGCCGGACGTCCGCGACACGATTTCCCGGCTACGGGCGCATGGTCCGCCCTCGGGCGGTGCCTTCGACGGCTTCCGCATACGCTCGGGCCACCTCACTGACGGCAACGCCGTCGCGGAGATGACGCACCGCGTTCCGGGCCACCGCCACCTGCCCCAGCAGCTTGGCCCGTACTCCGGTGACGAACTCGCCGTCCGACACCGAGGCCAGGTCCACCAAGGGGCCGCTCGCGGCGCAGCACACCACCGCGTCCGGGTCCGACACCTCACCGAAGAGCGCGTCCACGGAGGAGGGATCTTCCAGGTCCACCCTCACCGGACCCCTGCATGAGGCCTTCACGACCTGATGGGCAGCCTCCAACTCAGCTGCGACTGTGCTGCCGACCGTCCCGGTCGCCCCGATCACACTCGACTACTTCCGGACCTGAAGGTCATCGTCGGTGCAGGCGACCGTCTGCGGACAGTCGCCATCGCTGGCCTGCTCCCCGAGAGCTACGTCTGGGCCGACAGACAGCCGGGACGGATCGCCCGGTTGACGACCAAGGAGGCGTCGTGGGTCACCTCCGCCAGAACAGGTGGTGCACGACACCACTCGGACTGGGCACGACCTCCAGATGGAACCGGTCCAGCAGCTCATCGGGCGATTCCCACAGGCGCAGGCCGGACCCGAACCGCACCGGTGCGACCGCTACGTGCAGGGTGTCGACAAGGTCGGCATCGAGGAACTGGCGGACGGTGGTGACCCCGCCGCCGAGCCGGACGTCCTTGCCCTGAGCCGCCTCGCGCGCCCGGTCGAGGACCGAGACCGGATCCCCCTCGACGAAGTGGAAGGTGGTGTCGGACAGCGTGAACGAAGGACGCTTGTGATGCGTCATGACGAACACCGGGGTGCGGAACGGCGGCTCCTCGCCCCACCAGCCGCGCCAGTCGTGATCGCGCCAGGGCCCGCGCTGCGGGCCGAACTTGTTGCGCCCCATGATCTCGGCGCCGATGTTGCGCGGGAAGTCCCGCGTGAAGTAGTCGTCCAGGCCCCGGCTCCCGCCCGGATCGGTGCGATTGGGCCAGCTCGCCGTCGCACCGGCCCAGGAGAAGAGCCGCTCGGCACCGGCAAGACCGAACGGACTCTCAAGGCTCTGATGCTCACCGGCACCGAACCCGTCACTCGAGACGTTGAAATTCATGACTCTCAGCAGCTGTTCCATGTGCTTCCTCTCGTACAGACCCGGTCGATGGCCTCATGTGGCCGAGCGCCCCGCACCAGGTGGGCGAGCGCCCCACACCAGGACGTCGAACGCACCGCGCCCGAATCGACAGCCGCCCGCAGTTTCTTCCGTGCCCGAGGCGGAGCGACTGCGGGGACCGGCTGACCAGTGGCTTGGTGGCCGCCGTTCCCCGCTCCCGCCCGTCACGGTTCCGGCACGACCTCTCCGTCCCGCGGTCCGGGCAGCCTGGTCACGCTCGCCGCTGAGGTGTTTCAGCGGCGGAGCATCCGGGAGCCGGAGACCGCGACGAGTATCGCGGCGAGGCTGACGAGGCCGACGAGCACGGCGACGGTGGGCCAGACCCTGAGCGCGGCGGCGGTGAGCAGCGGCGGGATGGTCATGCCGGCGTAGGCGATGAGGAAGACGCCGGCGAGCGCCTCGCCCCGACGCTCCGCATCCGCGACCGTGGCGACGGTGCCGAGGGCGGCGCGGAACAGGATGCCGATCCCCGCGCCCGTGACCCCACCGCCGATGATGAAGAGCGGAAGCGAGGCGACGACGGCGGCGACACCGATGCTCCCGAGCCCGAGCACGGCGAGCGCGATGGCCAGCCCGATCTGGGGGCGCGTTGCCAGCCGCAGGGTGACGATCTGCGCGAGGGCCGCCGCCATGAACACAACGAATGGCGCCAGACCGGCGAGCAGGTGCGAATGCAGTCCGAGGAGACCGACGAGGAAGGTCGAGGACAGCCCCATGAAGGTGCCGAACACCGCGAACGCCCCGAACGCCGCCGCTCCGGCCGCCCAGAACGCGCCCCTGCCCGCCGCCGGCACCGCGACGCGCTGCGGTCGGTAGGCAGGGCGCTCCTCACGGCGCTCGACGGTTTCGGGAACGAGGGCGACCAGGATCCCTTCGACGACCAGGAGGACGGCGAAGGCCACGTAGGGCGTGACGAGGGGGCGCGTGGACCAGGTCGCGATCAGCCCACCGATCAGCGGACCGAGGCCGATGCCGCCGAGGTTCGCGAACGTCGACACGAGGGCGACGCGGCCTTTGGCGTGGTGGGCCGCCGCGCCGAGCTCGGAGAGGTGTGCGGTCGCCGTGGCGGTGAGGATGCCGATGCCGAGTCCGCTGACCAACCGGGCGACGATGAGGCCGGCGACGCTGTTCCAGACGAGGAAGAGGATCGCGGCCAGCAGATTGACGAGCAGCGATCCGAGGATCACGCGTCGGCGTCCGAGCCAGTCGGAAACATGGCCCGCGAGATACAGGCTCAGCATCACCCCGGCCGCGTAGGCGGCGAAGATGACGGTGAGGACGATCGTGGGGAAGCCGTCGCGCTGCTGGTAGATCGCGTAGAGGGGCGTCGGTACGGCGCAGAACGCGAGCTCGGTGCTGAAGGCGAGCGCGATGATCCAGAACCCCGCCCCGTGCGGGAGTCGTGCGGTGGTCGGAGTCCGGGCGGGAGTCGCTGTTGTCGTCATTCCTCCATGCTCGACATCTGCCGCCATCGCGTCCAACGCATACTCTTGGTCGTAGTAATCGATGCGGACGATGGAGCGGTGGGGCGGAGAGATGGAAACCCGACTGGTCGAGTATGCGATCGCGGTCGCCGACGAGCTGAGCTTCACCCGTGCCGCGCAACGGGTCTACGCAGCACAGTCGACCGTCTCCGCGGGCGTGCGTGCGCTGGAACGAGAGCTCGGTACCACGCTCTTCGAGCGGGATCAGCGAAAGGTGCGGATCACCGCCGCCGGAGAGGCGGTGCTGCCCGCGCTTCGCGCACTCGCCGACGCCGAGGCGCGCGCCCGTACCGCGGCCGACCCGCGAGGCGAACTGCGGGGCGAGCTGCGCATCGGGGTGTTCTCCAGCGTGAGCTACCTCGCGATCCCGCGCGTCATCGGCGCCTTCCACCGCGGACACCCGCTGGTCGACCTCCGGCTGCGCGCGGCTTCGACCGGCTCGGCGGAGCTCGCCGACGACGTCCGGCGAGGGCGGCTCGATCTCAGCCTGTACGGGCTTCCGGCGGCCACCGCCCCGGACCTCGCCGTGCACCGGCTCGCCACGTCGCCGTACGCGGTCATCGTCGCGACCGACCATCACCTCGCGTCGCGTGCGGGGCTGGCGCTGAAAGACCTCGCCGATGAGCGCTTCGTGGACGCGCCTGTCGGTTTCGGCAACCGGGACGTGCTCGACGCCGCGCTCAGCGCACGCGGGGTCGTGCGCGACGTCAGAGCCGAGGTCACCGAGACCAGCTCGATCCCGGTCTTCGTCGCGGGCGGCCTCGGCATCGCGTTGCTCCCCGAACTGCTGATCCCGCCGAGCAAAGGCATCGCAGTCGTCCCGCTGAAGGAGCGCATCACCTGGGAGTTCAGCGTCGTGACGCGGACGTCGACCGGCGAAGCCACCGCGGCTCTGCTCGAGCAGTTGCTCGCGGCCTACTGATCCTTGTTCCTCGGCCTCCTCGGTCTCCTGGGCCTCCTCGGCGTCCTCGGCGTCCTCGGCGTCCTCGGCTCATGAGGGGCGGGCGGTCGAGGAGCACCGCGAAGAGCCGACGCACACCGCCCGCCAGAGAGCGCCGGATCCCGCTCCATGTCAGCTGTCTTCCGTCCGACCCATGGCTGACAGACTCCACGCCCCGGCCGAGCGGACCTGGTAGTAGCCGCGGCCCGGCCACTGGAACGTACATTCCCCGGCGCGGCTCTCGGCCACTGTCGCCCAATAGGCGAGTCGGTCGTCCAGCGCCTCCAGTTCGATCCGGCCAGGGCCTGCGTAGTGCAGGACGCCGGGGCCCGGCTCCCCCCGGTAGTGCACGACGTCCGATCCCCTCCCATTGATCTCATCGTGGAAGCGGGGCACTTCTCGCAGCGGTGCCGCAGTCGCCGTCCATGCGTCCCGGCCGCCGTCGGCGAACACGTGGAAGGCGATCGTCCTGTTGCCCAGCAGCGGTATCCGCGCGGTGAGCGGGACACCGTCGCCGGACAGTCGGTAAAGGCGCGAAGAACGCCCCTTCCTGCCCTCGAAGCGCAGACGGACGTCTGCCCGCCCGCTGCTCGAGAAGACCATCACTGCCGGGCGGTACGGCGGCATCCTCAGCTGATGCGCCTGCTCGCCACTGCTCCCCGTCCCGCTGACCTGCGACTGGGGCGGGCGCGCCGCCGCCGTCGCCGTCGAGCCAGGCGTGGCCCCGCCCCGCCGTACGCGCGCGGCATCACTCGGGGCCGGGCGCGCGATGACCGGGCCCGCGCCCTCCGCCAGTCGGACCGTGTCCGCCGCACACACGGCGATGTTGCGGGCGACACCTCCAGGCGGCGTCCAGCTCACCTGCTGGACCGCGCGTCCGTGCCGGGCGTCGAAATAGCACAGCGGCAGACGCTCCGGCAGCGGTCGGCCGGCCAGCAGAGCGTCCAGACAGGCCAGCGCGTGCCTGCCGTCGTCCAGTGCGCGCAGCACATCCAGTGTGTCCGCGCGGGTCCGGCCACCGGCGGAGTCCCGCTTCGCCTGCTCGTACGCATCCAGCGCCCGCGCCAGCTCGGCCCGCATCTCATCGGTGGCACCCGGCTGGCCGGGGCTGAACGGATGCACGTCCAAGGCCTCACCGAAAGCGGTGATGTCGGCCTCGATCTCGGCGAGCGCCGACTCGTCCCGTCCGCGCCATGACCACAGTCGCCGCCACCCGCCGCCCACCCCTGCACCCATGATCGCAATCATGCCGTACGGCCCGGCGAACACGGCTCGACGCCGGCGATCCAGCCCGACCGGCGCCCCCGCCAAGTGCCTGGACCTGCCCCCGTTTTTCGCGAGTTGTTTGTTCGGCGCCGGTGCCCCGAAGGCGAACAATCCCGAGCTGCTAGGTCTTGAGCCGGAACTCGTACGCGCACTGTGGGACGGCAATTGCGCTGTGGCGGAACGACGAGAAGGAAAGCTTCATCGCCCGCGACTTCTGCTGGAGTTGCCCGAAGGAAGGAACGAGATGGTTTCACTCACGGTCTCCACGAATCTCACCAAGGTTCTCACCGCCGGCGCCGCGGCGGCGCTGCTGATGCTGGGTGCCTCCCCGTCGTCGGCGGCACCGGCCGCAGCGCCGTGCAACCAGGGCTCGTACTGCTGGTGGTCCGGTGCCAACTTCAGCGGAAACGGCATCTCCTACACCGGTGATCTCGTCTCCGGCACGTGTTATCTGACCACGCACATCGGCTCCGTCCGTTCGTACGCCCACTATCACCGCCAGGAGGGGTACTTCTACGCGAACAGCAACTGCACCGGAAGGTCCTACGCGGTACTGGCGCACACCGAGAGCCCCGACATCGGGTTCAACGCGTACAGCTTCAAGGCCGCCTGCGTCTCCTGCCTGGCCAAGGACTGAACCGCGTCCCCTCCCCCGAACGCGAACAACGGCAGGTCCGCCACCCCTTGAGGCGGACGACCGAGCAGGACTTCCGCTCAAGACGCCATCGCCACAGCACAGTTGCACCAGGAAGGGCAATCAATGCGCCACCCGAGAAGCGTGACCGCAGTCGTCGCCGCCACAACGCTCCTGCTGGCGGGACTCGTCACCCGGACCGCCGCCGCATCACCCGCGGCCACCGCTCCGCAAGCGGCGATCGGTTGCGGTTATTCCAACCAGTTCCCGCAGATCAAACTGGGATCCAAGGGAGCCGCCGTGAGGGAGGCGCAGTGCTACCTCAACGGCACCCTGACCAATACGCACCTCGCCGTGGACGGTGATTTCGGGCCGCTCACCGATGCCGCGACCAGGCGCTTCCAGGCATGTGAGGGTCTCGCGGTCGACGGCATCATCGGCCCCAAGACCTGGGAGGCGCTGAGTTTCGACTGGGTCAACGGCATCGTCGCCTGCTGAGCCGCATCGTCGTCTGCTGAGCCGCTTCGTCGCGGACGCCCTCGCCGCCCATCGTGATGCTCACGCAGGAAACGCAGTGACACCGCCGGCAAGGGACCGCTGACGGCTCTGTCTGTGCCACCGGCACACACACCTGTCCGGACAGACAGCACGCTCTCGTATGCCCTCCCTGTCGAGCCGCACCTCTTCCGGTGCGCCCGCCGCCGAACGGCCGGTGCCCGTACCAGGCGCCGTCGAACGGCCGGTGCCCGTACCAGGCCTCGCCCCGCCCACTCCAAGTCGTCCGGAGATTCGATGCGCCGCATTCTGCTCGTTCTGCTTTCTTGTCCGGCCCTGGCCGTGCCCGCCGCCGTGGCGACGTCCACGGCCGCCTCCGCCACCCCGCTCCTCGCCAGTGCCCCGTCATCCGCTTCCCCGCGTCACGACGCAACGGCGCCCAGCACTCGGACCGTCGCCTGCAACTCAGGCCACGTCTGCATCTACAAGGGCGACATCAGGGACGGCAGTTCCGATCACGCGAAGGTCTACGACTTCTACTACTACGGGACCTACAACGTGCAGAACCTCATCGGCGACTACACCGTACTGAACTGCCAGACAGGCGGCGCGGGGGTCGAAGGTTTCTCGGGGTACAACGGATCGGGAAGCGTGGTCTGGAGGATCGACAGCAACAACTGCGGAACGGGGCTCTGGACAAGCCTCACGTCGACATACTCCGTGAGGCTCTACGCCTGACCTCGCTCCGTCGTGGCGTTCCACCGCGAGCACGGTGGAACGCCACGAGCGCCTGCACGAATGTACGGGGCCGCCGCGCGAAGCCGTGTCCGTCAGTCCGCAGCGCGTGGCGCTGGTCCCGCACGGCCCAGGCGAATGTGCCTGGTACCCGCTAGTTGTGCTCGCAGGCCGAGCGATCGCGGATGTCGAAGCCGAGCCGTCGCCACTGGGTGGGCGCGAGGGCGCCGACGGCACGGCACACCCGCCGGACACGGTGGTCGGTGTCCAGGTCCCAGAGCCTGACCGTGCCGTCGTAGCCTGCCGTGAGCACGGTCTCGCCGCCCACGTAGGCCACTGCCGGAACCGCGCCGGTGTGCCCGGTCAGTGTGGTGCGGAGCAGGTGTCTCGCGGGATCCCAGAGCCGGGCGGTGCCGTCATTGCTCGCGGTGGCGAGTGTGCCCCCGTCGGGGCTGAAGGCGACAGACCGTACCGCGCCGGTGTGCCCGGACAATGTGGCGACAAGCCGGTGCCTCGCGGGATCCCAGAGCCGGGCGGTGCCGTCGTTGCTCGCGGTGGCGAGTGTGCCCCCGTCGGGGCTGAAGGCGACGGACCGTACCGCGCCCGTGTGCCCGGACAACGTGGCGACGAGCCGGTGCCTCGCGGGATCCCACACTCTGACCGTCCGGTCGTCGCTCGCCGTGGCGAGCCTGCGGCCGTCGGGGCTGAAGGCCAGGGCGTTGACGAAGTCGGAATGCCGCGTGAGGGTGGCGAGGGTCTTGCGACGCGCCGGGTCCCAGAGCCGCACGGTCCAGTCGTTGCTCGCGGTGGCCAGCGTCTTTCCGTCGGGGCTGAAGGCGAGAGATCCGACAGCGCTGGTGTGCCCGGTGAGCGTACCGACGGCTCGGCGCCTCCGTAGATCCCACAGTCCGACCTTGCCGTCGTTGCCGCCGGCGGCCAGTGTTTCCCCGTCGGGGCTGAAGGCGAGAGAAGCGACGGCGCTGGTGTGCCCGGTGAGCGTACCGACGGCTCGGCGTCTTCGCAGATCCCACAGTCCGACCTTGCCGTCGTTGCCGCCCGTGGCCAGTGTCTGCCGGTCGGGGCTGAGGGCGATGCTGGAGATTTCGCTCACCGGACGGGTGATCAGCGCCGGCCGGTCCAGGTCCCACAGCACCGTCGTGCCGTCGAAGCCCGTGCTCGCCAGCACGTTGTCCCGTCCGCTGAACGCCACGTCCATCACGTAGTCGGTGTGTCCGGGCAGCGAGGTGATCAGCCGGTGGTCGGCCACGCTCCAGAGCCGGGTGGCCCCCTCACCGCCGGCGCTGGCCAGGGCGCTGCCGTCGCGGCTGAAGGCCAGCGCGTTGGCTTCGTCACTGTGACCGCGCAGCACCGCAAGAGTGCGGCGCCGCCGGAGGTCCCAGAGCCTGATATGGCCGTCCGGACCGGCATCGGCGGCGACTTCGCCGTCAGGGCTGACAGCGACGCTGCGCACCGCGTCGTCGCGGCCGCGCAGTACCGCCAGGGTCCGGCGCCCGGCCAGATCCCACAAGCGGATGGTGCCGTCCTCGCTGCCCGAGACGAGGGTGCTCCCGTCCGGTGTGAACGCGACGGAGTTCACCGCGTCGGTGTGCCCCCGCAGAACACCGGCCGCCCGGCCACGGGCGACGTCCCACAGTGTGACGACGTCGTCCGACCCACCGTATGCCAGCAGCCGGCCGTCCGTACTGAACGCCAGATCACGCGCCCTGCCCGGGAAGACGCTCACAGAGCGCCGCCGGTCCACGTCCCAGATCCGGACCATCCGGTCCGCCGTTCCCACCGCCAGCCGTCTGCCGTCCGGGCTGAAGGCGATGGCGAGCACCTCCGCGGTGTGCCCGCGCAGCACTGCGACCTTGCTGCGGCGGGCCATGTCCCAGAGGATGACGGTGCGGTCGGCACCCGCCGTGGCGAGTTCCCGCCCGCCCGGCCGGAAGGCCACGGCGTTCACGGATCCCCGGTGGCCTCTGAGCCGCCCGTCGAAGTACTGGGCCTGCGTGCTGAGCAACGCGCTGCGCGCTTCGGGAATCCGGGCGGTGTGGAAGGCCTGTACCGCCAGCATCATGGACGCCTCCGGTTGCCCGGCCGCCACCGCGGCCGACTGCGCGGCCATCGCGCGGGACAGGGCGGTACGCCGCTGGTTCAGCGCCGCAGACCGCTGGTCGTAGGCGACCGTTCCGGCGGTGAGGGCCGCGGCCAGCAGAAACACCAGGGCCGTCAGCAGGCGGCGCTGGACCCGGGCGCGGCGCTGGGCGGCCTTGTCCTCGGTCGCGTGCGCCGCCGCGCTGGCGTCGAGGAACTCCCGCTCCTTCGTGGACAGTGTGCCGCGGGCGAGCCCGGTGGCCAGGGCGAGATGGGCACCACGGTACAGCGCGCCCGGATCGCGCCCGAGCTCCTGCCAGGCCTGCGCCGCCTCGGTGAGCCGACGCAGGGTGCGCAGGGTCTCGCGGTCTTCGGAGAGCCAGTCGTGCAGCCGCGGCCAGCAGCGGATCAGCGCTTCATGGGTCAGTTCCACCCGCTCGTGATCCAGCGTCAGCAGCCGCGCGTCGGCCGCCAGGTCCAGTACGGCGTCGATGTCGCCGCTGTTCTCGCCGTTGCTGCCGCTGTCGCCGACGCGGCCGGTGCCTTCGGTCTCCGTTCTGGTGTCGACCAGTCCGTCGAGCTCCGTCCGGCGGGTGGGCCGCCGGGTGTCCTCCGTTCCCTCGCCGAGCACCGTCAGCCGCACGAACATCCTCCGGGCCAGTTCCCGCTGCTCCGCGTCGAGCCCTTGGTAGAACTCCTCAGCGGTGCGCGCCAGCGCGCCCTCCAGACCGCCGGCCGCCTCGAACCCGGCCAGTGTCAACGCGTTGCCGCGGCGTCGCCGCCAGGTCTCCAGCAGGGCATGCGACAACAGCGGCAGCACGCCGACCCGGCCGTGTGCCTGTGCCGACAGCGTCGCCAGCAGTGCCCCCTCCACGGTCAGACCGGCTCGCCTGGCCGGCTCCACCACTGCCCGGCGCAGCTGTTCCGGGTTCATCGGCCCTACCGGTACCTGCGCGTCACGCATCGCCTCCACCAGCAGCGCGTCGCGGGTGCAGTGCGCGTAGAAGTCGGCACGCACCCCGAGCACCACCCGGCACCGGCTGCCCTCCGCCGAGGCGGCGGTGACCAATGCCTCGACGAAGCGGCTCCGTTCGCCGTCGTCCCGGCACAACGTGAAGATCTCCTCGAACTGGTCGACGACCAGCACCATGTCGTCGTCACCACTGTTGTCGGCGCTGTCGTCGCTCCTCCCGTTTCCGGAGCGGGAGACGATCTGCCGCATCACACGGCCCAGGTTCTCCGGATCGTCGAGCAGTTCCTCGTACAGACCACCCGGTGTGACCCCCGCCAGTCCGCCCAGCCGCACCGCGCACTCCTCCAGCGGTCGCAGCCCTGGCGTCAGCACCACCACGGGCGCCACCGCGGCCCGCAGCCGTGGGACCAGCCCCGCACGCAGCAGGGACGACTTCCCCGATCCCGAAGCCCCGATCACCATCACGAAACGCTGCCGGGCCAGCCGTCCGGCCAGTTCGTCCACCGACTCCTCCCGCCCGAAGAACCACTGGGCGTCCTGCTCGCGAAAGGGCCGGAGTCCCGCGTACGGCGGCGGTAAGCCTGGTTCCTCCGGACCGGGCTCGGGGCCGGTACCTGCTCCGGCTCCGGCTCCGGCTTCGCCGAGCTGTTCCGCCAGTGCGCGCCAGCGGCGCTCCCACTCCGGTACTCGTCCGTCACACGCCTGTACGTAGGCCAGTGTCACCGCCAGCGTCGGCAGTCGCTGTCCGGACGCGGCGGAGGACAGGGTGGAGATCGAATAGTGCGCCCGCTCCGACAATTGCCGGTAGGGCGGATTACCTGCCTTCCGCCGCAACTGCCGTAATTCCGCGGCGAACTCGGCCAACGGTCCGTCTGCGTCGAGCGGACGCTCGCTGCGAGGCACGGCCGCACCTCCTTGTGGTGCCTTGTTCTCCCGTTCGGCGACCTGGACTGCGACGTCACATTTTTCAGCAGTTGTTTCTTCGACACCAGTGCTTCGAAAACGAACAATGTGTCGGCGGCTATCTCGTCCGACCGGCGACACCGCACGCATGCTCGCGGCGTTGCCGTCCGGAGGCGAAGAGATCGAAAAGACGCTCTCGCTAACCGAGTTCTGCGGCTGCCGCGCGGAGTTCTTCGAGCGCGGCGTGTGTAAGAGGTGCCAGCTCGCCGGGGTCCTCGTCGCGCGTGGGGTCGGTCCATCTGCTGAAGGCGAGCTGGAAGGCGAGGACGCCGAGTTCGGCGGCCACGCGTGCCACGGTCTCCGGGACATCCCGCTTTCTGAGCGCATCGACCATGGCCGCGGCCATGCCGGTGCTCTTCGACGCGCTGCGCTGCTTCAGCTCGTCGTTCGCCTCGATGGCCGCGTGCATCAGCGGGCCGAGCTCGCGGTTGAACGCGGTCATCCGGCCCGAGGCGCGCTCGAGGCCCGCCGCGACGGCCGTCATCGGTGTCGCATCGGCGGGAGCGGCGTCGATGCCTTCGGCCAGCAGGCGGCTGAGGGTCTCCTGCCCCGCCGTGAGGATGTCCCGCTTGTCGTTGAAGTGGCGGTGGAAGGTGCTCCGCGTGAGTCCGGCACGTTCGGAGATCTGGGCGACGGTCGTGTCGTCGTAACCCTTCTCGGCGAACAGGTGCAGCGCCGCCGCGACCAGGCGCTGCCGTGCATCCGGCTTCCATCTCGGCATGGGCCCATCCTAAGCGATGCGACAGGTGTCGCGTCACGGTGTACGGTGATGCGACAGTTGTCGCATCACTCTGCTCCGGGGAGCTTGCCATGCATGTCTTCATCACCGGCGGAACCGGCCTGATCGGCTCGGCCGTCGTCGCCGAACTGCTCAGTACAGGCCATACGGTCACCGCCCTCGCCCGTTCCGACGCGTCCGCGGCACGCGCCCGGGCCGCCGGCGCCGCCGTGCTCCGCGGCGGACTGACCGACCTCCAGGTACTGCGGACCGGCGCGGACCAGGCGGACGGCGTCATCCACCTGGCCTTCGGCAACGACTTCAGCTCGCCCGACGCGCTCGCGCGAGCCGTCACCGAGGAAGGTATCGCCCTCGCGGCGCTCGGCGACGCCCTCACCGGCACCGACCGGCCGCTCGTCACCGTCTCGGGCACTCCCCCGCTGCCGGGACGCACATCGACCGAGAACGACCCGCTGCCGACCGGCGGCCCCGTCGGCGGGCGCAGTGAGTCGGTGACCCGGGCACTCGCACTCGCCTCGCACGGCGTGCGCAGCACGGCGGTACGGCTGCCGCGCACCGTCCACAACCAGGGCCGGGGCGGTTTCGCCGGACTGCTCACCGAGATCGCCCGCCGCGACGGGGCCGCCGGCTACCCCGAAGACGGCACCCAGCGCTGGCCGGCCGTCCACGCGCTCGACGCCGCCGTCCTGTTCCGGCTCGCGCTGGAGAAGGCCCCGGCCGGAAGCGCATGGCACGCCGTCGCCGACGAAGGCGATGCCGTACGCGACATCGCCACGGTCATCGGGCGGCGCCTCGGCCTTCCGGTCAAGCCCGTGCCGCCGGAGAACTTCGGCCCCCTCGGCCCGATCTTCGCGATGGACCAGCCCTCGTCCAGCGCCCACACCCGCGCCGCCCTCGGCTGGCAGCCGGCCCACCCGAGCCTGCTCGCCGACCTGGAGCACATCGACGCCTGACACCACGGCCGGGGCACGTTCACGTTCGCGCGGTTCAGCGCCTCGCACATTGCGCCGTGCCCGCGCGGATGCTCATTCGGAGCGTCCGTGCGGTCTCATGCCTTCAAGGCGATGAGCCGATACAGCGGGTCCGGGCGCGGTGCGTCCTGGTCCGGTAGCACAGAGAGCCGCCGGCCGACCTCCGCGACCTGATCCGGGGCGGCATGCGTGCACCAAGGGATGCCGTCCGCGTCGATCTCCTTGAGCCAACTACGCGGGCTGCGGCCCTGACCGGTACCCGGGAACACGGTCTCGTCGACGAGTTCCAGCCCGTACGGGGCCGTCCAGTCGAGCACCCGTGCCAGGCGGTCAGTCACACGAGGCGCGTACTGGCGGCGCAGTTCCGCTGTGATCCGGGCTATGTCGCTGTCCTCGACGAAGTAGGCATTGCCCTTGTCGACGGTGGTGATCAGCACACCGCCGGGGCGCAGCACCCTGGCCGCCTCGGCCAGCACCGCAGCGGGGTCGGGCAGCAGATGCAGCAGCCAGACCATCACAACGGCGTCCACGCTGTCCGACGCGACAGGAAGCTGCGTGGCATCGCCGCACGCCGTGCCTCCCGGCACCCGCTGGGCGGCCAGGGCGAGCATCCCGGGCGAGCGGTCGACTCCCAGCACCGTGCGCTCCGGCCGCAGGAGCTCCCTGGTGACGATGCCGGTGCCGCACGCGATGTCCAGGAGCGTGCAGGGGCCTTGGGGCAGCAACCGTTCCAAGGCGTCCGCCGCCGCCCGCGCCCGCGGTTCGCCGCCTCGGGTAGCGTCATAGCTCGGGGCCTCGCCGTCGTAGTCGACCACTTGTCATCCCGTCCGTGCGCAACGCGGCGCACCCTTCGCGACCATGTCCAGAACATCGTTCGAGACCAGGCCTCGAAGAGCAAGCTCCTCCTGTCGGCACCTCAGCGGGCGCCCCGGCTCGGCAGTCCGCGCTCCCGGCCCTACTCCGCCGGTACCGCGGGGTCGCCGATGCCGATGATGTCGTTGTCGCAGAAGACCCGGATCGGTACGCCGGTGAAGTCGGCGATGGTCACGTCCTCGAAGTCCGCCTCGAACTCTGTCGTCCCCGGAGGAATGATGCGGGCGCCGAGATCCCTGATGAGGTCCTTCGGCGGCACCTCGCCGGCGTAGAGCAGGCACGACGTCGCATCGGCGTCGGCGAAGCCCTCGTTGAACTGTCCCGCCATACGCACTGTCCTGTCGCCGGTCTGGGTGAACGAGATCCGGCCGCACAACATGTCGGTGTAGGTGACGTCGCCGATTGCCACTAGCGCACTCCGTCCGCCGTGAGCCGTCCCCTTGGAAGGCTTCCTTCTCCGTGTGGATTGGCACAGTTGCCGTGTCCGGTGACCGACTCGACAGGCGTCGCCCCCGTGACAGCGGCCCGCAGCCGGCAGGCGCAACCCGTCGCAACGCGCTGCTCCTGGCCGGCTGTGTCCGCGGTCGGCGGCCCGCCTCACGCGGGCGCCCTCCGCTGCGGGTCACGCCCGGTGCCCGGCCTGGTCAGCCGATGATGGCTACCGGGGCGTCCCAGGCGTTGCGGTCCACTGTGAGCGCGTGGCCGCGCCGCGTCTCCTTGCTGTGCCTCATGTACTGGTGACCGCGACTGTGGTTCTTGTACAGGGACTTCTTGTACGGCCAGTCGGCGGTGGTGGTGTTCTTCTTGTTCCACAGCGCGTACCAGAGGTTGCCCGGCAGATCCTTCCGGTTCGACGCCGTGGCAACGGCCTTGGCCGTGGTGGCGGCGGGGCCGTAGAAGCCGGCGCGGTAGGTCTTGGACCGCAGTTCCTTGGTAAAGGCGCGAACGTACTTCAGCACAAGATCATTGCACGACGGCTTCGTACCGGCGGCCGGCTCCATGTCGAGGAAGATCGGGCTGCCCTTCTTCATGCCGAGCGCCGACGTCTTGGCCACCGCGTCCTTCGCGTCCTTCGTACCCTTGGAGGCGGCAGCGGAGTCGGCGAGCGCCTTGCCGGCACTGCCCGGCTTGCAGTTCGGCTGGACACCGACGTAGACCGGGATGAGTTTCCAGCCCATGGAGTGGACCGACTTCACCCAGGAGCGGGTGAGATTGGGCTGGGCACAGGCGCGGTTCCTGCCGCCGATGTACACGGCCGCAGCGCCGTAACGGCCGCCCTTCCACGCCTTCATGACCTTCCTCGAAGGCGTCGCACAGGTGTCGAAAGCCTGGCCGGTGTACGTCTTCTGCTTCGGCCAGTCCGCAGCCGCCACCGGCGTCTGCCCCACGATGCCGGCACTCGCGACGACGGCAGCGCCTGCCGCGCTCCAGGCGATGCAACGGTATTTCTTCGACGATAGATATCCGAACATTTCCACCTCACTCAGAGTGCGGCTCACCACCGCAGATGACACGCTCGATGAAGAGCGAGTGACTCTTGCCGGCCGGAGACTCCGCACGCCAGGACGACGCACCCGAACGCCTCGCTGCACACACGCCAGCCAGCACCACGGACAGCACGGCACTGGCCTCACGCCTACGCCGCGCGCCGATAGCTTCCGCCGCCCTCACGGGGGCGGCCGGGGTGTTACAGCACTCGGATGCCCGACACCGGCAACTCAGAACGCCAACTAGTCACAACGAGTGAAAAGTTGGATCGTATGAAAACGCTGAGTCATTCCTGGCTCGTCGCCGCTCCAGTACTCCAGCCATAGATCGTGATCTTCATGCTTGAGCGGCTTGTCGCCGGTAGTGGCTGGTCCGGGATCGGGCCTGGCGGCGGCGTCGCCAGACGGACCGGCCAAGCCGGTGGAGAGGGTCGAAGACGGGCCGGTTGACGAGCGTGATGAGCATTCTGCGGATCTCGTCGCAGGTGAGCGGTATCAGCTCGTCGGGAGCGGGGTGACGGTCGTGTTCGTTCGTTCGTGCGGAGGACGGCGAGGAAGGCGTGCGCGAGCATGGCCGGGGTGGCCCAGCGAAACCAGGACGAGTAGCGGCCGACCTGATGCTCGTCCAGGGCCGCCAGGCCCTTGCCGGACTGCAAGAACTCCTCGACCCGCCTCCTTGATCCAGCGACGCGTACCAGGGTGGTCGGCGGCACTGCGGCGGGAACACAGCAGCGGTTGTACTGGCGCAGGACACCGACGGTGCCGGTGCACTTCTTCACGTCGCCGGTCTCGTCGACCACCAGCACCGCCTCGTCGTCGTGCAGATGCTGCACCACGTAGTCACCCACCTCGTCGCGGACCTGGTCGGCGTCCCACTCGGCCCGCCCGAGCAGGTGCCGCATGCCGTCCGGGGTCCTGTCCCCGGCCCACTCGGCGATGATCCAGCAGTTCTTGCGCGGCAGGCCCGACGGCAGGCCAAGTAGCAACTTCCGGTCCCGGCGCCGGAATTCGACCCGCGTGAACCGTCCCGCTGTCCGGCTCATCGGGCCCTCGAACGCCTCCTGCCGGCGGGCAGGGTCTACGCTGTGACCCGCGGCCACCGCATGATTCTCAGTCTTCACACACCGATGATCAACGGTGACCACGCCGCTCTCCACAGCGCGTCAGGGTCGCGCAGCGGCTGCCTGCCGTCCCGTGTCTGGAGGACTTGTGCAACGTGGCGAAGTCTGGTGGGTCCAGTTCGACGAGAGGAGGTTGGTCGTACTGCTGTCGGGAAACGACACGTCCGGGATCCGGGTGATACAGGTCGTCGCTCCGGCGGGCGTCGACATCAGCGGTCTGGGCATCGAAGTGACGGTCGGCGCCGGTGAAGGACTGCCGTTCGAAGGCGTGCTGCGGCTCGCGTTCCCGCGTCCAGGCTTCACCCCTTGCACCTGGCTGACCACTGTGTCCCGGGACGATCTGCTGGAGCGGGCAGCCGTCCTGTCCTCCGTGAAGCTCAGCGAGATCGACGATGCCCTCCGACTCGCTGAACAAGCGCAGGAGCGGACCCCGGCGACGACTGCGAAGCTCAGCGGGATGAGGGACGCCCTCCGTCTCGGTGAACTCGGGTAGCCGGAGAAGGAGCCGACGCCCGCGACGGCGTGGGCGATATCGGCCCAGGCGCTGGCCCTGCGGGCGCGGATCGTGCTCGCGTGTGCGGGGCCTGAGGTGCCGCCGATCGTCTCGGTGGCCCGGGAGTTGCGGGTGACCGCGGACACCGTCCGCAAGTGGCGGCGGCGTTTCCTCGCCGAGCGGCTGGACGGGCCGGCGGCGAGCCGAGATCGGGCCGACCGCCCACCATCAGCGTCGACCAGGTGGAGGCGGTGGTGGTCACCACGCTGGAACAACTGCCGAAGAACGCCATCCACTGGTCGCGGACCTCGATGGCACAGCACAGTGGTCTGCCGAAGTCGACGGTGGGCCGGATCTGGCGGCAGTTCCAGCTCGAGCCGCATCTGGCGGACACCTTCGAACTGTCCACCGACCCGCTGTTCGTGGAGAAGGTCTACGACGTCGTGGGCCTGTACTTCAACCCGCCCGGGGGTGCGGTGGTGCTGTCGGTGGACGAGAAGTCGCAGATCCAGGCGCTGGACCGGTCCCAGCCGGTGCTGCCGATGATGCCGGGCATGCCCGAGCGCCGCACCCACGACTACGTGCGCAACGGACGCGCTTGGGCCCCGTCGACGACGGACACCAGCGTCTGCGACAGTCACAGCAGGATCTGGAACACCCCGGGCCTCTGGGTCGCGGGCAACAACGTCATCCCGACCGCCACCGCCTGCAACCCGACGCTGACCGCCGTCGCCCTCGCCGTCCGGGGCGCCGGCTCACTCGTGGACCACCTGCGGTCGACCGCCGGGCACACCGTGTCGGTTGGTCGGGCGACCGCCGGCACCGACTGAACGGGAACGATCACCACGGCGGTGTGATCACAAGGAATCGCCGACCTCAGCTGCTTACCGCCGGCTGCCGGACGGTGCGCTCGGCCTCGTCGAGCCAGTCCCGGTACCAGCGGCCCTGAACGCGCCGTACGGGGAAGAGACCGTAGGCGGGCCCCGCGCCGACCTGCGCCAGGAACTCCCGGTACTCCGCGGGCAGCCTCGCGCCCACCTGGGCTTCCAGTTCCGCGAGCTCGTCCTCGGCCAACGGGTCCTCCAGGACCCAGCCGTGCCCGCGGAACCCGAACACCTCCTTGTTCGCCGGGGCCACGCTCAGCGCCGCAACCCGCTCCCGCACCCCGGCCCACCCCTGATCATCCATATGCAGACCCTATGTTGCCGTGCCGCAGGACCTCAGCATCACGGGCTGGGACAACAATCCCCTGGGTGCGGAGACGATGCCGACGCTCACCACGGTCGCCGTCGACCACGAGCGGCTGGGGAAACGCGCCGTGCAGCGTCTCCTCGCCGAGCTGAACGGCACTCCGGCGCCCGAGGACGATTCCCTGCTGACGCGCGCCATCTGGCGCGAGTCGACGGCGCCGCGGGACGGCTTGGACCCTCGCTGAGGTTCGGGCCTTCGCCATGGCTCGGGCCTTCGCTATGGCTTGGTGGCGACGCAGACGTTGTACCGCCACGTCTCCTGATGCCGGTACATCTCCACCCCGCTCATCGCGTTGACCAGGCTGTCGCCGCGGCCCACGCCGCAGGCGAGCGCGTAGGGAAGACGGCCGAGCACGGAGAAGCACTTCAGCATGGGCAGGATCTTCTCCGTCGCGTCGTAGGCCGAATCGACGGTGAATCCGGCCTGCCGGAGAAGCCGTTCCAGTCGCCCGTGGGTCATCATGAGCATGCCTGGCATACCGGAGAGTTCGCAGACCCTGACCAGCGCGGACCGCGCCTGCGGCGACAGACGGGCCTGGGGAGTGCTCGAGTACTCGCACATCACCAGCCTCCCGCCAGGACGCAGGACGCGGAGGAACTCGGCGAGCCCACGCCGGGGGTCGCAGGAGTGGACGAAGGACTCCATGGTGTAGACGCCGTCGAAGGAGGCATCGGCGAAGGGGAGGGCGTGGTAGTTGGCCACGAGGAAACGTGTGTGCCGGCCCGGCTCGCCGGTGCGGACCGACCGCTGACGCGCGAGAGCGACGTCCGGCTCGATCCCGTCGATCCCGGTGACGTACGCCCCGCTCTCCTTCGCGACCGTGCGCGCCGTGTCGCCGACCCCGCATCCGGCATCGAGCACCGACGATGCCGGGGACAGGGCCAGCTTCCGGGCCACGACGAGTTCCATACGCCGTATGGCTGCCGCGAACGCCCAGGGGGAATCGCCCGGTTCGTACCAGCCGAAGTGCCGCGTACGGCCGAGCAGTGCCGCATACCCGAAGCGTGATCCGAACGTCCGGTAGTACGGCAGGACATGCTGTTGGTAGTGCGCGTCGGTCGTGTGGGTCATCGCTCAGCCCCCAGTCGGTCGGGTACCGAGGCTAGGACGGAGAAGGGTGCCCGTCCGGTCGCACCTGGAGAGCAGGCATCCGGACGGGTGAGAATGTTCCCGCCTTCGAGCGAGGGCATTGACTCCTCGCTGCCGCTCTCACCTGACATCCGGATGCTGGACGGCTTCTGTTTGCGCGGCTAACACCCCGTAGGGTGGTCCGCGCAGCTGGTTCGCCCCGTCCGCCAGACGGGATGCGTCGCAAGAGGGAACCCGGTGGGAATCCGGGACTGCCCCGCAGCGGTGAGCAGGAACGACCGCCGTCATACGCACTGGGTCCGACGTACCGGGCCTGGGAAGCGACGGCCAGTAGGTGTCCTCCGAGCAGGAGGGCGTGCCCGCGAGTCCGAAGACCTGCCAACTGCCCGCGCGCGGACCGCTCCGTGCGCGGACATCTCGGTGACCTCGAGGGCGGGTCGGCGTACACACCGGAGGAAACGAGCGCGCCGCTGCGGCGCGGGGCCGTGTCCGTCCGGTTCGTCACCCCTTCGCGCCCGCGTCCCGTCGCCGGGATCTCAGGAATCGTCTCGCGAAGGAGATCTCCGTGACAGCGAAGTCCGCAGGCGCGGCAGCACGGGCCACCGTGTACGGCTACCCCCGCCAGGGCCCCGACCGGGAACTGAAGAAGGCCATCGAGGGCTACTGGAAGGGCCGCGTCACCGCCGACGTCCTCCGGGACACTGCCGCCGAGCTTCGGCGGAGCAACTGGCGGCAGCTCGCCGACGCCGGTATCGACGAGGTCCCCACCGGTGACTTCTCGTACTACGACCACGTCCTCGACGCCACCGTCATGGTCGGCGCGATCCCGGAACGCCACCGGGCCGCCGTCGCGGCGGACGCCCTGGACGGCTACTTCGCCATGGCCCGCGGCACACAGGACGTGGCGCCCCTGGAGATGACCAAGTGGTTCGACACCAACTACCACTATCTCGTCCCCGAGTTGGGCCCGGACACGGTCTTCACCGCCGATTCCGCCAAGCAGGTCGCCGAGCTGGCGGAGGCCCTCGCACTCGGCCTCACCGCCCGGCCCGTGCTCGTCGGGCCCGTGACCTACCTGCTGCTCGCCAAGCCCGCGCCCGGCGTGGCCGCGGACTTCGACCCGCTCACCCTCCTGGACCGGCTGCTGCCCGTGTACGCCGAGGTGTTCACCGACCTGCGCGCGGCGGGCGCCGAGTGGGTACAGCTCGACGAGCCCGCCCTCGTACAGGACCGCACCCGTGCCGAGCTGAACGCCGCCGCGCGCGCCTACCGCGAACTCGGCGCCCTCACCGATCGGCCGAAGCTGCTCGTCGCCTCCTACTTCGACCGGCTCGGCGACGCGCTGCCGGTACTCGCCAAGGCGCCGGTCGACGGGCTCGCCCTCGACTTCACCGAGGCCGCCGCCGCCAACCTGGACGCCCTCGCCGCCGTCGGCGGCCTGCCCGGCAAGCGGCTGGTCGCCGGGGTCGTCAACGGCCGCAACATCTGGGTGAACGACCTGGAGCGTTCGCTGTCCACCCTGGGCACCCTGCTGGGCCTGGCCGACCGGGTCGACGTCTCGTCCTCCTGCTCCCTCCTGCACGTCCCCCTCGACACCGCGCCGGAACGGGACATCGACCCGCAGATCCTGCGCTGGCTCGCCTTCGCGCGGCAGAAGACGCGGGAGATCGTCACCCTCGCCAAGGGCCTCGCCCAGGGCACCGACACCATCGCCGCCGCGCTCGCGGCCAACCGGGCCGACCTCGCCTCCCGCACCGGCTCCCCCATCACCCGCGACCCGGCCGTACGCGCCCGAGCCGCGGCCGTCACCGAGGCCGACGTCCGCCGCTCCCGGCCCTACCCCGAGCGCGCCGCCGCCCAGCGCGCTCGCCTGGGCCTGCCGCTGCTGCCGACCACGACCATCGGCTCGTTCCCGCAGACCGGCGAAGTGCGCGCCGCCCGCGCGGACCTGCGCACCGGCCGCATCGACACGGCCCGGTACGAGGAACGGATCAGGGCGGAGATCCAGGAGGTGATTTCCTTCCAGGAGAAGGCCGGCCTGGACGTCCTCGTGCACGGCGAGGCCGAACGCAACGACATGGTGCAGTACTTCGCCGAGCAGCTCACCGGATACCTCGCCACCCAGCACGGCTGGGTGCAGTCCTACGGCACCCGCTACGTCCGCCCGCCGGTCCTGGCCGGGGACATCTCCCGCCCCGAGCCGATGACGGTGCGCTGGACGACGTACGCGCAGTCCCTCACCGAGCGGCCGGTCAAGGGGATGCTCACCGGCCCGGTCACCATGCTCGCCTGGTCCTTCGTCCGCGACGACCAGCCGCTCGGCGACACCGCCCGTCAGGTGGCCCTCGCCCTGCGCGAGGAGGTGGGCGACCTGGAGGCGGCCGGCACCTCGGTCATCCAGGTCGACGAACCCGCGCTGCGCGAAACGCTGCCGCTGCGCGCCGCCGACCGGCCCGCCTATCTCGCCTGGGCGACCGAGGCCTTCCGCCTCACCACCGGCGGGGTACGCCCGGACACCCAGATCCACACCCACATGTGCTACGCCGAGTTCGGTGACATCGTCCAGGCCATCGACGATCTCGACGCCGACGTCATCAGCCTGGAGGCCGCCCGCTCCCACATGCAGGTCGCCCGCGAACTCGCCGCCCACGGCTACCCGCGCGAGGCCGGACCCGGCGTGTACGACATCCACTCCCCCCGCGTCCCGAGCCCCGAGGAGATCGCCGCACTGCTCCGCACCGCCCTGAACGCCATCCCCGCCGAACGGCTCTGGGCCAACCCCGACTGCGGCCTCAAGACCCGCGGCTGGCCCGAGACCCGCGCCTCACTGGAGAACCTGGTAGCGGCGGCCCGGATCGTACGGGGGCAACTGCCCGGCTGACCCAGGGGTCCGTGGCGGGACCGGGGCCGGTCCCGTCACGGAGCGCGCGAGGTTTCCCGGGGACACGTCGTCGACGCTCAGGGGGCGGCGTCGGCTTGGTCGCCCTGGCGGACCAGCAGGCCGGAGGCGGTGACGGCCGCGGTGCGGCGGACCAGGTCGGTGAAGTCCAGGCGCATGGCCGCCAGCGCCGGATCGGAGGCGTAGACCGCGAGCATCGCCTCCGAGGGGCGACTGCACTGCCAGGCCGACATGGCCATCAGCAGCGTCGACTCCACCAGAGCAGCGGCGGCGTCGGGGCCGAGTTCGGGAAGGTGGCGCAGCACGAGCCGGACCAGACCTTGGAGTGACTGGCGGGCCGTGTGCTTGTGCCGGATGCCGAGCTCGGTGGAGATGTTCTGCTCCAGGACCGCGCCCTGCGCGCTGAACAGGTCGCACATGACCGGCCGCTGCGCCAACGAGGTGGCCAGGAGTGCGGCCAGCCGGTCTCCGCGCTCGCGGGCGGTGCCCGGGCCGGGCGCGGGCAGCTCCTCCAGTTCGGCGATCCAGTGCTGGGTCTCGGTGTCGAGCAGGTCGAGCAGGACCGCCTCGCGCGACTCGAAGTAGCGCAGCACGTTCGCCTTGGCCAGACCGACGCGACGGCTCAGCTCGTTCAGGCTCAGCTTCGCGACCGGCATCTCGGTCAGCATCGCGGCCGTGGTGTCCAGGATCTGGCGTCGCCGCTCGCTGCGCTGTTCGTCGGTGCGGGCACGTTGGAAGGTCACCTCCCCATGTTACAAACCAGCGGTACTTTGCTTAGATACCACTGGTCCGTTACTGTGGTGCGGAGACAAGATACCGGCAGTACTTAATGAGGTGCGTCATGTACCAGGTCCCTGAACAGCACGGAAAACTCGCCGTCGTGACCGGCGCGAACAGCGGCACCGGCAAGGAGGCCGCCAAGCGGCTGGCCGCGGCCGGAGCCCACGTCGTACTCGCCGTGCGCACGCCGGCCAAGGGCGAACAAGCCCGGAAGGAGATCCTGGCCGCACACCCCGGAGCCCGGACGGAGGTCCGCCACCTGGATCTCGCCGACCTGGCCTCGGTCCGCGCCTTCGCCGCCGGGCTGGTCTCCGACGGCAGGCCACTGGACCTCCTGCTGAACAACGCCGGAGTGATGAACGTGCCCCAGCGCACCGAGACCGCGGACGGTTTCGAGCTCCAGCTCGGCAGCAACTTCCTCGGCCCGTTCGCCCTGACCGTCCGACTGCTGCCCCTGCTGCTGACCGCTCCCGCCCCGCGGGTGGCCACGATGAGCAGCGGCACCGCCAACCGGGCACGCATCGACTTCGAGAACTTGCAGTCCACGCACGGCTACAGCCCCACCCGGGCATACGCCCAGTCCAAGCTCGCCGATCTGCTGATGATGCTGCACCTCGCCGACCTCGCGGCACTGCACGGCTGGCCCCTGCTGTCGGCCGGCGCGCACCCCGGCTACACCCGTACCAGCCTGCAGACCTCGGGCCCGACCCTGAACGGCGGCCGGCCCGGCCTGCTGGAATCACTGCTGTACAAGATCGTGCCGTCCCAGGGACCGGAGCAGGGCACAGAACCCCTGCTGTACGCGGCCACCAGCCCCGACGCCACAGCCGGCGGCTACTACGGTCCCCGTTGGGCGGTGGTCGGCCCGACCAAGGCCACCGCCCTTCCGCGCAGCGCCCAGGACAAGACCTCCGCGGCACGCCTGTGGACCGAGGCCGAAGAACTCACCGGCGTCTCGGCAGCCGACAGCATCCGCTGACCACCCGGTCCGACAGCCGGCGGGCCCGACGACATCCCACGGGATGCGAGCACCGTGCGGGCTCTTCAGCTTCCCTAGCCGTTGATGTCCCGGAATCCCTCGGGCGAGGCCGGCCGTGTGGTTCCTGCGGTCCCGGCGAGACCGAGGGAGCGTCCGTGCCCGGCCAGCGACCCCTCACCGGAGCCGAGAAGCTCGCGGGGGCGAAGCTCGGCGGTATCCCGGTTCCCGGGTCCGCTCCAACTTCGTCAACGGCAACAAGAAGCTGCCGGTCGAGGTGACTCTCGCCTGACCGTCCGATGTCGAGAACGCGGCACCGGCTCCGTCCCCGGGGTACCAGCGGTCCGAACGGACCGCGCGACGAAGAAGACGAAGAAGGAGCACCCCGTGACGATTCAGCGGATGGACAACGTAGGCATCGTCGTCGACGACCTGGAGGCCGCCGTCGCCTTCTTCACCGAGCTCGGCATGGAGCTGGAGGGCGAGGCGCAGCTCGAAGGGGACTGCCCGGACCGGATGCTCGGCCTCGACGGGGTCCGCAGCGCCATCGCGATGATGCGCACCCCGGACGGCCACGGCAAGCTGGAACTGACCAAGTTCCTCGCCCCCGCGGCGGTCACCGCCGGACCGCTCGACCCGCCGCCGCACACGCTGGGCCTGCACCGTGTCATGTTCGCCGTCGACGACATCGACGACACGATCACCCGCCTGCGCCGCCACGGCGCCGAACTCCTCGGCGAGGTGGCGCAGTACGGGACCATCTACCGCCTCTGCAACCTCCGAGGCCCCGCAGGCATCATCGTCGCCCTGGCCGAACGGATCGGCTAGGGCGTGTTGCGAAGGTCGCGTCGTTCGCCCGACGGGCGGGCCGCGCGGCAGGCGGGACTTCGTCGAGGTGGTAGTCGGCGGCCAGCGCATCGCGCAACTGATCGCGGTCGCACTCCGCCCAGGTCTGGAAACTCCCGCCGCCGGTCGCGTCCAACCGAGGCAGCACGACGTTCAGAAGCAGCCACACGGCACCTGCGACGGACGCGATGCCGGGGACGGCGAGAAAGGTGACCGGCAACGAGTGCTGCAACAGCTGACCCACATCATCGGCGAAGGCACCCGCTGCGACGGCGACCACGGCGAGGGCCACGGAAGCCTGGGTGTTGGCGCTCTGCAACTCACTGCGCACGGCGGCGGTCTCATGTTCAGCGCGGGAAACCATGACACCCCCGAGTGACGACGCCGCCGCTGAGCCCTGAGCCCTGAGCCCTGAGCCCTGGCGATGGTCGCCGGACAGCGTAGCGTGCGCCGCCTCCGGCCGGACAGAGCGTCACAGCGCCCATCGCCTCCGCCAAGGCCGCTAACTCAGCGTCCACTTCTGGTTGGTCTGGCCGTTGCAGGTCCACAGGACCAGCTGGGTGCCGTTGGAGGTGCCGGCTCCGTAGGCGTCCAGGCAGAGGCCGGCGTTGACGTTGACGAGCGTGCCGTCGGTGCCCACGTTCCACTTCTGGTTGGTCTGGCCGTTGCAGTCCCAGATCACGACCTTGGTGCCGTTGGTCGTGCCGAGATTGTAGGCGTCCAGGCATTTGTTGCCGTACACAACGAGTTCCTTGCGCGCGGTGTACGTCCACTGCTGGTTCTGGCCGCCGTTGCAGTCCCACAGCTCGGCCTGGGTGCCGTTGGTGATGGTGTTGTCGTAGACGTCGAGGCAGCGGCCCGAGCCCGTTCCGACGGCGAGTGTGCTGTTGGCTCCGGGCAGCGGGCGGACCGTGATGTCCGCCAGCGTGGGCGCGCCGGTGAACGTGAGCGTGTTCGCGGAGCCCTTGGACAGACCGACCTGGACCGAGATCGTGCCCTGGGCGGAGCCGGTGGGCGGGAAGGAGACCGCCGTCGGGCCCTGGCCGTTGACCTTGAGGGTCGCGGTGCGGGCACCGGAGGTGTTGTTGGTGTAGGCGACGTCTACGGTCTTCACTCCGGTGCTCCCGGACACCACGCCGGAGAAGGCCGACGTACCCGTGTACGTGCTGCTCGCCGCCTCGGTGCCCCCGGTCACCGTGAGCATGACCGAACCCCCGGCCGGAACACTGGTGGTGTAACTCGTCCCGTACGAGCCGATATTGGTGCGGGCCCACAGATCGCGGACGGTCGCGTTCGCGTTGGTCAGCCCGAGGTCGGACCAGCGGACGGTGATGTTCTGCGCGGCGGAGCTCCGGTTGAGGAGCACGACCGCACGGTTGCCGGTGCCGGACAGGACCTTGCCGTAGACCTGGAGACCGCTGGCGTCCTCGGCGATCTTGACGCCCTGAAGACCGCGCGGGTCCTGATCCACGGCGATGACCTCGGGGTTCTTGAGGATGTTCGCCGTCTCGGTCGTCATCGTGGCCAGGTTGTTCCCCGCGAGCAGCGGTGCTCCGGAGATCGCCCACAGGTTCATGTGGGTGCGGTTCTGGGCGGCGGTGAAGCCGGTCATGCCGGTCATCAGCATGTCCGGGTCGTTGTAGTAGCCGGTGTGCTGGGCGAGCGGGTGCAGCGCCTGGTCGAAGTTGGACAACATGTTGGCCGTCGACGGACTGTTGCCCCAGTAGATGATGTCGGTGCTGGTCCGGTACATCGGCGCCAGGCCCGGCGCCCAGTTCCAGGGGTTGGCCTTGCCCCAGTTGCAGACGGAGAGGGTGAGCGGCCGGCCGGTGGCCGCCGTCGCCGCGGCCACCGCGTCACTGATCGCCTTGTACGCCGTCGGCGCGTCGAGACCTTCCGCGTCGCCGCCGCACCAGTCGACCTTCACGAAGTCGAAGCCCCACTTGGAGAACTGGAGCATGTCCTGCGCGTAATGGCCCTCGCTGCCGGAACCCGGGGCGGCGGGGCGGCCCGTCGGGTAGTAGTAGCCACAGCCGTCCTTGCCCGCGTCGGTGTAGATACCGGCCTTCAGGCCCTTGCTGTGGATGTAGGCGGCGATGGCAGCCATGCCGCCGGGCCACTCCGACTCGTCCACGGTGATGTTGCCGCCGCTGTCGCGGGTGCCCTGCCACCAGCCCTCGTCGATGTTGATGTACTGGTAGCCGGCGGCCGGAAGACCTGCCGCCACGAACGCGTCGACCTGCGCCTTGATCACGTCGTAGTCGATGACGGCCGCGAAGCTGTTCCAGGACGCCCAGCCCATGGGCGCGGCCGGAACCGGTATCTGACGCGCTGTCGCGGCCTGCGCCGAGACCGGTATCTCATGCTCTGTCGCGGCCTGCGCCGGGGCCGGCTGTACGAAGAGCAGCGCGGCGGCGGCTGTCAGGGCGAGCAGGAGAGCGCGGACGACGGCGGCTCTGCCACGTCTCACGAGTCCTTCGCGGGCGGTTCTCGGCGGAGAGTACACGCGGTTCCTTCCAGTGATGGGGGCACCAGAATCTGATCGCAATCTCGAACAAGGGCCGACGATTCGAACACCGTGCGGGCCGAAGGTAGGCCCGTACGGGGGTGAAGTCAACGGATGCGACAGGGGGTGATCCAGCACTTCCCATCGGCATCCGCCTGCCCCGTGCGCGACCACCGCGCCCTCCGCCGCTTCGAGCGTCACACGGCGCGGGTGCCGCCGACGAAGGTGCGTTCCGGCGGCGACGCGACGAGTTCGACCATGGTGCCGGCGCGGAGGTCCTCGCCTACGACGCGCGTGACCGCTTCGGTGAGGGCGGCGCCGAGGCGCGTGGTGATCCGGGCAGCATCGGGGCGGTCGAAGACGCCGGCGCGGACGCCCAGGACCACCGAGGCGTTCGCGTCCACGGCCTTGCCGCCCTGCGCGAAACGGCCTGCGGGGACTCCGGCCAGGCGGATGCTCACGAGGGCACGGGCCCATTCGCCGTAGACGTCGACGACAGCGTCGGTCAGCGCGGCGATGAGTCCGGGTTCGTTGCCGGACAGCCTGCTCTCTGGAAGATGGACAGTGAGGTGCGGCATAGTGACCCTCGTTTCTCTTTGCCCACAAAGCCTTTGTCCTCAAAGGTATTCGAAAGAGGTCGCTCATGTCCACGAGTTCGGACGGTCCGGCCGTCGACGAGGCCGTCCGCACGCTGCTGTTGCTCATGCCACGGCTCGTCGGCCGGGCCAAGCGTCTGCCCATGCCGTCGGCGCTCCAGGGCCTGGATCTGGCACCGCGACACCTCGCGCTCCTGGCCCACCTGGAGTACGACGGCCCCATCAGCGTCAACGAGTTGGCCTCCCGGCTGGAGGTGGCCCCGACGACCGTCAGCCTCATGGTCGGCGAACTGTCACGGCTGGGCGTCCTGGAACGCACCGCCGATCCCGCCGACCGCCGCCGCCGCATCATCACCATCGCTTCCGCCTACGCCGTACCGATCGGCGAATGGCTCTCCGGCAGCGCCTCCGCCTGGGAAACCGTCATGCGCGACCTCGCCCCCGCGGAACGCGCCACGGTCATCGCCGCCCTGCACGCCTACGAGACCGCCTTGGAGCAGGCGGGCGGTCAGCATGGGAACACGCGGGCGCGCTAGCGGGGTGGATGGGCAACTCCGGTAGTGGCTCAGACGGTCCGTAGATCGAACACGTTCGCTCGCCGACCCCATGACGTTCCTGACCCTCCGGTCTCGCCACAAGGGGAAACCCTTTTCGAAATCTGAGCGGCGGAGTCGGTCGACTGACCGACCGGTAGCCTGGTTCGGTGATCGACTTGCAGGTGCGGGATGAGTCCGGGGCAGTCCTCGCGCACTCCCCGGGTGTTTCTTGGGACGAGGCGCTCGCGGACATCGACCGGGCGGAGTTCCCGTGCTCGCCGGGGTGTGCCCGTACGCCGACACCGTTTTCAACACCTGGCAGATATCCATGCTGCTCGAGGAACTGGAACGACTGCCCGTGGAGCGTGCCGGTCCTTGGCTGGAAGAGGTGCGGTCCATGTGCCGGACGGCGAAAGAAGGGCCCCATCGGTACGTTTGGTTCATGGGTGACTGATCGGCCGGCCTCTGCCGTGCTTCTGACCGGCTCGGTGATCGTGCCGTCGTGCAGAGAGGCCGTTGTTGCGCGGGGTGTGACCGTGTGAGGCCCGTTCCGACCCGCTTCAGCATCTGACCGAGCAGGTGCAGAGCGCGCGCTCGTATCGGTGCTTCGCGGGAGGTGCCGCGCCAGTGGTCGCCGGTGAACGTGTCGACGGCAGCGAGCGTCCGGGCGTCGTCATCCGCGGCCAGTATCAGGACGAAGCGCACGTGGTCCCCGATGTCGGTGCCCCGTGGATGGTGCTCCACGAAGTCCCGAAGCCGTGGAGTCAAAGCGGGCAGTGTGCGGGCAGAGGGGAACACCACGGCGAGGCCCGCGAGGGCCAGTCGGACCGCCGGACACTCGGCTGCCCATCGCCGCCTTCCAGGCGGACTCGAGCCTGGCGTTCATGCACCCGGCGTTCACCGAAGCCCTTGAAGCCGCGATCGGCACCTTCCTCCAGGGACTCGTCGCGGAAACCGCCGACGCAAGCTGACACGCGCCTTCAAGCGGTCAATCGACCAGTCAGTCGGTCGGCCAGTCAATCAGTCGGTCGGCCAGTCAGTCGGTCGGTCAATCGGCCAGTCGGTCAACCGGTCACTGGCCGCGATTCCGGCTTACACGATCGAGTGGTCGCACCGGCGGCCTCACGCAGGGGTGAGCCGCGCGGGGCCCGGCCGTCGCGGCTCGCGATGACTGCCGGACCCACGCCCCCAGGCGCTGCCCCGGCCCGGGCAGGACGAGCAGTGGCGGACGCCTCGGAAAAGCCGCGCGGCAGAGGTGCGGTAGGCGGCCCCGAGTGATCTCCGCCGGGCCGCGGCGCCCATACTGGTACGAGCACGTGCCCCTGCTTCCCCAAGGACCCATGCCCACCTCTCCCGCAGCCCGCCCCACGACTCCGGCCACGGTGTGGCCGGCTCGCGGTCGCCACGTCGGACCCGACGCCGAGGGCGTACTCCGTCACACCCTGCGCCAGCTCAAGGACGACCACGTCATCGACGACTTCATGGAAGTTCCCGATGCCGGCGACTCCTCCGCATACACCTTCGAGGCCCGCTGGCGGGTCCCCGACGACGTGACCGTACGCGCCCGGCTGAGCCTCGCGCCCCATACGGGCGGCGGGCGGGAGTGGACCCTGCTCGCGGAGGCGGAACAGCCGTGGGACACGGCCTGGCCCTCCCCCGTCACCCGGTTCTGGCCGGAGTACGGCGACTGGGACCACAACGCGGCCACAGGGCTGTCGCTGAGCAGGATCAACACTCTGCCCGAGGACGACAAGGACGCACGGCGCCTGCTCAAGACCTCCGCGCACGACGGATGGTGCATCCACGTCGTCGTCCACGAGGCCATGGCCCATGACGAGCGCGGACGGCTGCCCCTCGCGCGATGGCTGCCGCCGAGCCTGCGCCACCGCGTCGTGGAACACCGGGCCGCGCCGCATCAGCTGCGGGTCGCGCAGTGGGCGCTGCGGGACGTCGACGTGACGTTGCCACGCGGCGGTGCGGTGGTGCTGCCCGGCACCGCGGCCTCGTCCGGCTACGAGGCCGAGGACTTCGCCGTACGCACGGTGTTCCTGGACGGTTCGGAGCCGGCTGATCTCGTCGCGGCGGTGCAGCGGTTCGCCGCGCTGCCGCGTCCGCTGCCGGACGGGGCCGACGAGGCCCTGACCGCGCTGCGGGAGGACTGGCGCCTCCTCACTCTTCGGGAGGAACTCGCCCGGGAACGGCAGCGGGTGGCGAGGTACGCCGAGGCGCTGGAGGCCATGGCGAAGTCCCGGGACCTGTACCGGGAGGCGGCCGAGCGTGCCAACGAGGCGCTGGCCGTCTACCGCGAATTCGCCGACGCCGCTCCCGCCGAGCAACAGCCGTCCGCAACCCGGCCGACGTCCCCGTTCCAACAGCTCACCCGGACGCTGGAGCGACTGAAGGACAGCACCAAGGCATTCCGCCCCACCGCGACGGACCAGAGCAAAGAGGACACGAACACCCAGTCGACCGACCGCGACCGACAGGATCCTTCGCGCGACACCGAGTGACTGCGCGGCGCCGGTTCCCCCACCTCGGCGTTTCGCGACGCTAGCCGTCGCGACGCGGCGGCCCCGCGGCGGATGTCCCGTCGAGTCCCCTGAGCAGAGCGATGTCGTGGTGATCGACGTCCCTCAGCGCGTAGCCCCGGCGGAAGGCGAGCTGCTGGGCGACCGACAGGCATGGAACGGTGCGCCCCCGGATACGGCCGACGGTGAACGCCCCCTGAGGGTAGAGGAAGTAGCCGTCCTGGAGGTCGGCCTGCCGCCCCACGCCCAGCGCGTCGAAGGCGACCGGATGGAGGTCCACCCAGCGCCGGCCGGGCGCCGCGAGCTCCGCGCGCGCAGGCCGCTGATCCGTCTCTATCCGGTAGTCCAGGGCAGCCAGGGCTTCGATCGCCGAGGCCTCGGTCGCCGCGTCCAGGGCCAGATCGACGTCCCGATGGGCGCGCGTCCGCCGTCCTACGAGGACGTCCACGCCCCACCCACCGGCGACCCAGCAGGGCACGTTCGCCGAGCGCAGGGCATCGAGCACGTCGAAGAGATCCGCGATGTCCATCGCGGCCACTCAACTGGACCGCCGGGTTTTACGCAAACAACTAACGCGCCATGGGACAGGTCAGCCATGGGACAGCGCGAAAGAGACGAGGAACCCGCACACAGTGATCATCCCGATCGCCAAGTGCGCGTCCTCGAACGCCTCGGGGATCATCGTGTCCGCGACCATCGCGAGAATGGCACCGGCCGCCACCGCTGTCACGGCCGCGATCACAGCCGGGGAGAACGCGCCGATGACCGTGTAGCCGAGCACAGCGGAGACCGTGCTCGCGGCCGCGATCGACGCCCACACCCCGAACACGTACGCGTTGCCCCGCCCCGCCCGCTTCATCCCCGCACTGCTGGACAGCCCCTCGGGCACATTGCTGATGAACACGGCCACGACCGTCACGAGGCTGACCGATCCGCCGTCCAGCAGACTCACCCCGATGACCGCGGACTCCGGGACCCCGTCCAGCAACGCGCCGAGGGCCAGCGCCGCCCCCGAACCGCCCTGCTCGCTCTCTGACGGCTGAGACCGCGCCGCCCGGCTGCCGGACCGCTTGCGATGCCGGGCACCACGCCGGGCCAGCCACACGTTGCCCAGGGTGTAAGCAGCGGCACCGGCGAGGGTGCCCACTGCCGCCGGGGCCAGTCCAGCCTGGTCGTACGCCTCACCGACCAGTTCGAAGGAGACCGCCGACAGCAGCACCCCGGCTCCGAACGCCATCACGGAGGCGATCACCTTCTGCGGCACCCGAAGCCCGTAGCCGAGTCCGGCGCCCAGCAGCAGTGCCGATCCGGCCAGGAGTCCCCACAGTCCTGCCTGCACCACTTCATCCATGGCGGCACGTGTACCCGATCTTCAGACGTGTCACGCGGCGCGCCGTTCAGGCCGGCTCGTGACGCGAGCGGCCCTCGGACGGCAGCCTGGTGCTCTTCGACCGCGTCGGCCTGGTCGCGCGCCGGGCTGACCGGCTCAAAGCCGTGGCGGCCCGCGTCCGTGCCGGCGGCAGCGCCTGTCACACCTGGGTGGCTGACGCGGGCGAGATGGAGGCCGCGGCAAACGGCCGCTGCGACGGCAGCACTGCGCGCCATCGAGGCGGAGCGCGCCGATGCCGCGTTCCCCATGACGACGGCGGCGCTGACCCGCATGCTCCGGCTGCTGCCCGCCTCCGCGCGAGGGGCCGCCTTGCGGCGTCTCGCGCGCGGATGAGCCGCCGGCACCGCAGCCCTGCGGGAGTGCCCGTCGGGGTCTTTCCCCGACGGGCACTCCCGTACGAGCGGTGGCGGACAGCTTGGCTCAGCCGACCCTGGTGACGCTGTACGGGGTCAGTGTCACCGGGCCGACGAGGCCGTTGGGCTGGGCGGTGCGCGAGGACAGGGCGCTGTTCAGGGTGCGGAGCCGGTTGATCAGCGAGGTGGAGACCTGCACGGTGATCGTGTTCTTGCCGGCGTGGAGGTAGGTGCCGATGTCGGCCGTCGCACTGAGCTGGTTCGGTGTGGGCACCTCGGTGCCGTTGACCGTCAGGCTGAAGGAGTCGGTGACCTGGCCCAGGCCGAGGCGCGCTCCGGTGCCCTTCTTCCACGACGAAGGCAGGGTGACGGTCGTCGTGTAGGTGCCGACACCGGAGGCGTCCTTCAGTTCCGGTATCCCGGTCCAGGCCGTCAGCCTCTTGAGGTCGACGTGGACGGTATTCTTGTCGGTCCTCACCGCGTCCGCGCCGGTGGTCCCGTAGGCCGCGGCGGGCCGCCAGTCCTGCGCGTTCAGACTCCAGGGCGCGGTGGTCAGGTCAACGGCCGGGCCCGCCGAGGAGACCTTGGTGGTGACCTTGCGGCCGTTGCTCAGGACGGTGGTGTACGTGCCTGCCTCGGCGGCTGTGACGGCGAGGCCGCCGTCGGGCTGGAGTACGGCGGAGTCGGCCGTGGTGGACACCACGTGCAGGGACCCCGTGCGGTGGGAGCCGAAGCGCTCGGGGTCGGGGCTCAGGGCGATGACCGTGCTGTCGTCGCCGGTGAGCGACACGTGGACGGTGACGCTGTCCTGGTGTGCCGTGTACTCGGCGATCGGAGTGATTTCCCCGGTCCAGGTGTTGAGCTGGTAGGGCGTGCCGTGGCCCTGGAGGGTGACGTCGGTCTCGGTCGGCTCGGCGGAGGTGTTGGGCTCGAACAGGGTGGCCGGCTCGTCGTCCTGGGTGACCGTGGACTGGTTGTAGAGCCAGTAGTAGTCGGTGTCGGCGTCCTGCCGGTGCACGGACAGCAGCGGGCTGTCGGTGGCCGGCTCGGCCGAGGGCTTGATGCCGAGCTTCTTGAGCAGGGCGGGGACGTCAGCCTCCGAGGCCACGACGTGTACCGACCTCTGCTTCAACAGGGCCGCCATGGCCGACCGAACTCCGCTGTCGGCCTTGGTGTCGATACCCGGAGAGGTGCTGGGCGCGGCTCCGACGATGATCACCGGCAGGCCGGCCCTGGCGTAGCCGAGGATCTTCTTCGCGGTGTCCGCCGGGATGCTGTCGCGGGAGGCGGCGGCGGTGGGCAGCTGCGTGCTGTCCAGGATCAGCGCCTTGTAATCGGGTCCGTCGGCGGCGAGCCGCTTGTTCCTGACGGTCGCGTTGGGCTCGTCCAGCAGGGTCGGGTTGACGTAGTCGCGGGTGTAGCCGGCTCTCGACAGCTTCGGGTCGGACCAGTACTGGAGGTCGTTCTGGTTGTAGGGCTGCTGGTAGGTGTAGTTCTGCGAGTAGACGGCGACGTCCGTCCTGGCCTCGCCCTGCGTCAGGACGAGCTGGTTGCGGGCGAAGTAGTCGTTGTAGACCTTGGCGTCCGACGCCCAGTCCGGATTACGGTCTCCCCACGACCCGGAGAAGCTGGTCGGGAAGAGCGAGTAGCCCGGCCAGGTCGAGGTGTTGCCGGTGTCGGACGGGTAGGTGTGGTAGACGAGCTTGGTCACACCGCCGGCGTACGCCTTGTTCATGCGGATGACCTGGTCCTGGAGCGTCTGCGCGTAGGCCTGGTTGACGGCCGCGGAGCCCTCGATCGAGTACCACTTGTTGCCGGTCATGTGGTTGGCGGACGCCTCGGGCAGGTAGTTGTCGACCTCGTCACCGAACCACAGCGTCTCCGTCTCGACCCGGTCGAGGTTGGCCGCGGCCTGGATGGAGTCGACCGCGGCGCCGTTCTCACCGTAGGGCTGGAGGCGTATCGCGTAGTGGTAGGTGCTCTTGGCCCACTTCTTCAGGGGCGTGACGTGGTTGTCGATCCAGAGGTCGGTGCGCGCCTGGTCGAAGTCGTTGCGGAACTTCTTCGACGTCTTGCTGTCGAACTCGAAGGCCCAGGCCGTCGCGCTGGCACTGGAACTGCCCTGCCTCACCAGCAGGGGCAGGTAGTCGGTGATGGAGTAGCCGGCTTCGCGTTTGAAGTCGGCCTTCATCGAGTTGCTCCACGTGTCCGTGGGGCTGCCCCGGTCACCGGTGTGGGAGTCGTAGAGGAAGTCGGCGCCGTTCGCGCGCATGAACTGCCTGACCGGCGCGAACTGTTCGTCCATGTTGCCGGTCAGCGTCTTCGTGCCCGCCTTGGTCAGCAGGTCCGGCTGCGCCTGGACGCCCACGCTCCAGAAGGCGAGCACCGTCCAGTCACCACCCGACGGGGCGGTCCACTCCAGGGAGCCGGTGGTGGTGCCTCCGTCGACACCGGCCGTGTCGGTGTTCTTCACCCTGGAGGTGAGGTCGACAACGGAACCCTCGTCGAGGGTGGTCGCACCGCTGGTCGCGCAGGAGCCGCTGCACCGGTAGGCGAGGACGGAGACCAGCGTGGTGCGGTTGCCGGTGGAGGGCTTCGGCAGCGCGCCGGAGATGCTTTTACCTCCGCCGACCGCCTTGCTGCCGTACGAGAGCTGCTTGCGCGCCTGGTCGTCGTCGATGGAGAAGCCGTCGGGGGCCGACACCGGCCCGTGCGACAGACTCAGCGCGATGCCCAGGCTGTTGGCCGTCTTGAAGAGGGCGGTGAGCTTGTCGCCGGAGGGGAAGTAACCCTGACCGATCTCCGCGCCCGCGATCCCCTCCGACGCCATCTCCTTCAACTCCCGCTGGAGTTCGGCGATCGAGGAGTCCGCGGAGAGGGTCCAGCGCACCCAGGGCCGGTCGGCCGAGCCCGGATCGCTGAAGCTGGCGGCCGTCAGCCGCGCGCCGAGGGCGGCGGACCGGCTCTCGGCGGAGGTCTGCCCGGCGGAGGCACTCGGTACGGCGACACCGATGCCCGCCGCGGTCAGCAGCGCCACCACGAACGGCAGCGTGCCGCCCGACCGGCGCCCGAGCGAGGGTCTTCTGACGTTCAACGCGACCACGCCTTTCTGCCGTCGGCGACGCTGCCGACGCGCTTGTTGAATCGATTCAATAGAGAAGCGATTCGTCCTGGGAGCGAGCCACCCGGGACAGAGGATGACAGTAAGCACGGTCGTGATCGGGGTCAATCGGTGTGCGCGAAAGTTTTCGGAGATGGGGCGTGAATGGCGGGTGGGTGCTTCGCCCGCAGCCAGGGATTTGAACGGTTCAATCACGCGATGCGTCCATGTCTTCCCGACGGGCACAGAACCCGGATACCGGCCCCGCTGTCCTCACCAGCCCGCAGGCCGCAAGTGAGGCAGGGACGTCTCGTGCTGGACGCCCAGTTCGGTGGTGATCTCCGTGGCTCTCCGCTGATGGCGCTCGGCCGTCTTCGGGTCGTCCACGCGCAGCGTTTGTGCGAGTTGGTGGAGCGCTCGTGCTCTTTCGTGCGAGTGGCGGCCCTGGACCGCGAGGGCGAGGGCGGCCTCGTACTCGTGGATCGCCGTGGCCGTCTCTCCGAGAGCGGTCAGGGTCGCGCCCAGTTCGATGCGGGCGCAGGCTTGCAGGCGCGGGTCGCCGTGCAGCATGTGAACGGCGGAGCGCTGAGTCCGTACGGCGTCTTCGGGGTTGCCCCTCAGCCGCTGCACCGCTCCGAGGAGGACCAGTGCCTCCGCTTCGCCTTCCCGGTCACCGATGGCACGGCGCACGACGAGTGACTGCTCCAGGTGACCGAACGCCTCGTCGTGATCGCCGAGCAGGATGAGACAACGCGCCAGGGCGGTCAGCACGTGGTCGTTGGGCGCCAGTCCGCCCAACTCCGCACAACTGGCGTACGCCTCCCGCAGGTACGGCAACGCGGCCTGGTGCTCGCCGCGCAGCCCCCGCACGACACCGCGGGTCCAGCAGGTGATGATTTTCGCGTCGAGTCCCAGCGGGGACAGGGCGGTGAGCTCGGCGAGTTCGGCGAACGCCTGCTCCGCGTGCTCCTGAGCCGCATCGAGGGCTCCGCGGCGCAGGAGCATCAGTCCGAGCAGGGCGAGGGCGTGCGCGTGGAACTCGGTGCTTCCGCGTGACTTCGCCGAGGCGGCCAGCAGTTCGTGGGCGGCCGAGGTGTGGCCTGCGGACCAGTGCGCCAGAGCCAGCAGCGTGTTCAGCAGCAGCTCGCCGCCGTCGGCCGTCTCCCGGGCAGCGGACACTCCCTGCTCGAGCAGTTCGATGGAATCGCCCGCCAGGTTGCGGGCCAGGAACCGCCACAGCACGACGGCCAGCCGCCAGGCGTAGTCGCTGTGCCCTTCCGCGGTGGCGCACCGCGTCGCGGCCAGCAGGTTGCTTCGCTCCGCGGTCAGCCAGGCGTGCGCCGTCGCGGTCTCCGGGCCGGTCCCGGTGCCGAGACGGGCCGTTGCATCCGTCGCGGTCGCCAGGTAGTGGTCGAGCATCCGCTTGACCATCTGCCGGTCGAGGGACAGGCTCCGGGCGTACTGCCGCACCAGGTCGTGCTGACGGTAGCGGCCGGGAACGGCCTCCTCCACAAGATGGACGTCGACCAGCCTCTGGAGTGCGTCGTCCGCGTCGTCCGGCGACATGCCGGCCATCGCCGCGACCACCGCGGCGTCCGCGTCGGCACCGGGGTGCAGCCCCATCGCATGGAAGACGCGCTTGTCCTCCGACGGCACCTGGGCGTACGACATCCGGAACGCCACGGCCACTCCCTGCCCGGCCATGGACAGTTCCGGCAGTCGCCGCCGCGAGTCTCCGAGGCGGGCGGACAGATGCGCGACCGGCCACGCGGTGCGGTGCGCCAGCCGTGCCCCGGACAGCCTCAGCGCCAGCGGCAGGCCCCCGCAGAGCTGGACTATCCGCGCGACGGCCGCCGGCTCGTCGGCCACCCTGTCGGCGCCCACGATGCGGGTGAAGAACGCGGCGGCCTCCTGATCGGGCAGTACCGCCAGGGACAGGGGCCGGGCCGCGGCCAGACCGGCCAGCCTGGACCTGCTGGTCACGATCGTCACCCCGGGGCCGGACGGCAGCAGCGGAGCCACCTGCTGCTCGTCGACGGCATTGTCGAGGATGACCAGCAGGCGCGCATTCGCCGTCTGCACCCGCCAGTTCGCCTCCAGACCGTCCGAGGCCGCGATCCCGAGCTGTCCCAGCAGGATCTCCAAAGCCTCGTCCGTGGTCAGCGGCGTCTTCCCCTCGCTGTAACCCTGCAGGTCCACGAACAACCGACCGTCAGGGAACCGATCGGCGAGCAGGTGTCCGGCGTGCACGGCGAGAGCGGTCTTGCCGACCCCGGCCATCCCGTCGATGGCGTGGACGACGGCCCTGCCCTCGACGGGTGCGGTCAGGCGACTCATCTCCTGCTCGCGGCCGGTGAAGTCCGGAAGGTCGCGGGGAACGTGGTGAGGCGCGCGGACGGGAGGAACGGTGCCGGCTTCGGTCGGTGGGATGCGGGCGACGGCGCGCACCCCCAAAGACGCGGCCTGCCGGAATTCGGACGGGCCGACGGCCTGTGAGCCGATGGCCTGCGGACCGGCGGTCTGCGAGCCGATGGCTTGCGAGTCGATGGCCTGTGAGCCGGTGGCCTGCGAGTCGGCCAGGCGGCGGTGTGCTGCCATCCAGTCGTGGATGTCCTCGGGCGGGCAGCCGCAGGCCCGGACGAACGCGACGACGACATCGGGGCGCGGCAGTGCCGGACGACGGAGGACATCGGCCGTCGTACTGCGGGCCAGCACCTCTCCCCGCTCCGCCGCGCGCTCCTCCAACTGCCGGTAGGTCAGCCCCGAGCGTTCCTTGAGCCGTCGCATCGCAGCCACGTACTCAGCGGCGTTCCGGACCTCCTGCGGTGCTGACGTGCCCTCGCTCCCCATGGCACACATCCTCACTCGTGCCCAGGCAATCAACAACTGCCGGTCTTGACTTTGGAAGTTCACTCGGCACGGTGACCGCTCAGGGCGCCGGGCAATCTGCTTGCATGGACCGTCGCGGCACTCATCAGGAACCGGCCGGGCGGTCGAGACCGTTGATAAGTTACTGCGATGAGCGAGCACTTGCCCGGCGACGCCGTCGAGTTGTCACCCGACGAGATCGAGAACCTGCACGCCCGATGGTCATCCTGCTGGGCCCCGAGTGAGGTCGCGCAGCGGTTGGCCGGGGTCGACGCGCCCTGGTGCGTGGCCGCGGGCTGGGCGCTGGACCTGTTCCGCGGCGGACAGACACGCGCGCACGGGGACATCGAGATCGCGATCCCGGCCGCGAGCTTTCCCGAGGTCGTCGACCGCTTCCCCGGGTACGTCTTCGACGGGGTGGGCAGCGGCCGGATCTGGGAGGACGTCACACCGGAGATACTGGCCGCCGTACATCAGACGTGGCTGCGCGAACCGGCCACCGGCAACTACCTGCTCGACGTGTTCCGAGAACCGCACGACGGCGACACCTGGATCTGCCGACGCGACGATCGGATCCGGTTTCCCTACGGCGACATCATCCACCACACCCCCGACGGCATCCCGTACCTGGCGCCCGAACTGGTCCTGCTGTTCAAGGCCAAGCACGTCCGGCAGAAGGATCAGGCGGACTTCGACGCGACCGTCCCCCACATGTCCCCGGCTCAACGCGACGCCTTGGCCGAACTGGTCGCTCGCGTGCATCCGGGGCATCGCTGGCTCGCGGATCTGTGAGACGACAGTGTCGAGAGGCGGTCATGCTGTGAACCGACAGACGCTCTACCGGCGGATCGCCGAGATCAGACCGCCGGGCCGCTCCTCGCGCTGCGGCAGGGTGCTGAGGGAGCGGCCGTAGGCGGCGGCGCGGTCGCGCAGGGTGTGGCTCTCGGCCTCCCAGCCGTGCCCGGCCAGCCAGCCGACCGGGTCGTCGGGCATCTCCGAGACCCACATGGACGCCGCCGATCCCGGCGCGGCATCCGCGCCGCCGAAGCGCTCGATCACACCGCGCGAGCCCAACGTCAGCCCCATCCGGCTGCCTTGCGCCGACTGCGCGCTGATTCGGGCCAGCAGCAGTTCCACCGCGTCCTCGGGCAGGTAGATCAGCAGTCCTTCGGCGATCCACACGGTCGGTACGGCCGGGTCGTGCCCCGCGGCGGCCAGCGCGCCCGGCCAGTCCTCACGCAGATCCACCGCGACGGTGATCCGCTCGCAGCGCGCAACGGCACGCTCCCGGCGCAACACCGAAGCCTTGAAGTCCAGTGGGGCGGTGGTGTCGACCTCGAACAGCCGGGTGCCCTGCGGCCAGTCCATTCGGAAGGCCCGGCTGTCCATGCCGGCGCCGAGCAGCACGACCTGCCGGACCCCGGACGCGGAGGCCTCCCGCAACAGGTCGTCGAGGAACTTCGTCCTGACAACGATGGAGACCGACACGGCCAGCCGGCGGCGGCGCGCGGCCTCCTCCTCGGACCGTGCCGGCGGAGAGGGCCACAACCCGCCGGCGGCGGCGAAGGCCTGTGCCAGGGGGTCGCGGAACAGCGCGTTCTCCCGCTCGGTCTCCAGCGCCCGCACCCTGGCCACGCCCACCGCCGTGGCCCACACTCCCGACGGCTGCACTTGCCCCTGCTCAGCAGTCACCGCGCCAGCCTAGACGATCGGTTCCGAGGAGCCCGATGGAGGCGACGCCGGTCTGCGGTCGAAAGGGGCTACCCGGTCCCGGTGGGTTGCCCCTACTCGCTGATGCCGGGGTTGCTCGCCAGAATGTCCTCGGCGGTCCGCCAGAGGCGGGGCAGGAAGCGGGTGACTTCTCCGGCGCGGTGGAGGATGTCCTCGGTGGAGCCGATGCCGAGGTCGGTGACGGCTGCCCGGAACGCCGGGGCGAGGGCGTGGTGAAGCTCCGGGGCGTCCGCGGCCAGGATGGTGTGACAGCGTGCGAAGGTCGCGATGATCCAGAAGACGGCTTCGTGGTGGTCGCCGCGGTCGATGAGGTCCTGGCTGCCGTCGATCGCGATCGGCCGTGCGGCCTCGGTGATGTCGCTGCTGAAGAAGAACGGGGTCTTGGCGACGTCGGCGGTGGCGTCGAAGGTCGCGGTGAGTTCGTGCAGATGGTGCTGGATGCGTCGGGCGGACAGGTGCCGGCAGCCGAGGAGGTCCAGCAGTTCGGGGTAGAGGCCGGGATGGCCGTAGTCGGTGAGCACGTCGCGTGCGGCCAGGTAGCGCAGGCGCACGGTGGGATTGCGCAGGGCGGCGACCAGCAGCACGTGAGTGTTCACGCCGGTGGGAAAGAGCCAGGCCGTCACCTGCTCGTGGAACGGCGCCGAGGAGTCGATGGCCGCGAGCCGGGTTTCGATCCGGCGGCGGGCGTCCTGGCATCTGCGGCGGACCCAGGGCCGGGTGGCGAACTCGGCCGAGACGCGCGCCTGCAGTCCGCGCAGGTGGCCGGTGGGGTCGTCGATGATCGTGTCGGTACGGAAGCTGCCGGCCAAGTGGTAGGAGGCGAGGACCTCGTCGGCGGACTGGAGCTGCGACCAGGGAAGGTAGCTGACCTCCAGCAGGGTGTCGCGGTAACGGAGCTTGCCCGGTTTGACGGGTGGGTCGTCCTGGGCGGTGACGACTATGTCGATGTCGGAGGAGGGCGGCAGCTCGGCATGGTCCGGGAGCCCGACGGTCGAGCCACTGAAGTACGCTCCGCGGAAACCCGCTACGGACCGGGCATGCCGGGCCACCCACACGGCTGCGTTGCTACGTCCCAACCCCACTTGCACAATGCGTCCTTCCTCGCTGGCGAGTGCGGAATCTACATCGTTGCCGTGTGCCGCGGCAGACGATCGTGGTCGTCCAGCACGGTGTGGGGTTCGGGCATCTGCCGCCTTCGGGGAAACCAGTGAGCTTGCGCGACGGGCGTCGCGCGGCGTGCGGCGTACGGCGTACGGCGTACGGCGTGCGGCGTGCGCGTCCGGAACCGTCGCCGCCGAGCACTGGTGGGCGCTGACCGCCGAAATCGCGCGCTCGACCTCCTGCGCGAGGACGTCGCCGAGTACCCCCGCTCGGGTACGTGGACCGCAACTTGCTCGGCCGCTGAGGCTTCCGCGGCTCTCCTCCCCCGGTCGACGGCGGCCTGCGCCCTCACGAAGTGCCGATCACGCCTCCTTCAGCTGCGTGAAGCGGATGTTGTTCCCGAACGGGTCCCTGAGGCCGCAGTCGATTCCGTACGGGCGCTCGGTGGGCTCCTCGGTGAACTCCACGCCCTTGCCGCGCAGCGTCTCGTACGTCTTGCGGCAGTCGTCGGTGCTGAAGATGAGATGGCCGCCCGTCGCGCCCTTGGTGAGCAGCGCGCGGACCTGTTCCGCGGTCTCCTCGGACAGGCTCGGCGCGCCGGGCTTCTCCAGCAGGATCTGGCGCTCGGGGTGGCCGGGGACACTGACGGTCAGCCAGCGCATGAAGCCCAGGTCCGCGTCGGCGTTGACCTCCAGGCCGAGCTTGCCGACGTAGAAGTCGAGGGCTTCGTCCTGGTCGAGCACGTAGATCTGCGAGTGTGTGATGGCTGTGAACATGTGCGTCACTCTACGAGCGGAGTCCTACGACTACTTATCCAAAACTGCTCAGTCCACCGACGCTCCGGTGCCCGGCCGCATCCACGCCCTCGTGAAGCAGGTGGGGACGTCCGCGGTGACGGCCCGCTTGCGGTACTCCCTCGGCGACTTGCCGACGATGTCGCGGAACGTACGGCTGAACGTGCCGGGGCTGCCGAAGCCGACCTCGAAGCAGATGTCCGTCACGCTGCGGTCGGTCTCCCGCAGCAGGAACATCGCGCGCTCGACCCGGCGACGCTGCAGATAGCGGTGCGGTGTCTCGCCGAACGTGCTCCGGAAGGTCCGCGTGAAGTGGGCCGGGGACACATGGGCGATCCGGGCCAGCGCCGGTACGTCCAGCGGCCGGGCGTAGGCACCGTCCATCACGTCCCGGGCCCGGAGCATGCGACGGTTGGACTCTTCGGCGGCGCGGCTCACGGCGCCATCACATCACGACGACCACGGCAGCGCGCACGGTTGTGGACAGCCGGGCCCGTCCTCGGACAGCCGGGCCCGTCCTCGGGCGGGCGGTCGGGAACTTCCGTCGGGCGCCGGTCGTCTATCTGTGACAGCGGAGCGGAGGTCGGGGGATGCCCAGGAAGCAAGCGGGCAGATTCGTGTACTGGTCGGAGCGGCTCGTCGACGAGGTGATCGATTCCAACGGTATTCGTATCGACCCGCGTCTCAAGTCGATCGTCAAGGTCGGTGCCGGTGGTGCGGGCGTCGAGCTGTCCGCTCATGAGCGGAGCAAGGTGAGTCGTTTCGAGGTCATGAAGAAGGTCTCGAAGAGACTGGGCGGTGGCGACCCGCTCTCCGAACTCGACGCTCCCGGACCGCTCGCCTTCGTACAAGGACAGGGGCGGGCCGATGTCACCGAGTTCAGGCGAAGCGGCCTCGGCGCGGATCACGATCACCGTCAGGAGTCGTGTCTCGTGCATGTCCTGACGGCAGGCAAGCGCGGTCACCGGGTCGATCTGTGCCTGTTCGGCAGCCTCGGCAATCTGACCGGATACACCGCCCCGCAGGACCCGGACCCGGGATGGACGTCCTCCGCCGCTCCCGCGATCGACGAACTCGTGGCCTCCAGAGGGGCGAGAATCCCCCGCGCCTACGACGACGAGACCGTTGCCGTCGAAGCGCTGAGAACCGCACTGCATCACGGGGCGGTTGGGACGGCCGGTGAACCGCCCGGCCGGCCGGTGCGCCCCGGCACCCACGCCTACACCGTCGCGGGCATCGAGTCCTGCCAGTACGCGGCCGTGGTGTACAAGGACGTGACACTCACCCCGGACCGTTGGGACTTCGAGGGCGAACCAGCGCTGAACGGCGCCCACCGCATCCTGGTGGGCGCCCCACTGTGGCTGCGGGCCGTCGGCTCCTAGGCGGTGCCCTGCGCGCCCAGGTCCGCCACGGAAGCGCGGGCCCGCTGGACCCAGCGAGCGGCGTTGCGCGGGTCGTGGCGCCGTGCCTGCTCGTGGAGTGCGCGCAGCGCGGCGCCCACGGACGCCTCGTCCCCGCGCATACCGTGCAGCACGACCGGTGCGGACAGCGCCCGCAGGTACCGGTCGACGAGGTCGCGCCGGCCGTGGTCGACCACCAGGGTGCGATACGCGGCGATCCCCTGGGCGAAGCCCCGCGCGGCGGCCGCGTCACGGCCGCACATCATGGCGAACGTGCCGAGCCGCAGGGCCGCCTCCCCGCACAGGTGCTCGGCGCCCCCACGGGGATACCTGCCGCTGAGCCATACGAGCTTGCCCACGACCTGCTCGATCAGCAGAGCCGCGTCGTATCGCCCTCCCTGGGCCCCGATGTCGCACGCCGAACCCAGGTCGCCCTCGAGCGCGGCGAGCTGGGCGGGAAGACCGGCGGGTGTGACGGCGAGCAGCGAGCGCAGCGCCTGCTGCTGGTTGCTCAGCGCCTCCGACATGAAGGCGTGCACATCGCCGCCCCTGCGGTGTACGGGTTCGGGCGACTCGGGCAGCCACCGGGTCGCGAAGCGGGCGGCGCGGCCGAGCGCGGGATCGTCGGTGGCCAGGCCGCCGTGCAGCGACAGCATCCGTTGCAAGGCACGTTCGGCGCCTTCGAGGTCGCCAAGGCAGAGCAGGTTGGTCGCGAGGGTGCCGGTCACGCGTGCGGCCTCCACGACGAGATCGCCCCGCCCCTGGGCGATCAGCGTGGAGTACTGGTCGACCGCGGCGCGCGCGGCCTCGGCCGCCTCCGGGTGCATGCCGAACTGCCAGCGGGCACTGGCGAGTCGCTGGGCGCTCTGGGCGAGTTGCGCCGACGGGGGGTGGGTGCCGGGCGACCGCGCGAGGGCGGCGGACGCGGCTTCCTGCGCGCCCAAGGCCTGTTCGTAGGCCCCGAGGTCGCCGAATGCCGCCGCCAGGGTCTCCAGAGTCAGTACGTACATGGGGGCCGTCGCCGGTCGCAGGGCGGGGTCGGCGTCGTCCGCCTCATCGGTCTGGCCGCCTGTCACGCCCGTACCGTCCGTCTCGCCGGGTGTGTGCAGGAAGCCGAGTGCCTGCTCGCACGCTTCCAGCGCCTCCTGCGGGCGGCCGGCGCGCCGCAGCCACACGGCCCGGCAGCGGTGGACGGCCGCCGCTTCCGGGTCGGGGACGGTCGCGGCGTACTCGGACCCCGCAAGGATGTCCAGCGCCTCGGTGAGATAGCGCTCGGCCTCGTCTGGCGCGCCAGCGTCCAGCGCGATGTGGGCCAGCTTGGACAGCGCGTGGAGGAACCTGGGGCCCCATACGCCCAGGCCGTCCAGTGCGGCGAGGCGGCGCCACAGGTCGAGCGAGGTGCGGGCGTGTGCGAGGCCCTGTTCCGGGTCCTCCAGGATGCCGACGAGGTTGGCGAGGTTGTCGCGGGCTTCGGCCAGGTGGTCGGCGTCGGCGGCGTCGCCCTCCAGGAGTACCGCCTGTTCCAAATGGCCCGCCGCTTCGGCGTAGCTGCCGCGTGCGGCCTGTACCCGACCGTCCGTTTCCTCGTCCCTGCCGCGCAGGATCAGCGCTTCGCCCAGGCTTCCGGCCAGTTGGTGGATTCCCTCGTCGCGGACCATGGGGGTCAGCACCTGTACGGCGGCGGCCGCCTGCCCCGGTGTCCCCCGCCGCGCACGCTGGACGCAGACGGTGGCACGCAGCTCACGCGCGTGCCGGTCGGCCGGCGCCCGGCGGAGGTACCGGCCCAGAAGGGCGTCGATCTCCCGCCACAGCTCGGCGGCACGCTGCTCGTCGCCACGCGTCTCCTCGACGGCCGCGAGGTTGCTCAGGGACGGTACGACGTCGAGCGGGTCGTCGGACGCCGCGAACTCCTCGGCCGAGGCCTCGTACAGCTTCGCGGCCCGTGCTCTGAGCGCTGCCCGGCGCTGCGGGGAGCCCCGGTGGCTCCGGTCGCTCCGGTCGGACAGGACATTGGCCTCGAGAAGCAGGGCGTGCCCCAGGACGCCCTGGTCGCGCGGTCCGCCCGGCAGGCTCCGCGCCAGGGCCACGGCCCGCTCGGCGGTGTCAAGGGCGGCGGCGAGATCACCGGCGCGGCGCTGGAGGCGGCACAGGGAGCCGAGGACGACCGCCAGCAGGTCCCGGTATTCGCCGGTGAGGCGGCCGATGAGGTCGGCGGCCGTACGGTAGTGCGCGAGGGCACCGTCGACGTCTCCGAGCGCTTCGAGTACCCGGCCGGTCTCCGCCACGCAGCGACCGCGTGCGTACGCCGTTTCCTCCGCGTCCTGCTGCTGCCTGGGCAGGCCGTCGAGGACGCGCCCGGCCTCCCGCAGCGCGCGCAGGTCGCCGAGCAGCTGGGCGCGCGGCCCGCCGACGTCGACCGGCCAGAAGTCCACGGCGTCCCGCTCGTCGAGGCCCGCGGTGCGGTAGGCGTAGTGCACCAGGGCGCGCGGGTCGCTCCACGTGCCGCCGCCGGGGGCGCGCCGCTCGTACCGCGTTGCCTTGCCGCCGGGGCCGGTCGGTGCCCCGGAGGGTGGTGCCGCCGCGAGGGGTTCGCCGGTCTCGTCCTGGGCGATCCGGAGGACGGTCTCGGCGATGTCGCCGAGCGGATGGGGGCGTTCGCCAGGTTCCTTGCTGAAGCAGCGCTCCAGCAGGTCGGCCAGGGCAGGGGGTACCGCCAGCGACTTGGCGGTGAGCGGCCGGGTCCGGGCGGCTTGCAGCACCAGGCCGGCGACGGTTCCAGCGGGCCAAGTCCGCTCGCCCACCAGCAGTTCCAGGACGGTCACGGCCCAGCTCCACACGTCCGCCGGGACACCCACCCGTCGTCCCTCGGCCTGTTCCGGTGACGCGTACGCGGGTGTGCCGGAGGCAGCGGCGGAGACCTCCAGGGAAGCCTCGGAACCAGGGCCAGGGGGATGCAGTTCCTGGCGCAGCAGACTGCGGATCAGCTCGCGCTCCTGCTCATCGGTGTCCGGCACGTCGGAGACGTACTGGATCACCGCTTCGAGCTGCATGCGCTTCTCGCCGTCCCACGTCGGCGCCACGGCCAGCCCGAAGTCGGTCAGCCGTACCGCGCCGTTCTCGTCGACGAGCAGGTTGGCGGGCTTGACGTCCAGGTGCAGCAGCCCGCCCTCGTGCGCGGCCGCGAGGGCCCACGCGGACTGGGCCGCCGCCGTCAGGACACGGCGCAACGCGGCTCGTTCCCCGCCCTCGTACAGGGCGCCGGAGCGGATCCGGTCGGCGAGGGAGCCGCCGGGGGCGTACTCGCTGAAGACGGCGACCTCGTCGCCGACGCTGCGGGCGAACCGGCAGGGCGCTATGTACGGATGGGCCGGCAGGTCGATCCAGCGCCGTACCTCGGCGAGGAGTCTGCCCTGGTGCGCCGGATCGGCGCTGTGCAGCCGCTTGACCGCGTACTGCTCGCCCGTACGGCGTGAACGGACGAGGACGACACCGGCGAAGCCCCCGCTGCCCAGCGGCCGTTCCACCGTGAACTCCCCCAGGAACAGGCTGCCCGCCTCCATGTCAGCTCCCGCCCAGTGCGGCGCGCAGTTCCTCGGCGGTCGGGAACCCGCCGCCCGGTTCGTCGTCAAGCGCGTGGTCGATGACTTCGCACAGCCCCGGCGGCAGGGTGACGCCCCTCTTGGCGACGGGCACGACGGGACTCGTGGCGACGGCGAGCCAGGGGTCCCAGCCCGGCGGCAGATCACGCGGGGTGGCCCCGGTCAGAACGTGGTAGAGGGAGGCGGCGGTGGACCACACGTCGACCTCGGGCGTCGCGTACTTGTAGTTGATGAGCTGGGCCCTCGGCATGTAGGCGGGCGTGCCCATGACCGCGCCGGTGCGGGTCAGCCCGCTGAGACCGGCACTGTCGTACGCCTTGGCGAGGCCGAAGTCGGCGAGCTTGGCCGTCATCGGGTCATCCGTCATCGAGCCGCCCGTCATCGGACCGACCGTCATCGGGCCGTCGGGACCACGGGCCAGCAGAATATTGTGGGGCTTGATGTCGCGGTGGACGAATCCGTGCTCGCGGTGCACATGGTCGAGCCCGGCCAGGACACCGTCGAAGAGCTCCAGGGCCTGCTGCACCGGAAGCGGTCCGTCCCGCCGCACCCGGTCGGCGAGACTGCCGCCTTCGCACATCTCCATGACCAGGCAACAGGCCGCGGATTGACCCGCGGATGCGGGTGCGGTCTGCGACCCGGATGCGGTCGCGATCTGCGACGCGGATGGGGTCGCGATCTGCGACGCGGGTGCGGATGGGGTCTGCGACGGTGATGCCTCGCCGTCGCCCGGTCCTGGCTGCTCCACCCCGATCACGCGCACCACGTGCGCGTGGCGCAGCACCGTGCAGACTCTCACCTCCCGGGCGAAACGGGCCACCTCCTCGTCGGCCCCGGCGGGGGCATGGATGACCTTCAGAGCGCGGCGCTCGCCGCTGTGGCTGTGCACGGCGGCGTACACCACGCCCATGCCGCCGCGCCCCAGTTCCCCCTCCACCACCCACGACCCGAACCGCACCCGGCACCACTCCCCCGCCTCGGCCGTTCCCGGTCAATCCAGGCCAATCCCGACCGACCGATGCATCCAGGCTAGCGGCAACGGAGTTGCAGGGACGGAACGTCGTGAGTGTCAGACAGCACTGGCAGGACAGGACCGGCGGGACAGCACCGGCGGGACAGCACCGGCAGGCCGCAGAACATGACGGATCGCTTCCGTCCGTCCGGGCCTGCCGATGTCCGACACGACTCGGACCGATGTCCGGAGGACTCGGACCGATGTCCGGCAGAACTGGGACCGATGTCCGGCAGGACTCGGTCTCAGCCTTCACTCGGACTCAGTCTTCCGCGACCGCCGGCTCGAGCAGGGACAGCGTCTGGTTGTCCGCGTCCAGGTCGGCCCGTACGCCGATCGGCAGCGGCAGGTTCGGCGAGGTGTGGCCGAAGTCGACCTGTGCGAGAACCGGGATGTCACGCTGGGCCAGGACATCGAGGACCACGTCGCGCAGGTTCGCGCGCTGTCCACCGTTCTCGTAGGGCTCGACCTCGGTCGGGATGCCGACGACCATGCCCGCGATCCGGTCCAGCACACCGGACAGCCGCAAGGTCTGGAGGTCGTTCCAGATGCGCGAGACCGGCCGCTGCAACTCCTCCCAGAACAGCACAGCGCCGTCGAACAGTTCGGGGGCCGGTGCGAACGGCGTCGCCTGGAGGAGGATCAGACGGTTCAGCAAGCCGCCGAACAGCGGTCCCTGCGCACGGCCCGGCCGCCAGGTCTCCCAGGCGCCCGCCGCGGGCAGGGCGCCCGGCGCCTCGGCCTTGGTGAGCACACGGGTGTAGAGGTCGACGAGCTCGGAGCGGCGGGCCTCGTCGCCCAGCGTGTACCAGTCGCTGCCGAAACCGTGGGTGGCGATGTCGGCGTGGAAACCGACGAGGCCGGTCCTGGCGTGCAACGCCATGTGCAGCAGCGAGATGTCGCTGTAGCCGATGATCGGCTTCGGATCGGCCAGGATCGCGTCCGTGTCGATCAGATCGAGGTAGCCGATGGTCGCCTGACCACCGGTGTGCGCGACAATGGCCCGCACCTCCGGGTCCCGGAGGTGCGCATTGAGTTCGTCGGCCTGCTCCGCCGGAGTGCCCGCCGCCCACCAGCGGCTCCGCGCCGGGTCGACCATCGGGCTGACCCGCACGCGAAAGCCCATCCGCTCGAGTACGGCCACACCGCGGGCGAGCAGTGGCTCCTCACCCGGCTCGAGCTGGCCCGAGGGCGCGGTGACGACCACGAGGTCGCCGGGACGAAGCGCGCGGGGCCGAAGAATCGCAGGCATGTGGGGTCTCTCCTTGTTGATCAATACTGGCGACCAACAAGTACCCTACGGTCGATATTCCTCCTCATCCCGCTTCACCGACGTGGCCCCCGAGCCCGTAATCGCGGATCGGAAGCCGGTGGAAGCAGTGGATCGGAAGGCGGCGGAAGTAACGGATCGGAAGGCGGCGGAAATAAATGCGTCGACAGCGCCCCTCGGCACCCGGCAGAGTAACCGCCCGTGACGAGCAGTGAGCTGTGGACCCGAGCGACCGCCGACCGTTACGACGCCGAGGATGCCGAGATGTTCTCGGACGCCGTTCTCGACCCGGCCCTCGCCTTCCTCGCCGAGCTCGCCGGTGACGGCCGGGCGCTCGAGTTCGCCATCGGCACCGGACGAGTGGGCGTACCCCTCCGGGCACGCGGCGTGCCGGTAGTGGGTATCGAACTGTCCGAGCACATGGCAGCGGTCCTGCGACGCAAGGTCGACGAGGACACGCTCCCGGTGACCATCGGGGACATGGCCACCACCGTCGTCCCCGGCGAATTCGCCGTCGTCTATCTCGTCTACAACACCATCTCGAATCTGCTCTCGCAGGACGAGCAGGTCGAGTGCTTCCGCAACGCCGCACGTCATCTGACGCCCGGCGGCCGATTCGTCATCGAGTTGGGCGTGCCGCCGCTGCGGTCCCTGCCACCCGGCCAGGTCGCGGTGCCGTTCGACGTCTCCGCACAGCATCTCGGCTTCGACACCTTCGACCTGGTCGAGCAGGTCCTCGTCTCGCACCACTTCACCCGCGACGGTGACGACGGCCGCTACCGCCGCAACAACTCCCGCCACCGGTACGCCTGGCCGGCCGAGCTGGACCTGATGGCCCGGATCGCCGGACTGGAGCTGGAACGCCGCGTCGCGGACTGGGACGGGACGCCGTTCACCCAGGACTCCGCGAAGCACATCTCCGTGTGGCGCAAGCCGGCCTGAGGCCGTCCACCGGGCCGTCGACGTGGGCGTGCCCGCCCGGCGGAAGCGGTGGACCGGCGATCACGGCGAGGCGTGACGAGGCCCCGAGCCCGGCACAGCCGCCGGTCGGGGCCTCTGTGTTGTCGCAGCTCAGCCGAGGGTGGCCCCGAACAACCCGCTCTCGGCCTCTTCAGCGGTCATCTGCACCGTGCCGCGGTGGCTGACCTCGACCTTGTAGAACTTCTCGCCCTTGGGCACGTCCGGGACGGCCACCGCGAAGGTGCAGTCGTACGCGTCCGAGTCGTAGGTGGAGTCACCGAGGCTGCCGGTGGCGACGACGTCACCGGCGGCGCCGTACACGGTGACGGAGGCGCCCTCCTGGATGTCGTCGTAACCGTCGAGTCCACCGCAGCCGTCGTCGCCGCTGGGGGCGACGCTGTCGGTGAGCATGAACTCGCCTTCGAGCGTGAAGGTGCCGGGGTCGCCGGGTCCGCTATGAGCGGTGATCGCCCAGACGCCGCCGACGATCCCGGCTCCGACGACGAGGCCGAGGACGCCGGCGGCCAGCGGGCTGAGGCGTCTCTTCTGCCCGACCGGGGGCTGCGGTGGCGCGGGCGGCATGGCGGGGAGGGTGGGGATGGCGCCGGACGCCGACTCGGCGGCCGACTGAGTGGTCGGCGGTTCGGCCGACGGGGCGGCCGGTGAGGCGGTCGGTGGGTCGGCCGGCTCGGTGGTCGGTGGAGTGGCCAATGTGGCCGGTGTGGCCGGTGTGGCCGGTGTGGCCGGTGTGGCCGGTGTGGCCGGTGTGGCCGGTGTGGCCGACGGGATGGTGGGCTGCTCGGGAATGCCGTTCGTCATGGTCCCCCCTGGGATGTGATGGATCGGCAGGCTACAGGCGAATGATGTTGAAACCACCCGAGCGATTGAAGATTCACCAAAGCGAGATACGGCAGGTCAGGGGGGTGTGCGGTGGCGCATGCGTGCCGGACAGCTGAACGAGGCGCACCAGCGGCACCAACACATCACCACAGCCACCCACCCCGCGCGACAAGCCCAAGGCCGTCGCCGACAGCTGACCTGTTCACCGACTCCCTCACCGGCAGGGGGCCCAGGGCCCCTGCGTACTCTGGCCGGATGATGGATGCGGGGGACTTCCGGGCCGGTGACGTGTTGTCGGTTGCATGCGCCTTCACGCCGACGAGGGTCGAGCGGGGGGGTGACGTGGGACTACCTGGCGGTGCGATGGCCGTGGTGGGACATCGACACCCGCAGTGACTTCAGGCGCTGGAACGGGGTCGTGGCGTTGGGCGTGGGCGGCGCCGGGCACGTCGAGCCCCATGTGGAGGCGGAGCTGTTCCGCACCGATCCGCCGCCCGACCAGCTCGATGCGGGAGACGCCTGCCTGGTCGGAGTACCGCCGACCGTCGTGCACGTAACGGCCGTCGAGCATCACGACCCGCCGCTCGAGACGGGCAGCCTGCCCCGCCCGCACCTGACCGTGACCGTGCTGCGCCGCGGCCTGTCCTATCGCGAGTTCCCGGACGAGAGCCATCTCGACGGTTCGGGGTACCCCCTTCACCCCGGCGACGGCATCCCGTTCACCTTCGAAGTGCTGATGCGGCCCTACGCCTTCCTCCACCTGGGCGATGAAGTCGCCGACTGTGCAGGCCGGGGCCGGGCATGGCGCTTCGACGGGCCCTGGCACTGGACTCCCTTCGACGGAGAACCAGCCGGCGCGGGTCCCCAGTGGCCGCTCGTCCTGCTCACCCGCGCAGGGGTGCCATGCGCCGCCGAGGAGGCGGAGACAGTGGCCGCGAGCACGGCGAAGGGTTCGCACCAGGAGACGGTCCGAGACTGGATGTCGCTTACGCAGGCCTCCCCCACGCCATGACCGTGACGAAGCGTCCGAGCGGTGAGGGCGTTGTCAGTGCCGACGGATATGTTGCAAGTCGGCACGTATGCGAGCGGAGCGGGGGCGACGGCAATGGTGGTCGAGGTGGGGTACGCGCAGGCGTGGGACCTGGAGACCCGCATGCCCTGGCGGCCGATGTCCGTGCGGGAGGCCCGCGAGCGGGATGCCACCGGGCTGCCGTACGTAGTGGTGTACCGGACAGCGGACCGGGAAGCTCCGCTGGAGGTCCGGCTCGTCTCCTGGCGGGACCACTACGTCGGGCTGTGGATATACGACGCGCTGGGCCGCCGCACCTACGAGCTGGACCTGCGGCTGCTGGACGACCCGGCGCGACTGCTGTGCCGGTACGCCGACGCGTGGCACTACACCGGTCCGGAGATGACGGAGTTCGACAAGGCGTGTCCGCGCACCACCGTGGAGCTCTTCCCGGACGGCAAGGGCCAGCGGGAAGAGCAGCCCCGGGGCGAGGCCGGTGGCGCGACCGTCACCGTGCCCAGGGTCGGCGACGAGCGCTGGACGAACCGGCCCGCCTTCGGGGAATGGCCGCTGCTCTCGGCCCAGTTCCACGGACTGACGGAGCCGCCGGTCTTCGAGATCACCGAGCCGGCCGAGGCAACCGATCAGGCCGACAAGCCCGCACCCGACGCGCCCGACGCCTGTTGGCGTCCGCCGCTCCCCGCGCAACCCGGGCCGATCAGCGAGTTGTTCCGGCCCGGAACACGCGTGACCGACAGGTACCACCCCGAGATGACGATCGTGGAGCCGCGTCGTATCGGATCCCTACGCGTGCCCAGCGGACTGCTGGCCGTCTCCGGTCCGGACATCGACCACGGCGACGGACCGCACATCACGGTCCCCGTCCCGCCGGGCGAGTACGTTCTGGAGGAAGCGCCGGCGTCCCTCCACGCCCACCGCTACGAGTGGGAAGCTCGTGACGTCACGCGGATCTGCTGGTGTCTGTGAGGAACACCTGTACCTTGACCAGGGAGAGCTGAGCCTGGACTCGGACCAGGACGTGGGTCTCGCATCCCTGAGGTGGCGCTGTGACAACGGGTCCGGACCGGTTCTCGGGGCCATCCCGGCGAACCGCAACGCCTCCGCTTTCTGCCCGGTGAGGCAGTTGAGCGCGGCCGTGCGCTGACCTCCCAGGGCGCCGGTCAGTGTGTCGCTCCGCCCGGTCTGCTGATCACCGCGTCGAGGGCCTCGTCGTCCAGCGGTGGGCGGGTGAAGGTGAGGCGCGGGTTGCGCAGGCCGGCCAGGGCGATGTCGATGTGCCGTTCCCAGGCGTCGGCCGCATGGCCGTCGGCGGCGACGATGACACCGCGCATGCCCCAGATGACGGTCGCGACGTCGGACAGGGTCACCTCGCCGGTCACCGTGCCAGCCTCCATCCCCGTCGCCAGCAGTTCTTTGATGAGGGCGTACATCCGTTCGCGCTGGCCGGCGTCGGCGATCTCACCGAACCGGTGCGGCAGGATGCGGTGGCTGACGGCCAGGTGGAGGCCGACGGTCCGCAGAACGTACTCCATCTGCTGATCGGCCGGGAGCTGCCGGGCCTGCTCGATGTGGGCCAGGAGGCGGTCGTAGAAGGAGGCCGCCAGTGCCTGCCGGAGCGCCTCGGGGGTGGGGAAGCGACGGTAGAGGTCACGCGGGTCCAGGCCCGCCGCCCGGGCGATCTGCCCCATGCTCGCCCCGGGGCCGAGCTCGCGCATGGCCGCCGCCACCCGTTGCAGCAGCTGTCCGTCGTGGACCGCGAACTCCTGGGCCCGGGCATCCGGCGGACCGGCGGGGCCGTCCTGGTCATCGCTCACGGCTACATCCGATACGGTCGGGCCGCCCTGCGATCGCGAGCCGGCCACGGGCGGGCCGGGCAGGCCGTCAGCGCACGGCCGCACCGGTCCCGGGGGTCGGTCCCGTTCTATCCCCTGCCGGCGCGAACACGGCGGGCCCACGCCGGACGGCCCGGCACGGCGACACCCACCCGCGCCCCGAGACCGGCGTGCTCACCGTGCGGCCGTCACCGTCTTCTGTCGTTGCTACGAGCGCGAGCCCCGCACCTTGACCCGCATGAGGTGGCGGCCGGTGCCCGCCGGTCCGACGTCGGTGCGGCCGTGCAGCAGGCGGCGGTTGTCCAGCAGCAGAAGGTCGCCCGTGCGCAGCAGGAAGACCGTGGGGAGGTGCTGCCGCGCCAGTGCGCGTTCGAAGGCGTGGAGCGCGTCGGCGTGCCGGGCGTCCAGGGCGTGTCCGGGCAGTCGCACGCCCGCGGTGACCCGCACCGGGCAGTACCGCACAGCAGTGTCGCCGTCGTCGGAGACCGTGAGGATCGGGTGGGTGGTGGCCGACGGCGGGGCGGTTGCGGGCGGGTGGGGGACGGCGAAGGGGTAGCAGGGGTCCTGGAGTGCTCGGCGGTGGCCGTGGTCGGCGATCTCCGCGGTGACGTCCGCGGCGCTCACCAGCGCGGTCCGTCCGTCGCCCGTCGGGCTCGGGCGGACGCACAGCAGTCCGAGGTAGGCGTGCGGGTGCGCCAGCAGCGGGGAGTCGGTGTGGAACGGGTCCGGGTCCCGGTAGGGGCGCGCCTCGCTGTCGACCACGTGGTGCACCAGGGTGTCCGGGACGGGACCGTTGTGGTGCGGATCGACCCGGCCGAGGGCTGCTGCCGCGACGACCAGCGCGGTGGCGTCGAGCGGGAAGCCCTCGACGACCACGGCGAGCGAGGTGCGTACGGCGGTGACGGCGTCGGCCAGCAACCGGCGCAGTTCGGGGCTTGTCGCCCGGGCTCGGCCCAGGGCCTCCTGCTGCGCCCGTTCGCCGCTCAGCTGCTCCAGTCGCCGGGCCGGGCCGAGGTCGGCCAGTGCGGCGATCGCCGCACCGGTCAGGGTGAGGCGGGGCGGCCATGTCGTGGCAGATGTCGAAGCAGAGTTCTGAATCACCGCTCCCAGCCAATCGCGTCGTCCGTCGGCGCTGTTCAAAGGGGTTGTTCGAAGAGGCTGCATAAAGGTCAACCGCATCGAACGCTGACGCATCCACTTATACCGCTCGCATCACGTCCTTTATGCAGCGTATTGACCTTACGCGCCATGTGCTCCTATTCTGTTCAATTGATATTGATATCCGAATCGTGAACGGTCATCGTCCGTGTCCCTTCTGGCGGCTGTGGGCCACCCGGAGTGACGCACGCATGGGGGCCGGCATGGCACACGCCTATGACCGGGGGAAAGCGCTCCGCGGTCTCGCCGAGATCGATCCCGCGTATCCCGTGCCGAGGGTGTCGTCGTTGCTCCGTGAAGAACGCAATGCCGAACTCTTGGGATATTTGCAGGCCGAGGCGTTCACTCATGTCTTCACCGGAGACATGGGAAGCGGGCCGGAACAGTTCTTCCACGACATGGACCGCGCATTGCGCGAGGCGCCCTCCTTCCATCTGTGGGCGGATATTCCGCTGTGCCGCTACCGCTGCCACTTCTGCCAGTTTCCGACACTCGTGACCAGCAGCCGGACCGAGGCGGCCGACACGACCGCGCACCGGTGGGTGGACGCGAACATCGCGGAAGCCCGGTCCTGGGCGGCGGAGGTTCCGGCGCTGCGGACCACCCCGGTCGGTGAGTTCTGCCTGTTCGGCGGCACGCCGAGCGTCCTGCCCGCCGCCGAGATCGTACGGCTGGTGGATTTCTACCGGGAGACGTTCGCGATCGGTGAGCGGACCTCGATGCGGGCGGAAGGAAGCCCGGACTCCCTCACCGACGACGTCCTGCGTACCCTGCGCGAGTTGGGTTTCACCGCTCTCTCCTACGGCATCCAGTCCCTGGACGACCGGCTGCTGGCCATTGCCAACCGCCGGCACACCGGGGAACAGGCGCTGCGGGTGCGTGCGGCGGCGGAGCGGTCGGGTTTCGCCAGGGTCGACGGTGATCTCGTCTGGGGCCTGCCCGGACAGACGGTCACCGGTTTCCTCGACGACGTCGACCATATGATCGAGGCCCGGTTCAGCACCGTCGTCGCGATAAAGCTTCATCTGCGCTCGTTCCACGACGTGGAATCGGCTATCGGGCATGTTTCTCCGGCTCCCTGGGAGAACACGCGCGTACGCGAGCAGTTGGCCCGACGCGGCTACCGGTGGCCGTCATTGGGGCAGCAGTTGCAGATGCGCGAGGGAGCCGTCGACCGGCTCACCGCCGCCGGTTATTACGAGCACCCCACCACGTATTTCCCCCGGCGCGAGGTGGGTCCGGAGCTGTGGCGCTCGCTCAATCTCGACCAGGACAAGCAGGTGCCGCAGGTGGGCATCGGGCTGGGTGCCTACAGCTGGTGCGGGGATGCGGAGGCGAACGCTGTGGCCGTACCGGGGGACTATCTCCGCCTGGTCGAGAAGGGGGAAATCCCCTTGGAGAACGTCACGACGGTGAGCGCGGACCATCGTGAGGTGCGTGCGGTGCAGATGGCGCTGTCCACCTGTCAGCCACTGTTCGAGGGCATCCATCGTTCCCGTTTCCCGGGCGGTTCCCTGCTGTCCGGGAGGTGGGGCGCGCTGTTCGGTTCGCTCGCCGAGCGCGGGCTGGTGCGGATCGACCGCGGCGCGGGCAGCGTCGCCCTGACCGAGGCGGGTGCCACCTTGGTGGAGGCCGTCATGAACACCGAGCTGGGCCGGTGACACCGGGTGCGCATCGGACTGGTCTGCGGGGACGGAGTGCCGGCCAGCGGCCTGCTGACGGTGTTCCGCAACGTGGTCGAACTCGGCGTCGACCTGCGACTGCTTCAGACTCCGGTACCGGCGGAGCTGGGCTACTCCTGGCGCCCCGACAAACCGGCCTTCTTCCCGTACGGGCCCGCGCGGCAGGAGCCGTACGCGCTGCTGGCACCCGACCGGCACCCGCCGCCCGTCCTCGGGGACACCGGCCGGGCGGCGGCCGAGTGGACCACCGTCCGGGCGGCGGCCGAGTGGACGGCCGTCCGGACGGCCGTGGCGGACGGTGCCGTACTGGGCCCCGCCGACCGCGCCCGGCTGCACGCCCGCATCGACCGCATGGCCGCCCCCTACCAGGACCGCTTCTCCCGGTGGCTGCGCCAGAACCGGATCGACTGGACGGTCGCGGTCAACATGACCCTGTCCGACGCGGTGCCCGTCACCAAGGCCCTGCACGCCGCGGCACGCGATCGATACCGCGAGAACCGGTCCGGTGGCGTGCTCTTCTGGGACCACGACCTGTTCGGCAGTTGCGCGGTGTACGACGACGGCGTGCGCATGTACCCGCAGCGCCCCAACGAGTTCACCCCGCTCCCGCGGGCCGGTCCGGGCGTGCGGTGGGCGGTGGTGTCCGAGGCGCTGGCGAAGGAGACGGCGAGCTACCCGGTGCCCGAGCCGGCGCGCGTGGTGCCCAACATCCCACCGCGGGTGCCCGCCGGACCGCTGGAGCCACGGCACGAACAGTTCCTCGCCCGTCTGGCCCTCGACCGCCGCCGGCCGATCCTGCTCAACCCGGTCCGGGTGTTCCGGGTCAAGGGGGTCGAACTCGCCCTCGAACTGCTGGCGGCGGCCCGGTCGGCCGCCACCGACCGCGGCCTGCCCGCCCCGTACCTGCTCGTCTTCGGCAGCCTGGCGGAAGACCCGGGCTACGCCGACGAGGTGCTGCGCACCGCCCGGTGCCTCGGCCTCCTCTCCGACGTGCGCTTCCTCGACGGTGTCCCGCTGTGCAGCGTCCGGGACGCCACCGGCGCCTGGCTGCTGGACGAGACGGACCTGCTGCGGACGGCCGCGGCGAGCGGCGGCGCGGTCGTCTACACCCCCAACACCGGCGACGTGGAGACGGTCGGGCTGGGCCCGGCACTGGCCGCCGCCGCGGGACTGCCGTGCGCGAGTACGCGGTACGCCGCCTTCACGCCCGTCTACGGCCCGGACTTCTTCGTCGTCCCGGTGGACCCCGGCCCCGCCGGTATGACCCGGGCGGGCGCCGAACTGGTGACGGCCATGCGGGCCAACCGCGCCGGTGAGCCCCGCGTGGTGGACGCCGTACGGCGCAACCGGCGGATCCTCGAGCGCCGGTTCCCGTCCGGTCCGTGGGCCGAGTTGCTGACCGAACTGGCGGCGAGCGCCGGATAACCGGCCGTGCCGCACCGCCCCCGGCCGGCCGGCCCAGGACGGTGGAAGGGAGAGCACATGCGTCGGACCGCGCCCGCCCCCGGGATCCGGGAGATCGTGCTCACCGCCCGGGAGACACACCTCGCGGACCGGATCGTCCGCCGGCTCGTACCGGAGTACCGCGGCACGGACGAGACCGGCCTGCCGGCTCCGCTGACGAAGCTCGCCGGGCAGCGGGGCGTCCTGCCGGCCCGCCTGCTCGGCGCGCTGGCCGGTGTCCGGGCCCGGCTGGGACCCGCGGTCACGGTGGTGCGCCGGCCCCGCCCGGACGAGGACGTCGGCCCGACGCCGTCGCACTGGCGGCTGCGCGGGTACGCCGACACCGCCGCCCACGACCTCTGGCTGGCCCTGGTGTCCCTCCAGGTCGGCGACCCGGTCTGCTGGCAGACGCTGCAGGAGGGCAGGCTCTTCAACGACGTACTGCCGATCAAGGGCCAGGAGTACGCGCAGACCGGACACAGCAGTGTCGACGTGCTCGATTTCCACGTCGAGGACGCCTTCGACGACGACCGCTGTGACGTGCTGGCGCTGCTCTGTCTGCGCAATCCGGACGCCACCGCGACAACCGTCGCCACCGCCGACGCGCTCCGCCTCGACGCGGCAGACCGCGAACTGCTGCGCCGGCCGTGCTTCGCCATCCTGCCCGACCCCGAACACCTGCGGCCGAGCCGGTCCGCCGCCGCCCCGGCCGCCATGTGGCGCCCCGTGCTCTTCGGCGACTCGCCGCCGTATCTGAGGGTCGACCCGGCCTACACCACCACCGCTCCCGGCGACGACGCGTCCGCGCGGGCGTTCTCCCGGCTCTGCCACCGGCTTCAGCAAGCACTCGTACGGGTACGGCTGCGCCCCGGCGATCTGATGCTCATCGACAACTACCGGGCCGTGCACGGCCGGGACCCGTTCGCGCCCCGCTACGACGGCACCGACCGCTGGCTGCGCAAACTCACCCTCACCTTCGACCTCGCACGCTCCAGCGCCCGCCGACGGGCCGGGAGCCGGGCCCTGCCCCTGACATGACGGCCGTGACGCGAGCGGACCCGCGGCCGGTGTCGTCCCGGTTCAGGTTCCGGTTCGTCAGCCGCGGCCGGCAGAGCGACGAACTGGTGGTCCTGGCCGTGCGCTCGCTGCTGTACTGCCACCCCGGCGCCCGCGTGGTCGTGGTCGACGCCAACGACGGCCCCCGCCTGGCCGGTCAGCACTTCGGCCGCGGGACCATCGACGTCGTCCACCTGTCCCCCGGTGACGATCCGGTCGCACGCGCCGCCGGCCGGGGCACCGCCACCCACCTCTTCTACTGGCGCCACTCGCCCGCACTGCGCGACAGCCTGCCGCCGTGGCGCGGTTACGACGTCCATGCCGACGCCGACCTGCTGTTCCTGCGCCCCATGGACCTCGGGGCACTGGAGGGGCCACTGGCCGAGGGGCGCATCGCGGCGGTGGTCGACGAGTCGACCATGGACTACTACGGCGAGCTCGGCGAGGTGGCGTCGCTGCCGGTGGCCGACCTGCTCGGTACGCCCGGCGAAGGCGGCCCGCTCCTGCAAGCCGGCCTGATCTTCAGCAACCCCGCCGACGACGGCGGGCTCTACGACCTCCTGTGGCGGTTCGCGACGAAGGCGGCCGAGGCGGGCGTCCTGGACGCGGTGCCGAGCGACGACATGGGTGCGGTGTCGTCGCTGCTCGGCCGGCGGGGCCCGCTGTGGGAACGGCTGCTGGCCCTGGGCCACGAGTGGAACTACATCAGCGGTGCCCTGAAGGATCCGGGGGTGTTCGGCTGCGTGGCGCATTTCGGCGGGCGGCGGGCCAAGAAGTACCTCCTCGCCCAGAGCGGCACCCTGTTCCCGCCGGACGCCTGCCCCGGCCGTGCGCCGTGGGGCACGGTACGGGCCCCCGGTCCCCCTTGTCGCCCCACGGTCCACCGCGGTGTGTGGCGACGGGCCTGGCTCTCCCCCGACGGACCGGAGGGGCGGACGGAACCGGTCCCGGGCGCCGGTGTCGAGACCGCGCTGCCGTTCAGCCTGTCCTGGCGGATTCCGACGGGCACATCGTCGGCGCTGGTCAAGGGTGCTGTCCGGGCCGGAGGCCGTGGCAGACCCGCCCAAGGCCCCACGCCCACGGTCCTGTTCGTCTACCTGGACGGCCACCTGCTCGACCGCTTACCGGTGGAGGACCCGCGCTTCCGCTGCCCCGTCCGCCTCGGTCCGGCCGAGACCGTCACCCTGATCGGCGTCGGCCCCGCCGGGGAGGACCGCACCGTCCGCCTGGACGACCCCTTCGGCCCACCCCGAGTACAACGGAGGGAGACCTGAGACGTATGCCGTTGCTTCCCGTCCGTAGCGGACCGCTGTCCCCGAAAGAGCTGTACCTGTTCGACACGATGGGATACCTGCGGATGCCCGGGTTCATCAGCCCGGCAACCGCCGAGGACTGCCGTGCCGAGGTACGGACACTGCCCTCGCACCTCATGAAGGGCAGAGGCGACAAGGAGCGGTTCGACGACCTCACCAGGCACAGCGCCCGCTTCGACGCCCTGGCCAGGAGCGAACCGCTGCTGGACTGCGTACGCCCGGTGATCAACCAGCCGTTGCGCCTCATCGAGAGCTACGGCCTGCGGCGCACCGGGGACAGCAGGTTCTACCTGCACAACGGCTTCAGCGAGGTGTTCCCCTACGGGCGCGGTCGCACGGCGCGGCGGAACATGAGCTTCCAGCACACCTACCACGACGGCCATCTGTACTGCATGTTCGTCAAACTGCTCCTGTACCTCACCGATGTCGCGTCGGCCGAGGACGGGCCGTTCTGCTGCCTCCAGGGCTCGCACAAGGCCAACTTCCCGTGGTTCCCCGACACGAAGGCTTTCTCCCGCCGCCCCGCTCTCACGACAGAGAATTTTCCTTCGCTCGACATCGTGCCGGCCGGGACGGGAGATGCCCTGCTGCTCAACGAGGCGCTTTTCCACGGCACTCTGCCCAAGAGCACGGAGTGCGAAAGGCTGGTCCTCGCGTTCAGTTACGCACCGGCTTTCGTGACCGACTGGGCGGAAATCGACGTCGATTCGGAGGACATCGCCAAGGTCGGCCATTACTGACGTCTACTGACGTCAAAAGCGCACGTGCACGACAGTGGCGTCGGCGGTGACACCGGAACGGGGCCACCGGACGCATCGCGGATCGAGCGTCTCGAACGCCCGCACCTCGTCGACGAGCACGTGCGGCCCGTCCTTGGCGAGGGTGTCCATCACCTGCTCCCAGACCACGACGCCGAAGGTCACCAGCCGGGCGGCGCCGCTCGACAGCATGGCGACCTGCCGCACCTTCCTCAAAGCCACCCGGCCGGAGACCGGCCAGTTCGCGGCAGATGCGCGGCCCGTGCCGGTGCCGTCGGTGCCGTCGGAGGCGGCAGTGGCATCGGTGCCGTCGGAGGCGACCCGGAGGCCGTCCGGCAGGTCCAGGACCACCACCGTGTCACCTATGACCAGCCATTCCACCTCCCGGCCGACGACCCTCACGAAGGCGGCGGCAGGCCGACGCCGACTGCCACCGCGGGCGCCGGGGGTGCCGGGGGTGCCGGGGACGATCCCGCGTACCCCCCGGACCTCCCGCTCGGCTCCGGGCAGGCACGACTCGATGGTGAGCGAGGGATCGGCCAGCCGGCCGAGGACCGCGCACCCCAGGAGATCCGCACACCCCTCCGCCCAGGAGCCGCCGCCGTCGAGCACCGCGGCGGTACCGGCGGTCACGCCCACCCAGTTCCCGGCGGACCGGTCGCTGTCGGCGGCAAGAGTGACGCATTCGGCTCGCATTTCCCCTCACCGTCCCCACGGTGTCTTTCCGGAGTACCGTCTGAGCCGCGCACGACCGAAGATAGGGGCCACCACCATGTCTGGCGAGACCACCGCCGCGTCTGGCGAGACCACCACGCTCGGCGTTCTCTCCCTTTCCGACTGGGTGGAGAGCCGTCTCGGCAGCCGCCCCAGAACCGAATTGTGGCGCTGGGTGCACCTGTCCACGGTCCTCGCCCTGGAGTTGGCGGATCACCGGCGGGTGGTGGTCAAGATCCGCCCGTTCCAGGACCGGCTGACCGGCTGTTGCCGCACCCACCGGCTGATGTGGCTGGCAGGGCTGCCGTGCGCCGAACCGCTGGGCGAGCCGACCCGGATCGACAGCCGGCTCGTCACCCTGGAGACGCTGGTGGACGACGGTACGGCGATCGACGTGGCACCCCGTTCCTCGGCCCGCTCGGCCGCCGGACTGGCCCGCTTCGTGTCGACGGCACCCGCCGTGGACGAGGCCGGCGAGCTCGGCCCGCCGCCGCCGTGGGTGTGGTGGAACCACGACCAGGGCGGCATCTGGCCGTTCCCCGACGACCGGCCCGAGGACCTCAACGAGCACCCGGGACCGCACTGGCTGGACGACGCCGCTGTCCGCGTGCGCGATCGGCTGGCCGCACACGGCCTCGGCTCCCCCGTCGTCGGCCACTGCGACTGGGAGGCGCAGAACGTGATGTGGAAGGACAGCGCCCTGCACGCCGTGCACGACTGGGACAGCGTCGTGGCCCTGCCGGAGATCGTCGTCGCCGGCGCGGCCGCCGCGGTGCACAGCGTCCTGGGCGGCCGTCCCGGCGAATCGGCCGTCCCGGACACGGAGCGGTTCATCCACGCCTATCAGGCGGCCAGGGGACTGCCCTGGACGCACGCCGACCGCGAGGCCGCGTGGGCCGCCGGCCTGTGGGTGCACTGCTTCAACGCCAAGAAGGCGACACTGCGCCCCGACGGCGGCCCCGTCGTCGCGCGGCTGGCCGCCCAGATCGAGCAGCGGCTGCGCCTCGCGGGCGCTTGACGCCCGTCCACATCTCGTGCGGCACGGGCTCCGTCCACATCTCGTGCGGCACGGGCTCCGGCGGCATCTCGCGCGGCACGGGCTCCGGCGGCATCTCGCGCGGCACGGGCTCCGGCAGCGTCCTGCCCCGGGCCGACCGCGGGATCAGGAAGCCGGCCGACCGACGAGATGGATCCGCTTCCGCAGTTCGGCTTCGGCCCAGTCCGGATCGGCCCGCAGGTCCAGCCAGACCTGGTCCTTCCTGCCGCCCGGCTGGTCGAGTCCCACCGCGACCCAGGTGAAGACGCCGGTGAGGATCTCCCTCTTGCGGCCGGGAGCGGTCACGGACAGCGCGAAGGGCAGGGCCAGTCCGGCCCGGGTGACGATGATCCGGTCCGGGTGGTCGGGCCGGGGCCGGCCGCCCGTGAGGAAGCGGGGATCGTCGAGGATCTTCAGCCAGTCCAGGACCGCCCCTGCCACCTGGTCGGTCAGGCACCCCTCGACGGAGTCGCGCACGGCACGGGCCGGATCGTCGCCGAGCCAGTCGAGCCAGTGCGTGGACTCGGTGAGCCTGGCGAACTCGTCCTTGGGCGGCCCGTAGTTCAAGTTTTCCTCGAACTCACCGGTGAGCTTCCCGTCCGGCCCGACGAGCCAGGCCCCTCGGACCGCCTCGGCGGGGATGTAACCGTTCGGATCGCCGATGTAGCCGGTGTCGATGGCCGCGACCGACCCGCCGGGATTCGCCGCCGCCTCGGCGACGAGCTCGGGCGGAGGCGACTGCAATATGCGCTGCCGCTCGGCTGAGAAGTCCCCCATGTGTTCCAACCCTTCGCCCGGTCCGGCCTCTGCCGCGTAGTCGATCACTGCGCGCCTGTTGATCCACATGTTCGCACGGGCAGGACGGGCAGGACGGGGAGGACGGGCAAAACGGGCAGGACCGGGCCCACAGGATCCCGCGGCGGACGGGATGTCGATCGCGGGACGTAGGACCTCAGCCCCATGTGCTTTGCGATCTTGCTGGCTAGCGTCGGCGACCATGCAGAACGAGAAGATTCCTCATCGCTCGACGGCCGAGCGCAGGCGCGAGACGCTGGACCGCCTCGCCACGGAGCGGGACGTCTGGGTGGCGACAGCTCATCCCGATCACGGCCCCCACCAGGTCCCCTTGTGGTTCTCGTGGGACACACGAGCCGTGTGGGTGTGCACGAGCGCGACGTCCGCGACCGTGCGGAACGTGCGCGAGGACCCGCGCGTGCGCCTGTCGCTGCCGGACACCTTTGATGCGGTGCTGCTCCAGGGGACGGCGGAGTGCTTCCCGGACTCGGACGTCCCGAACTTGGCGGCGGACGCGTTCGCCGCCAAGTTCGGCTGGGACCCGCGGACGGAGGACGGTCCCTTCGTGTACGTGCGTGTGGCGCCCAAGGTCGTCCGCGCCTGGCGGGGAGAGCCGGAACTGCGGGGCAGGGTCATCATGCGCGACGGCGTCTGGCTGGAGTAACCCGTGGAGCAACTCGGGGCGGGCTCAGCCGCAGGAACCGGTGAAGATGTCCACCTGATCGCTGCCGCTGCTCGCCACCACGAGGTCCTGCGTCCCATCGGACGTCAGATCGGCGGCCGTCGCCTCGTACGCGCCGGCGGCCGCCAGCTCGGTCGCTGCGCTCAGCCCGCCTCCCGAGGTGCCCTGGAAGACGGAGACGGAGTTCCCGTTGAGCGAGGAGACGAGCACGTCCGTCACGTGGTCGCCGTCGACGTCGGCGGCGGTGACGGCGACCGGCAGGGCGGGCGTGGTGTAGTCGACGGGAGCGGCGAACGTTCCGTCGCCGCTGCCCGCGTACACCTCCAGGGTGTTGGAACCGTTGCTGATGGTCGCCAGGTCGGTGCGGCCGTCGCCGTCGAAGTCGCCGTGGGCGAGGGAGTACAGACGGGCGACGCCGGCGTACTCGGTGACAGCGCCGAAGGTTCCGTCGCCGTTGCCGAGCGCCACGCTGACCCCGCCGGTGGTGGCGACGCTCGCGGTGGCGATGTCCAGGTCGCCGTCGTCGTCGAAGTCGGTGAGGACCAGGCCGTGCGGTCTGGTCACGGTCACCGCCTCGAGGTCGACGGAGAACGAGCCGGTGCCGTCGCCCGTGAGCAGGCTGACGCCGCCGCCCTGTTCCTCGGCCACCGCCAGGTCCAGGTCGCCGTCGGCGTCGATGTCACCGGGGACGAGCGAGCGGGCGCCCGCGCCGACGGTGTACTGGGTGGCGGTCGCGAAGGCGCCGCCACCGGTGCCGAGCAGGACGCTGACGGTGCCGCCGTCGAAGTCGGCGGTGGCGATGTCCGGGTTGCCGTCGGCGTCGAAGTCCGCGACGACGGACTGGTACGGCTTGTCGCCCACCGCGTACTCGGTGGCCGCCGCGAAGGTGCCGTCACCGTTGCCGAGCAGTACGGACAGGGAATCGGCGTCGTTGTTGGCCGCGACGACGTCCGCGTTGCCGTCTCCGTCGAGGTCGCCGGTCACCACGTGCCGCGGGTTGTCGCCGACCTGGGCAGGGGTGTCCGACTCGGTGAAGGCGATGTCGCACGAGCAGGGGGCGGGCTTCGCCGGTCGTGCTCCGGCCGCCGTGGCCGGGGCCGCGGCCGGGGCCGCGGCCACGAGGGTCGCGCCGCATACCAGGGCACTGGTTGCGGCGAGCACGACGAGGCGACTGGGCCTGCGCTTTTGACGGTTGGTCATGGGGGAAGGGCCGTCCTTTGCTGCCTGGAGGATGGGAGGAGAGCGAGAGGAGGGTGAGAGGAGGGGTGAGAGGACGTTCTTTGAGGGCGGTGGACTCCGCGCGCCGTTACCGCACCGTCAGCGTGATCGCCCCGGTGTAGGTCCCGCCCGGAGCCAGGTCGATGGGTTCGTCGTCCACCGTCATCGTCACGGTGCGCCCGGCCGGGGCGGTGACCGTGGAGTCGGCGTCGAGCGACAGGACGCTCAGATACGACGTGCCGGTCACCGTCCATGCCGAACCGCCGGTCAGCGTGACGAGGACCCCGTTGTTGACGACCGGCCGTACGGTGTTGGTGACATGGCCGAGTTCGGTGTACTCAGCGGAGCTGATGGAGTCGACGGCGTGGCGGGAGACGGAGGCGGAGAGCACGCCCTCGACGGTCGACGCGTCGAAGGTGAGCGCCATGTTCTGGCCGTTGCGGCGCGCGTTGCAGAAGTCGCCGCGCAGCGAGACGGCGGTGAAGGACGCGGTGGTGTCGGCGTCGTGCAGTTGGGTCACGTCGAAGCCGTCGTCACGTACCGGGTCGTCGGTGGGTTCGGTGTACACGCCGTTGATGGAACCGGGGTTGTCGGTCTCCATGACCTGGAGGATGACGCCGTTGCCCGCGTGGATACGGGCGCCCTGGGAGCCGTCGACGGTGATGGTGGCCCGGACGGCCTTGTCGAGGAACGCCGTGTGCCGGGTGTCGAGCACCGTGGAGCCGTCGATGTGCAGGGTCCCGGCGCCGTGCCACATCACTCCGAAGCCCCGTGAGGAGGCACGAGTGGCGCGGACCGGGAGGGCGGCCAGCTCGGCCGCCGAAAGACCGAGCCCCAGCTCTGAGTTGAGCGCGGCGACGGTCTGCCGGGTGCTGTCGCCGTAGTGCACGGTGGCGTCGGAGGCGCCGATGATGGTCGTGTACGTGCCCGCGTCGATCTCGCAGCCGAGGATGCGCTCCAGCACGTTGCCGTCGGCGAAGGTGCCGTACCCCTCGTCGCCCAGGTTGGCGATGCGGCAGTTGACGGCGGTGGCACGCGAGTCGGCGGTCGAGTCCACGGAGAAGGCGCCCCACGTCTCGGACTCGATGGACGAGCCGATGTAGGTGGCCGTCGTGTTCGTGCCCAGCAGGTTGGTGGCCCGGACGTTGCCCGAGATGCCCAGCCGCCAGGGCACGACGAGCATGTTCGCGCCGCCCGCGGGGACGTAGTCGGCGGGCAGGGTGCCGTTCAGGCAGCGGATGCGGGAGTTCTTGACCACGAGGGCGCAGCCGTCCGCGGCGACGACGCCTCCGCGGACCACGCCCTTGTTGGCGATTCTCACCCCGTCGAGGACCAGGGTCGTGCCCGCGCCCGTCCCGACCACGGCGGTGCCGTCCCCGATGAAGTCGCAGCGCCCGTTGCCGGTGAAGGCGAATCTCGCGTCCCGCAGCGTGTACGTACCGCCGTCCGCCACGTACACCCCGTCGAACGCCTCCCCGTCCGAGACGACACGGATCCCTCGCGCACCGGCGTCCGTCACCCGTCCCCCGGTCACCGCGGGCAGCGCCGACCTGGCCGCCACGACTCCTTCGGTGCCCGCGTACAGCGCCTGGCGGATCGGGAAGGTGACATTCGCGAAGGTCGCCGTGTGCTGCTCGGCCACGGTCAGCACGATGTCGCCGCGGTAGGTGCCGGGGGCGATCGTCGTGCTGGTGGCGAGCGTCGCGGTGAGCATCGAGCCGGTCTCGACGCCGTCGACGGTCATGGTGAGGCTGTAGCCGTCCGGTACGGCGAGTGTTCCGCCCTTGGCGATCGACAGCGCGGTCAGCCGTGTCGTCGCACGCAACCCGTAGGTCTTGCCCGCCCCCACCGAGATCCCGCGGGCGCGCGACGCGGCCCGGGCCGAGGTGGCCGACAAGGTCATGGCGGGCAGCGCCAGGGCCGCGGCCCCGACTGCGCCGAGCGCCCTGACGCGGGCTCTCATGGTGACTCCGCGCAGGTCGTTCTCTTCGGTGGGACACATGCGGAACTCCCTTTGCCGTGACTGCCGGACGACGGGTGCCGCACCTTCCTAGTGTCGACACTAAGGCGGGGTCAAGGGCTTGAACCATTGTTCTGAGCTCAAGTGTCGACAACTGTCGGCGATACGCAGTCGGTTGCTCGAAGTTCTCAGTCCTCCTCGAGCCCTGCCGGCTCCGCCTTCCTGGCCGCTTCCAACCCGCCGAGGAAAAGACCCAGGACCGCCGGACAGACGCTGTGCCGTGTCAGGTGCCGGGTCGGCCGAGGCCGGCAACTGCCCACGTCGCCCGGGTGGACAGCTCCCGGAGGGCCTTCGCAGAGTTCTTCGCGATGGTGCCCAGCAGCCGGCGGCTGTGGGCCATCGTCGTACGCGCGAGTTCCGCGTCACCCGCCTCGACCGCGGCGAGTGTGAGTTCCAGGTGCTGCTCCGTGATCAGCCGGCCAAGTCCCCGGCGGTGCCACTCGGCGACCGTTCCGTCCGACGGATCGCCGCCGACGCCGCCGCCAGTGCCAGTGCCAGTGCCAACGTCGATACCGACCGCGGTCCGTGCCCGTTCCAGTGCCCGACCCGCTGCCGCGAGGTCGCCCTTGCTGCGCTCCAGACGGGCGAGGACGTACGCCTCCGACGCCCGGTCCCGGTCCGTGTCCTGCAAGGAGAGGAGGTTGAACTGCGCGCGGGCCGCCTGCGCGTGGTCACCGATGCGCTCCAGGGCCCGGCTCAGCTCCCGCAGCCGGCCCGCGTCCGGACCCGTGTCGTCCAGCATCCGGATGAGCGCGACCCTGGCGTGCTCGACGAGTCCCTGCCGGTGGGCCAGTTCTGCCCAGGTGAACTCGTCCCGTCCGGCCGAGTCCTGCCCGTACCGCTTCGCTTCCTCGGCGCGGGCCCATGCCACGGCACCGGCGCTGTCGGTGATCTGGCCGGAGGTGGCCGCCCGCAGCAGCGGTGCGTCGTCGGCCTGCCCGTACGAGCCCACCAGCATCGCGGCAAGCCACCGCTCCTCGTACCGGTCGGCGCGTCCGGCACTCGCGCCTGCAAGCTCCAGCCTCAGCAGGGACCGCAGCAACGGCAGGTCACTGTCACGGCGTTCGCACCGCGCCGCGTGCAGCAGGCCCGCCCGCAGCACCGGGTCCGCGACCGCCTCCGCTCGCGCGCCGGGGTCGCCGGAGCGCATCCGTTCCAGCGCCTCCCGGCCAGGGCGGAGCACGACGTCACGCAGCCGCTGGCGGTAGGGCTCCTCCAACCGGTAGGCGCACAGCTCCTGGGAGTTGAGCAGGAGGTGGTCCGGCTCGGTGCGCCGGGTGGCCGCCTCCGACAGGGCGAGCAGTTCGACCAGCGGCCGGTCCGGCAGCCCCAGGCCGCTGATCAGCGCCGCCCGCTGCGCGTCCAGGTCGGGGGCGAATTCCTCCCGCGCCTCGTCGTCCGCCGCACGCACCACGTCGCGCAGCCCCTCCTCGTCCAGCTCACCGGAGAGTTCCTCGCACCAGGCCGGCAGCCGGATGAGTTCTTCCAGCGCCTCGCCGACACTGTCGGCCACCAGCGAGGCGTAGCCGTCCGAGGACGCGTGCAGCACGGCCGTGCCCCCGCACAGGAAGTACGTACCGCCGGTGTCGTCACCGGCGATCGGCTCCAGTGAGGCGCCGGAAGCCAGGTGCACCTCTTCGACGTGGTAGGCCCGGCTCACATCGAAGTTGAAGGGAACGCCGCCAGCTCGGCCAGATCGGGTCGGGTTCGCAGCAGTTCGAGGACACGGTCGGTCATTCGGCGGCGTCCTCGGACCGCTCGGCGTGGCCGGACGGACCGTGCATGCGCCGGTGCAAGGCGCGTACGTCGTCGAGGAGTTCGGGCACCGGCCCCTCCACGACCGCGTCCGGGACGACGGCGGTGACCGGCAGGGCCGCGACCGGGGCGGCGGGCACGCCCCACTCGGCGAGCCAGTCCGCCAGGTGCGCGGCCGAGGCCACGTACACGATCCGGCCGAGGCCCACCCAACCGTGCGCGGCGGCGCACATCGGGCAGTGCTCTCCGGAGGTGTAGACGGTGGCCTCGGCCCGCTCCGCGGGGTTCAGGTGCCGCGCGGCCCAGCGGGCGAGCGCAAATTCGGGATGCTGGGTGTGGTCGCCGGAGGCCACGTGGTTGTGGTCCTCGCCCAGCACGGTGCCGTCGCCTGCGACGAGAACGGACCCGAAGGGCTCATCGCCCGACTCCAGGGACTGCGCCGCCAGTTCCACGCAGCGGCGCAGGTGCCGCAGATCCACCTCACTGATCACGAACCCAGCCTACTGACTCACGGCTGACCGAGTGACTCGGTCTCCTGTCCGCCTCTTATGTGCCGTCCGCATCGCCATACCGTGCCCAGAGCTCGCGCGCCTGCGCCTCGGCGGTGCCGGCGGCGCGCCGTTGCTCCACAAGCGCCTGCTCATTGCCGGCCACCCCTGCCAGAAGGGTGGCCAGCGCCCCGGACAGCATTGCCATCGCGTCGTCGATCTCCGGCTCGCCGGTGTGCGCGAGGAGGGTGACGTCGACTTCGGCGAGCCGGAGAAGCCGACCTGCCTCCCCGTGGCGGAGGTCCGCACGGCAGGCGGCGATCAACTCCGGCCCGATGACGGGATCGAGCACGTTGCAGGCCGCGTCGGCGAGGCTGCCCCCGAGGTCGTAGGCGTCCCGCGCGGGAACCGCGTGTTCGGCGAGGACGGTACTGACGAGCTGGGCGATGACGAAGGCCCGGCGGGCCCGGGCCAGCAGCACGGCCGGCGGACCCGAACCGCCCGTGACCGTCGCGGTCAGGGCATTGGCCTCCTGGGCCAGTACCTCCGTGAGGCGAAGTGCGCGGGGTTCGCTCCCGGTCACCCTGCGACGGTATCCGTGGCCGCCGCCTGACGGTAGGTGTCCCGCTCGGCCGAACCAGACGCGCCCAGGGTGAGCAGCTGGCGGAAGCAGCGACTGCGGCAGCGCGAGTGGCCGAAACTAACGCGCGTCGGCGGCAAGTGGTTACGCCCTCGCCGTCCCGGCGTACGCAGAACGCCGATTCGCCGGAATGTCCGGCCGTGGTTGGGCAGGCTGCCGGTGTGACGAAGCGACAGCCACCTGACCACGTGTGCGTGCTGCCCGGTGACCCGTCCTGGATCCTGGCAGCCGACTATCTCGAAGACGCCTTCGGCTTGCTCGGCGAAACCAGTGGGAGCAGTGGAACCAGCAGAGCCGGTGGAGCCGGTGGAGCCGGAGAAGCCGGTGGAGCCGGAGAAGCCGCACAAGCGGAAGGCGGAGCCGCACAAGCGGAAGGCGGAGCCGCGCAGGCGGAAGGCGGAGCCGCGCAGGCGGAAGGCGGCTGCGCGGAGGCGGAAGGCGGCTGCGCGGAGCAGTACGTCCTGTCGCCCCGTACCTGCGACGTCGCCAGAAACGTGATCCGCCGCGTCAAGGACGAGGTCTGCAAGGCCGGAAGCCCCGTGGTGCGCCTGGCCGTCGTGCGGCCCTTCGAACTGGATGCGCTCTGGGACGCTCTGGACGCCCTGCGGAGCGCGCGGGACGGTGCGGAGGGTGCCGCTGAGATCGTGAAGCTGATCGAGGGGTTCGGCCAGTACGTCCTGCCTTCGCGGACCATCGCCGACCTCGAGAAGGTACTGGCCGTCCTCACCCTCGACATTCCGGCCACTCGGCGCATCGCGGCCGCCTTCGTTCTGGATCACGCACCGGGCTTCGACTTCGACGCCGCCTACGCGCAGCTGACCACGGTGTGGGAGGCCGCCGGCGTCAAACCCTGAGACGGCTCGCGACTCCCTTGCCCCTTCTCTCCCACGGAGACGTACATGCGCCTGCTTCCCCGTTCGCCGTCCGGCTGGACCATGGCCGTGTTCGGCGTCCTCGCCGCCGTCATGGGCGCGCTGGGCCTGATCGCCCCGGACCTCCTGCTCTCGCTGATGAGTCTCGGGCCCACGGCGAACGGGGGACGTCCGGCGGACGACCACACGGTGGCCTTTCTGACCGCCTCGTCCATGGCGGCGCTCAACATGGGCGTGTACTACGTCCTGGCGTCGCTGGCCGACTGGAAGGCGTTCTTCCGCTGGACCGTCCCCTTCCGCCTGCTGACGTGCGCGGTGTTCACGCTCGCGATACTCGGCGGCCGTGCCCCGTCCGGCTTCTTCGGGGTGGGCCTGTGGGAGGGCATCGGGGCCGTCGCCACGGGCGTGGCTCTGCGCCGTGAGAGACGGCTCGGCACCGCCGCGGCCGACGTCGTCCCGTCACCGTAGGCAAGTGACCCGAGAAATCTCTATCGGGGATCCGGCTGACGGCGTGCGAGGAGCATGCCTCCCAGCGTGCTCTCGGCGGAGGTCAGCGTCCGGTGTGCCTCGACGGTGAAGCCGGCTCCGGTCAGCCAGGCCGTCATCCGGCTGTGCTGTCGACGGTGCACGTGGATCTTCATCGGATGGCCGCCGTATCCCTGCGTCCACAACCGCGTCTCATCACCGACGTGGAAGCCGACCAGCAGCGGTCCGCCCGGTCGCAGCACACGCCGGAAGTGCCCGAGAACCGTGCCGATGTCGTCGTCGGGGATGTGGATCAGTGAGTACCAGGCGACCAGACCGGCCAACGACTCGTCGCCGAGGTCGAGTTCGGTCATGGAACCCACCTCGAACCGGAGATCGGGGTGATCGCGCCGGGCCACCTCGACCATCCCGGGGGACAGATCGATCCCGAACGCGTCCACTCCCAGTCGCCGCAGGTGGGCCGTGATCCGTCCCGGACCGCACCCCACGTCCGCGACCGGTCCCCCGCCGCCGGCCCGCACCTGGTCGGCGAACGTCGCCAGGAACGCGCGTTCCTCGGGTGTCTCGTCCAGCAGGTCGCGGAACTGATCGGCATAACTCTCGGCGACGGTGTCGTAGGAGGTCCGCGTGTCTTCCAGCCAGTCGCCGGCGTTCGCTTCGTTACCCACGCCCGGAGGCTATCCAATTCAGGCTCGACCGTCCTCGCGTGCCGGTCAGGCCAGTTTCCGGCAGAGCAGGGCCGCCGGGCCCGCCGAGCTGCCGATGCGGGCGGTGAAGGCGATCCCGGCCGCGTACTCGTCGTCGGCGCACTGGCCCTTGTAGTCGTTCGTGGCGAAGTCGCCGCCCGCCGCGCCCGCGGGCCGGTTGTCGGACCGGTCGAACCACACCGTACGGCCCGTGCCGCCCAGGGCCGACCGGGCGGGCACGCACAGGGCGGCCGACATACGTACGCCCCGGTGGCTGTACCCGATGAGGAACTGGCCCGGGGCACACTGCAATTTGGTGTAGCCGGAGGCCCAGTCGCCGCCCGCCGGAACGTTGCGTTCGTCCGTGACGACCGCCTGGGCGTCGCCCGCCGCGCGCAGGTCGCCGGCGGAGACGTCCGTGCACAGTCCGCGACCGGAGGTGTGGCCGAGGCCGATCAGCCGCTCGCCGTCCGGGCAGGCCGCCTTGCCGGCACCGGAGTCCCAGTCACCGCCGGCTCGCACGGTGAGCGACTGGACCTGGTCGCCGTGATCGGTCGCGAGCATGTCCCAGGCGGGTGCCGCGGCGACGGGACCGGTGAGTGACGGCGAGTCCATGAGCCGGGCCCATCCGGTGCCGCGCCAGTCGGTCTGGTCCAGCAGCCCGTACCGGTGCCCGTCCTGGTCGTAGCGCAGCAGTGCCCAGTCGTCGTGGCCCTCCCAGCCGACCAGGGGCCAGTAGGCGAAGTCGGTGTCGTGGTCGGCGAAGTAGTCGGTCACGTTGCCGAACCAGGTCCGTGCGGCGGCGCCCGTCTCGCCGGCCCCGATACCTAACTCGCTCACCCACACAGGGGCGGTGAAGTGCCGGCCGGCTTCCTCGGAGACGAAGAACGCCTCGTCGTAGAGGGCCTGGTACAAGTCGTCGCGGGACAGGTCCTGGTAGCGGGCGTCGTGGGTCTCGCCGATGCCGGTAGCGCCGCTGTGGTGCGGGCCTGTGTAACCGTAGAAGTGGGCGGAGTACACGAGCTTGTGGGCGGCTACGAGGGTGTGCGAGAGCGTGCGCGCGGGGGTGAGCACGGGACGGCCGTGGGGCAGCCCGTCGACGGGCAGGCCGGTCCAGTTGATCCCCTCGATGACGATGAGGAGGTCGGGGTTCGCCTCGGCGAGGATGCGGTCGGCGGCGAGCAGGGCGGCCGCGTACCAGTCGTGGCTGTCGCCCAGTCCCCAGTTGGGGTCGTCCAGCACGTCACGGCGGACCTCGTTGTAGAGGTCGGCGCCCACGACACGTGGATCGGCGGCGTAGCGGCGGGCCATGAAGACCCAGTCGTCGGTCCACTGCTGGGTCGACTGGCTGCTGTTCCAGCGCTCGTTGCCGTCGATGCCGCAGCACCAACGGCTGGTGTTGGTGTGGTTGTTCAGGATGACGGCGAAGTCGTCGCGAGTCAGGGCGGCCACGACGGCGTCGAAGATCTCCAGCGGCGTCCGGCCACGCAACTCCGGGTTGGCCGACACGGCGGCGTCCGATACGGCGGCCGTGCTGTGGATCATCTCGTTGGAGAACGGCAGCCGGACGCTGTTGATGCCGAGTTCGCGGAAGTCGGCCAGCAAGTCCGGCAGCGGTACGCGGTCCAGGCCGAGGGGAATGCCGTACGAGTTCTGGCCGGCGTGGTGGTCGGCACTGTCCGCGCTGCTGCCGCTGCCCGTCCACGAGCCCTGCGCACCGTCCCAGTTGGCCGACTTCAGCCGGAAGCGGTCGCCGTTGGCGTCGACGATGTACCGCCCGCGTGTGGACAGGGGCGGCTGCCAGGCGGGTGCCTGGGCGGTGGCGGTGGGCACGGACGCCACGCCGGTGGAGGAGGCAGGGCCCTCGGCGCCGGTGGAGTCCAGTACCGCAGCATGCCGCACCAGTGGCTCCGCGGCCGCCGCGACCGGCCCCGGGGAGGCGAGCAGTAAGGCCACAGCCGACCCGACTCCTGTCAGGTACCGGACAACTCTGACATTCGACATGCGTCCTCCTGTGAACGGACATCGGTGCCTGACCGTGCCGCCCGCAGCTGCCGGACGCGGCCGTCCACGAAACACTACCCACCGAGCGGCGAAGCGCCCCAGGCTTGCCCCACTTCTCTTCGCCCGCCTCAGTCCGCCGCAGTCCTCCTGCGCATCCGCTCAATCCGCTGGATCCGCATCGAGACGCGCGAGCCCCTGCTCCCAGCGCCGACGACGCTCGTCCTCGGCCTGGTCCCACCACGGAGTGCCCCGCTCCCCCAGCGCGGTCTTCGCCCGGTTCACCCGTGCCCGCGCCGCCCGCTCGGCCCGCGCATCACCCGCGGTCGTCGCGGAGCGCACCGCGCGACGAGCCGACATGAGGTGCCGCCGCAGACGAGCGGCGGTCTCCTCGGGAATGGCCGGATCCGTCGCACGCCACTTCCGGCCCTTGATGATGACGAAGTGACCGTCGGGGGTCTTCTCCAGAGGCTGACGCGCTTCCATAGGATCAATTCTTTGCACTCCGGCCCGCTCACCGCATCCAGTGACCGCCGGATGCCCAGCCCACGAACCGCCGCGCGCGGCCGTCGTCCAGCGCTCCGTCGGTGTTGAAGGTGCCTCCCTCGGCGATCAGGGTCAGGCCCGTCAGGGCGGGGGCCAGTCGGGGGGCGGCATGGGCCGGGTGCCGGGTCGTCTCCTCGTGCAGATCCGCGATGATCCGCCGCTGTTCTTCCGGCGGGCACAGGGACAGGTGGAACAGCATCTGCCGCCACGCGTACGCGGCGTCCTTGATGGTGCTCAACGGCCGCGGGTTGCCGTGCACACGGGAGACCAGCCGGCACACGGTCACGAAGCAGCGGCGCGCCAGGTCGGCCCAGCCGGGCCGCGGGGTGATGCCCACCCGGTGGACCAGCGTGGCCAGGTTGTGCGTGGTGAGGATCTGCGCCTGCTCGATCACCGCACCGTTCGCCGCCACCGACCAGGAACGGGAAGCCTCCGTACCGGCCCGTTCTCCGCACAGCCGCGCGAACCCCGGAGAGGTGCGGGCACGGTAAGGACGGGTCAGGGCCGTGGCGGTTTCGGTGATCGCCAGGTTGCGTATCGCCGCATAGTCGATCCCGTAGTAACGCTCGTACAGCGAGCCGTCGAGCAGTTCACCGGCGACCCGCGCCGCCGTGAGGAACTTCGGGCTGAACGTGCCCATGAAGATGTCGGCGGCCAGCTCTTCCACGAACGGGGCGCCGAGGTCGCACTGCCGCTCCAGGACGCCGAACTCGCGGACCAGCGGATTGGGCAGGAGCGTCCCCGGGAACGCCTGCACGGCCAGCTCGCCGAGCTGTCGCAGCACGGTGAGCGCGCCTTCGCCGTCCGGCTTGCCGAGCACCGCGGACCGCTGACCCGACACCGCTCGTACCCAGGGCAGTTCCTCCACACGTACCTGCCGCTCCAGGTTGAGCAGGAGCAGGGAGCGGCGGCCGCGGAACGCCCGGTAGTTCGCGGCCATCAGCGCGCGCAGCGTCTCGTCCCCGTACGCCTGCGCGGTGGTGGCGGCGACCAACTGCGGCACGAGTTCGGCCAGGACCTCGGCGGACGGGACGACGCCCCGCTCCACCAGCGTGGCGAGCGGTGCGCTCAGCGCGGACTCGACCACCTCGCGGATCGTGGGCGGCGCGACCGCGCCGACGGGCAGGCCGGCCGCCCGGCCCTCCTCCTCGGTCACCGCGCCCACGAGCGGGAGGACATCGGTGATGCCCGTCTCCTGCGGTAGCGCAGCGAGCCGACGCACCATGAGCTGGGCGAAGGCGTGGTGGGACGGGAGCGCCGCCTGCTCGGCCTGGCTCCGGCGCAGCGCCGTGTGCGCGACGGAGCCGGGCAGGCCGCGGCGCCGGACCATGGACTCGACCGCGTGCCGCAGCAGACCGAGCCGGCGCGCGTCCAGCGGCCGTCCGGCGACCGTCTCCTCCAGCGCGCCACGCAGGATGCCCAGGTTCTGCTTCGGATTGCGGTGCTTGGTGCAGCGGGTGTGTTCCGCGGCGAGGAGCCGGTAGCGGTCGAGCAGGGCCTCGCCGCCTGCCAGCCAGTCGGCGTCCGGGATGTGCTCGAGTACGCGCCCGTCCCGAGCCGTCCGCAGCCAGTGGACGAGCAGTTCGTCGCCGAACGGCTGCCAGACGGCGAGCGCCTCGCGCTGGGTCTCGACGGCCTCGTTGGGACGCCGCCCCGTCAGGGTGTCGACGGTCTCGGAGACGGTGTGCCGGTGGACGGCCGTGGTGGCGTCCGGAGCGGGCCCGTCCACCGGGCGGGGCAGGAACCGCAAGCGGTCGGCGAACGGCGCCAGTTCGGCCGCGAGATCGAGCGCCGCTTCCGTCTCCCCGTGCCGGACCTGCCAGGCCACGGTGAGCAGCGCGGCCGTCTCGGGCACGCCGATCTCGTAACGGCCGCTGTCCAGCAGGGCCCACAGCCAGGCCATTCCGGGCTCGGTGAGACAGTACGCGAAGAGCGCGCGCCGCTCGGCGGGTACCCCGAAGTCACGTGCGGCCTCGGTCTCGTACGGCTGGAGCGGACCGCCCGCGACGGCGGTCCCGGTGGTGAAGCCGCCCCGCACCACCTCCGGGGTCACCCACGCCGGAAGCCCGGCCACGGGCGTGCGTGAACCGACCGACAGCCGGCCCGCGGCCATTCCCGCGAGGACTTCCCGCCAGCGCTGTCCGCGCACCTCGGCGCGGCGCCGGGTGCCGGCGTCCTCATGGGTCAGCGCGGTCACGAAGGCCTTGGCCAACTGGGCCTGCGGGTAGGAGGTGGCCGCGGTGAGAGGCTGCTGCTCAGCGTTGTCGTTCATAAGCCGACGTGGCAGGTGCCGCCCCTGCGCCCTCCGGGTCCCGAGCCCGGTGCTCTGCTGCTGAGCTACACGCCGATGACGGCTGACGGTAGACGCCGGGACGATCACCGCACAACCCGATTTCTCCGGGATGACGACACCCGGGCAGGACAGGAAAGGGCAGGGCAGGGCAGGGCAGAAAAGGACAGAACCGGGCCGGGTCGGGTCGGGTCGATTCAGTGCCTCGCCGCCAGCAGCAGGGTCCAATAAGGGCCGCCGGAACTCCTCGCTACGCCCACTCCGGCATGTGTGAAGTGGCAGTTCACGATGTGTCGGCGGTGCGGGCGGCTGCCCATCCACACCGCGACGGCCTCTTTGCCGGTGGCGGGCCCCGCGGCGATGTTCTCGGCGGCGAGCGCCAGTCGGTATCCGGCCGCCTCGATGCGGTCGGCCAGGCTGCGGCCGCGCAGGTCCGCGTGGACGAGCCGGTGCCGTCGGGCCATCTGGGCGCTGTGGTCCTCGGCCACCCGGTCGAGCGCGGTCCGAGGCCGCACCGCGGGGCAACCCGCCCGCTCACGCCGGGCGTTGACGGCGGCGAGCACCTGCTCGTGCGCGGACGCGGCCCGCGGCCGGTGTCCGGACGGCCGGCTGCCGGCGTGGGGCCGCCAGGCGGGGGAACCGGGGTGTCGCGGCGCCGGGAGCCACCGCGGGACCTCGTAGCGGAACGGCGGCGGCTCGGGGTCCTGCGCGCGGGCCGGCAGCGCTGCCGCGAAACAGGCCACAAGCACGGCACAGGCCACGGCCACCGCTCTTTTCCTCACCGTCTCCACCGTCACTACCTGCATCGCCATCATTTCCTGGTCGCTTTCTGCGCGTCTACTGCTCCGCTTCGCCGGCCGAGCGATCGGCCGATAGTCGAATTGATTCCCTGATGCTTTTTGAAGAACGGGCGGCATAACCCCTTCGGGTTAAAGTATTCGCACCCGTATCTGCCGTGCGGCTGTTCCTCCAAGTGTCGCCCTGGACGCCCTCCTTCTCTGCCCGAAGGAGAAGACGCTGCACGCCAATCTGCGCGGGCACGCCGGCACCCCGTGGTTCTTCCGCGATGACGCTGGCCCGCCGGTCATTCCACGCCCCGGCTGTCCCCCGTCCGCGTCCCATGAGTGACGCGGATCTTCGACTGGCCATGGCCGAGGGTCTCCCAGTCGTCCATGAAGCGTGCCGTCAGACCGTGGTCGGCGGCCAGGGCGGTGAGGGTTTCGGTGCGGTAGTAGAAGTCCTCCCGCAGTACGTGGTGCTCCTCGCCCTCCGTACGGTCGAAGGTGAAGTCGAACCAGCCGCCGGGTGCCAGGACGCGGCCTATGTGGGCGAAGCACTCCTCGATCACCGACAGCGGCGAGTGGGAGAACACGCTGTGCGCGTGCACGACGTCGAACCGGCCCTCCGGCAGGAAGCCCAGCTCCAGGTCGCGTACCGGTGTGAGCGTCGCCAGCCGGTCCTGGAGCCCCTGCGCGCGGAGGGTGTCCTGCGCCGCGAACAGGATGTCGGGCGAGATGTCCACGCCGTAGTAGTGGCCGGGCTCCAGGTAGTCGATGAACCGCCAGCCCGCCCGCAGATTGCCGCAGCCGATCTCCAGCATCCGGTGTTCCGGACGCAGCCCGTGGCTCAGCAGGTAGTCGAACTGCATCGCCCCCAGCGCCAGCCAGCGTTCCCGGCTGCGGCTGCCGACCGCGGCGTCCGGGTCGCGGGCCGTGTCCGAGCGCATGACCGCCCGGTAGTAGGCGACGTGGTCCGGCGAGCGGTATCGCAGCCAGGCGTCGCGGGCGGTGCGGCGCAGGTGCTTCGGTACCCGGCCGGGGTGGCGCAGTGCGTAGGAGAGACGGTGGCCGAGGGCGGCGCGGTTGGCGGTGAGGTTCTTGGGCATGGTGGCGGTACTCGTTCTCCGTCGGAGGTGAGTGCCCAGGGGCGGGCGGACCAGGTGGTAGGCCAAGTGGTGGGCCAGGTGGCCCTGTGTCAGCAGTTTCGTGCGCTCCTGGGCTCGTCGCGTCGTACACCCGGCTGCCCGAGACGGGCGCGGCGGGCCATGCCGCTGTCAGCCGATCGGATGATGTCCCTGACGGTGCGGGCTTGTATATGTGGTCGGACCGGCCGGGTCGGTCGGGATGGCCCAGCTGACCAGTATGGGCGGGATGGCCGGGATGGCCGGGATGGCCCAGTTACCCGGACCGGACGGGCTGGGCACGGACGAGGCGTTGGAGACACGGTGGAGCGAGAAGGCACGGACCCCGACCCCGACGCGCGCTGGCTGACCGCCGCCCTGCACACCGCCTTCGTACTGCTGCTGTGCGGCGCGGTCGTCCGTCTGCTGACCCACGGTCCCGCCGACGGCATGCGCACCGGGTGGACCGTGGCGCTGTTCGTCGTCTTCGGGGCGCTCGTCCTGTCCGGGCAACGGCGGGCGCCCGCGCCACGGTACGGCGATCGGCCCGCCGCCCGGCATCTGTGCTGGCTGGGCGCGGTGCTCGCACTCTGGCTGGTGCTGCTCGCCCTCGAACCCAGCGCCACCTGGTGCACCATGCCGCTGCTGTTCACCGGGCTGCACCGGCTGCCGGTGCGGCTCGCGGTACCGCTCGCCGCCGCGGTCGTCGTCTCCATCGTCGTCTGCGAGATACGTATCTCCACCGGTGGGTTCAACACCGGCGGGTTCAACCCCAACCTGGTGATCGCCCCGGTGGCCCTCGGCACCGTCGCCACGGCCGTCCTCGTGCACAGCCGGCGCCAGACCGCCCGGCAGCGTCTGCTCGTCGCCGACCTGGTGCGGGCCCGAGGCGAACTGGCCGCCACCGAACGGCACGCGGGCGTACTGGCCGAACGCCAGCGCCTGTCGGCGGAGATCCACGACATCCTCGCCCAGAGTCTGTCCAGCCAGCAGATGCTGCTCCAGGCCGCGCAACGGCACTGGCACACCGCCCCGGACACCGCGCACGCGCACGTACGGGACGCCGCCGCGAGCGCGGACCGCGCGCTCACCGAGGTCCGTCGCTTCGTCCGCGACCTGGTGCCGCTCGACCTCGCCGGGAACTCCCTCGTGCAGGCGCTGCGCGGTCTCGTTGAACGGGACCAGGTGACGGGTCCGGCCGTGGAGTTCCGGCTGGACGCGGCGCCCGGTGCGCCCGGCGCCACCTGCCCGCTGTCCGGGCCGGTCGAGGCGGCGCTGTTGCGGGTCGCCCAGCAGGCCCTGGCAAACGCGCGCGAGCACTCCGGAGCGGACCGGGCCGTCATCACCCTCACCTGCCTGGAGGACCGGGTCACCGTGGACGTAGCGGACAACGGACGCGGCTTCGACGCGAAGACGGCGGACGGTCTCGGCGCCGCAACGGCAGACGGCCTCGGCTCACGGGCTGTACCGGACCGTGCCCGCGGCCGAGCCGCCGACCGCGGGCACGGTCTGGCGCTGATGCGCATGCGCGCACAGCAGGCCGGCGGCACACTGACCGTCGAGTCGGCGCCGGGCGAAGGAACCGTGGTGACGATGTCCGTGGCACTCGCCACGGCCGGCGCCGGGCGGGAGGCGCCGTGACCGTACGTGTACTGCTCTGCGACGACCATGCCGTCGTCCGCGCCGGGCTGCGCGCCCTGCTGTCCAGTACCGACGGCATCGAAGTCGTCGGGGAAGCGGGCAGCGGCGAGGAGGCGCTCGACATGGCGGCGGGGCTGCGGCCGGACGTGGTCCTCATGGACCTGCAACTCGGTGACGGGATGGACGGGGTGACGGCCACCCGGCGACTGACCGCTGCGGCCGACGGTCACGGGCCGCGCGTGCTCGTCCTGACGATGTTCGACACCGACGCGGACATCGCCCGGGCCGTCTCCGCGGGCGCCATCGGGTATCTGCTCAAGGCCGAGCGGCCGGAGCGGCTGTTCGCGGCGATCCGGGACGCCGCGGCCGGACGTACCGTGCTGTCGGGATCCGTCGCCGACCGGGTGGTCTCCCGCATGCGGGCTCCCGGCCCGGCCCTCACTCCGCGTGAGCGCGACATCCTGGGCCACCTCGCCCAGGGCCTCGGCAACCGGGAGATCGCCCGCGCCCTGTTCCTGAGCGAGGCCACGGTCAAGACCCACCTCAGCCGCGTCTACACCAAACTGGGCGTCCGCACCCGCGCCGCGGCGGTGGCCGCGGCGACCCGCCACCGCCTGCTGCCGGACGGGTGGGAAACCCCGTGACGGCATCGCTGACGTGCAGGAGGACCGCTTGCCTCGAAGCGGGCTCCGTCTACGCCTGGGAGACCGCGGACGGGGTCACGGGAAACATCCTCGTCGACTCCGTGCACTCGACCGCCCGCCCCTGCACACCGGAGGGAAGCACCCTGGGCGCCATGTTCCTCGACAGGAACACCGGGACCATCGAGAACCCCGACCCGGACCCGGAACTCCGTCGCGCCTTTCTGCTCGCGGCGTCGGTGATCTTCCAAGAGGCAGGGCGGCAGGGGCGGTTGCCCGACAAGGTCACACGCACCTACTGGTAGACGCCTGGTCGCCACTCGCGAGGGTGGGCCACATGCTTCCCTGGCGCCAGGCCGCCGCGCCGAAACACCGTCCGCTCACACCTCGTGAGCGAGGGCCTTCCTCAGGTGGAAGTCCGCGACGCCCAGCATCCAGTCCCGGTTGGGGAAGTCGCCCTCGGCGATGCGGAGCGGGCCGCCGACCAGGTCGAGGTGCATGACGTACTGGTAGAACTCGACGCGCCGTGGGTCGAGATCCGGGTTGCGCAGCGCCTCGTAGTACGGGCCGAAGCGCATCCGCATCCAGCAGTGCTCCACTTCGATGTCGGTGTACATCAGCCCCTCGATGTCGATGACGACGGGCTCACCGTCCGGTCCGACGAGGGTGTGTTCCGCGCAGAGTTCACCGTGGACCACGCCGAAGTCCGCGCGCGGTTCGAGTGCGGCGTGCAAGATGCGGAGCTTCTCCTCCAGCACCGCCGCGCCGTCGGCCGCGCGGGCATCGCGGGACACTGCGGTGGCTATGTTCACCAATGTCCGTTCGAGGTAGGCCTGCTCGCAGGTCATGTCGGGCCGCGCGCCCCCGCCGTCGATCCACGCCACCCGGCCGAACGCCGGGGCGCGGTAGGAGTGCATGCTCCGCAGCATCTCCGAGAGCCGCGCGAGAGTCCGCCGGCCCGCGTCCGGGTCCCGTCCCAGCAGTGCTTCCAGCGTGCCGCCGCGGACGTCCTCCACCATGGCGATGTCGGCCGGGTACAGGTTCTGGCTGCGGTCGGCGAGCAGCAGCCTCGGCGAACGCGCGCCGACCACCGCAAGGCGACGGGTGGCACCCTCGAAGAAGTCGATGCCGGAGGCGTGGGCGAACGGGTTCGACGGGTCGTCGTGGCCCTCCGGAAGCAGCCCGCCCCAGTAGTCGTCGTCGGCGCTCCAGACGTAGACGATCGTGCTGGTGGCGTCGTCCAGCGTGACGCGGTGGACGCCCTTCTTGCTGCCGTTGAGCAGTCGGTCGACGGAGGCGACACGGCGGTCGGTGCCGTAGACCTCCCGCAACACCGGGGTCAGGGTCCCGGCGTCGGCGAACGCTCGCCCAGCGGTCATCGCGGGTGCCCTGTCCCGGATATGGCCGCCTGTCCGTCGTCCTCGCGCGCCACGCCGTGCTCGGGCTCGGGCTCGGACTCCTCTCGTCGGGCCAGGTGGGCCAGGACCTTGGCGTACACCGTCGTCGCGGCCGCGGCGACGGTGGTCAGGACCGCCAGGGCGAGGATGCCCAGCAGTGCGGGCCACTGGCGCAGGTCGTCGCGGCACAGGACGTCCTCGGACGCCGGGCCGGTCAACGGACCTGGGCACTTGTGTCCGTTCGCGGACTCGGGACCGTAGTCGGCGAGCATCAGGAAGGCGAACCAGCCCCAGATCACCAGGGTCAGAAGCGTCCACACGAACGACCAGATGTCCGTACGGCGCCTGCGCCGCCGCTCCTGTTCGGCATGTGTCGGTGCGGTGGCTGCGGGGTCCGGCGTGTGCGGGGCCGGAGCGTCGGCGGTCATGTCTCCCCCTCTTGACCAACGGTGATCGCACAGCAGTCCATCACACCGCGTCCGGCCCCCGCCCCCTCGCCCCGCACGTGGCGCAGCCGTGCGCCGTTACTTGACCGTGCCGGTGTAGATGGCCGCCTCCGAGTCGAAGTCGGGGCTGATCTCGATCTGGATCGTCTTCTCGTTCTTGGGGAGTTCGCAGCCCCAGGGGACGTTGATGGACCGGCCGGCGAGGAGCTTGGTGTCGGGGCCGCCGTTGAGTCCGGCTTCGCTGTCGAAGATGCTCTCGCTGCTCTTGCCGTCCTCGCCGTAGGAGCAGTTGACGGTCAGCATCGTGGCGTCGAGGGTCTTGCTGCCGCCGTTCTTGACCTTGACGGTGAAGGCGACGTACGGCGTGTTCTCGGGCGAGGCGTAGGCGCCGGAGGTGGTGCGCTTCAAGCCCGACAGGTCGACTTCGACGTCGTTCTCGTAGGTGACGGTCTCGTCGAGGGCGAAGACGCCGTCGTCGTCCGCCTCTTCCCCGGAGTCGGTCTCTTCGTCCGCCGCGGTGGTGTCGCCGTCCGAGGCGGTGCCGCCCTCGGCCGCCGTCTCGGTGACCGTGACGGTCGGGGCTGCCTTGGCGTCGTCATCGCTGGTGACGCCCGCCGTGACGGCCGAGGCGACGGCTGCCGCGACGACCGCCGACGCGACCGCGATGATCACCGTGTTGTTGCTCTTCTTCGGCGGCTGCGGCGGCGGGAGCGGCGGTCCGTAGCCGGGCATCGGCGGCGGCGTGAAGTTCTGGCTCATGATCCCCCCAAGGGTGGTGCTGTTGAAGAATGAATCATCTCCCGAAATGGCTGCAACATGAATGACTTGTGATGAAACCGTGCCCTACGGAGGTGAAGGCGAAGCGGGAGGTCAGGCGGCTGCCGACGGTTGCCCGCCCTTGGTCTCCGCCTCCGGTCCCGAGGCCGACTCCGAGACCGGCTCCGACGCCGACGCCGGGAAACCCGCCGTCCGCAGCACCTGCCCCCCGCCATCCACCGCGAACACCTCGCAGCCCGCCAGCGACGCGGCCCACTGGATCCCCTCGGCGCCCATCGCGAACGCCGCCGTGGCGACCGAGTCCGCCTCGGTCAGCGTGTCGGCTACGACCGTCATGCTGAGCAGCCCCGTCGCCGGGCGCCCGGTACGGCCGTCGATGATGTGGTCCCCGCGCTCGTAACGGGCGGAGGTGGCGACCGCGCTGTCGGTCAACTCCAGGACGGTGCACAGCTTGTCGGCGTGCACGGGGTGCCGTACCCCGACCCGCCAGGGCCCGCCGGCGGCGACGACGTCACCGCCGGCGTTGAGACAGAACCGCCGCGCGCCGGCCGCGCGCAGCAGCTCCGCGCCCCGCTGCACCGACCAGCCCTTGACCACCGCGCAAGGGTCGAGCCCGCGCCCCGGCAGCCGTACGTCGAACGCGCCGCCCGTGGCGAGACGGTAGTGCTCGCACAGGTCGAGCACCCGCACGAGGTCCTCGCTCAGCTCGTGCGGCCCCAGCTCGCCGCGGCCGTGGCGCGACACTTCGCTGCCGGGCTTGAAGGGACTGAACCGTTCGTCGACCTCACGCAGCCAGGCGAAGACCGCGTCCACGGCTTCCTCCGGTACGTCCTCGTCGTCGATCCGCAGCGAGACCGGGAACCCCATGACGTGCTCGACGCGCCGCATGTCAGGCGCCCTTCGCGTCGAGGGCGGCTTGCAGCGACTCGCGGTAGCCGTCGCTGGTGATCGTCGCGCCGGAGACCGTGTCGACGTCCGCGCTCTGCGCCGTCAGCGTCTCCGCGACCAGCTTCGGCACCGCGGCCGCCGTCTGCGGATGGTTGGGCTGCTGGAGCAGCTTCACGGCCGTGATCTCGTCGCCCTCGAAGGTCACCTGGACCTGCACGGGACCCTTCTCCGTCGCCACGGTCGACCCGGTCACCACCTGCGAGGCAGAGGACGAGGATGCCGAGACGGACGGCGAGGCGGACGCCGACTCCTCGTTCTCGTCTATCGCCGCCTGGAGGGACTTCTTGTACGCCTCGCTGGTGATCGTCGCGCCGGAGACCGTGTCGACGTCCGCGCTCTGCGCCGTCAGCGTCTCCGCGACCAGCTTCGGCACCGCGGCCGCCGTCTGCGGGTGATCGGGCTGCTGGAGCAGCTTCACCGCGGTGATCTTGTCGCCCTCGAAGGTCACCTCGACCTGCACCGGGCCCTTCTCCGTCGTCACGGTCGGTCCCTTGACGACCGTGCCGGAGGAGGAACCCGAGGAGCCCGAGGACCCCGCGGCGGACGCGGAGGGGGCCGGGACGGACTCCGCGCCGGCCGCCGTACCGCCCACGGAAGGTTCGTAGCGCCAGACGGAGATCAGGCCCGCGATGCTGAGGGCGACGACGGGTATGGCTCGCTTCACGATGTCTTCCTCGTCTCCCTCAGCCCGCCAGGCTGAAGCGCTCGAAGTGGATCTGCTGCTTGGGCACGCCGAGGTCGCCCAGCGTGCGCAGCACGGCGTTCATCATCGGCGGCGGCCCGCACAGGAAGACGTCCCGGTCGGCGACGTCCGGCACCAGCCGGCCCAGCTCGCGCGGCGCCAGCCTGTCGGGCACGGGCGGACCGGTGACCAGGTGCAGTTCGGCGCCCTTGGCGAGGGCGAGGTCACGCAGCTCGTCGTAGAGGACGGCGTCGCGTTCGCCGCCGACGCGGTAGATGACGACCGCGTGGCCCTCGATGTCCTCCAGGATGGCCCGGATGGGAGTGACGCCGACGCCGCCCGCGATGAGCAGCGACTCGGTCCGTGTGCGGTGCATCGTGGTGAAGGCGCCGTAGGGGCCCTCGGCGAAGACGCGCGTGCCGACCTTCAGGTGACGCAGGGCCGCGCTGCCCTCACCCGCCGCCTTGGCGGTCAGGCGCAGGCCGCGGCCGTCGGGGGCGGCGGAGAGGGAGAACGGGTTGGCCTGCCACCAGCGGTCCTTGGTCAGGAACCGCCACAGGAAGAACTGGCCGGCCTGTGCGGGCAGCTTGTCGAGGTCCCGGCCCGTGATGTGGATGGAGACCACGTTGTCGGACTCCGGGACGACCGCGGAGACCCGGAACCGGTGGCGCGTGTTGCGCCACAGCGGCAGGGCGACGCGTCCGAGCACGACGGCGCCCAGGGCCACGGCCCACACCCCGTACCAGTACGCCGTCGCGGCGGACGACGAGGTGAAGGTCGTACCGACCGCGACCTGGTGGGTGAAGGCGAGCACCACGGCGACGTACGCGTACAGGTGGATGAAGTGCCAGGTCTCGTAGGCGAGGCGGCGGCGGGCGTAGCGGGCGGAGACCGCGCCGATGACGAGGACGATGCCGAACGCGACGATCGCGCGAAGCACGCCCTCCGTCGTCTCGGCGAGGTCGACGAGCTCGGTGATCGGGCCCACGTCCGCGCCGTCCGCGTAGCCGAAGCTGATGAAGACGGCGTGCGCGAGCAGCGTCCACAGCAGGGCGAAGCCGGTCCAGCGGTGCCAGCCGGTCAGCCGGTCCATGCCGATCCGCCGGTCGAGCCAGGGCAGCCGGGCCACCAGGACCAGTTGGAAGGCCATGATCAGCGCCCCGTACAGGCCGGCGAGGCGGCCGATGACGATCAGGGCGTTGGAGGCGAAGCCCGCCTGCGCGAAGAAGTAGGCGACCACGGCCGCGTTGGCGGCGAGCACCGCGTAAAGGCCCGTGCGGGCCACCACCCTGGGGCGTATCGCCGTGGGGGGCGCAGGGGGTGATTGGACGGTCGTCACGGGACGGCAGCTCCTCGGTTCGGATGGTGGGGCTCCGGGCGGGGGGTTCGAGCTTCGCTGGCGGAACCTGTCGGCAAGCTGTCGGACTGCTGACAAGTGCTTATCAATGCGCCTGCTGTGTGATCGGGGGCACATGTTCATGACGGCTGTGTGACGCACTATGGGCCGGTGGAAAAAGTTCGCCTCCTGGTCGTCGACGACGACCCGCCCATCGCCGACCTCGTCGCGACCGTCGCCCGCTACGAGGGCTGGGACGCCGTCACCGCGAACTCCGGTGAGGAGGCGCTCAGGCTCGCCGGCGAGTTCCGCCCGGACATCGTGGTGCTCGACCTGATGCTGCCGGGCGTGGACGGCTTCGGCGTCCTGGACCGGCTGCGCCACTCGGGCACGATGGTGCCCGTGGTCTTCCTCACCGCACGGGACGGCGTCGCCGACCGGGTGGCGGGGCTGACCCGGGGCGGTGACGACTACCTGGTCAAGCCGTTCGCGGTGGAGGAGCTGATGGCGCGCCTGCGCACCGTGCTGCGGCGCAGCGCCGGGCCGAACTTCCAGCGGTCGGTGCTGCGGGTGGGCGACCTGTCGATGGACGAGGACACCCACGAGGTGCGCCGCGGCGAGCGGCTGCTCACCCTCACGCCCACCGAGTACGAGGTGCTGCGCTTCCTGATGCGCAAGTCCCCGACCGTGATGACCAAGGCCCAGATCCTCGACCATGTGTGGGAGTACGGCTTCGGGGGACGCTCGAACGTCGTGGAGCTGGTCGTCAGCCGGCTGCGCCGCAAGCTCGACACCGACGCTGACGCGGACACGGCCGCACCCATGATCCAGACGGTACGGGGCTTCGGGTACGTCATCCGGCAGGCGGGCGAGTGATCGGCAGACTGCGCCGGGCCTACCGGCGACTGCGCCTCGGCACCCGGCTCGCACTGGGTCTCGGGGCGCTGTCCCTGCTGGTGTTCGCCGTGGTCGGCACCGCCCTGACCACGTACATGCGGGACTATCTGCGCAACCAGCTCGACGACCAGCTCGTCCTCGCCCAGGTCGCCCAGTCCAAGAGCATCGCCGAGAAGGGCACGCTCCAGGGCAAGAAGTACTACCACTGGTACTACGCCGTGTACGACGTCTCGGGCCGCGAACCCGAGCTGCGCTCGCCCGAGGAGAGCGGCGACCTGCCCGAGGACATCGCTCCCCTCACCTCCCTGGCGGCGCAGCAGATATCCGACGACACCGAGGTGCTGCGCACCGTGCACCTCACGGGCGAGGGCGAGTACCGGCTGCGCGCCTGCGCGGTGCAGCCTGGTGTGGTGCTGGTCAGCGCGGCGCCGACGGACGACATCGACGCCACGGTGCGGCGGCTGATCGGGGTCCAGGTCGTCGCCTTCGCGCTCGCGCTCGCGGCGCTGGTGGAGTTCGGCCGGCGGATGCTGCGCCGGGGCCTGAACCCGCTCAGCGACATGGCGCACACCGCCCACGGCATCGCCTCGCACGACCTGACCGAGTCGGCGGCCCGGCTGCCGATCCGCGCCGACGAGCGGGGCGGCGGCCCGGAGGTCGAGGAACTGCGCACGGCCTTCAACACGATGCTGGAGCACATCGACGACTCACTCGCGGTCCGCGCGGAGGCCGAGCAGCGCCTGCGCCGCTTCGTCGCCGACGCCTCGCACGAACTGCGCACCCCGCTCATGTCCGTACGGGGGTACGCGGACCTCTTCCAGTACGCCGCCGCCAATGCCCCCGAGGAGCGCGACAAGCATCTGGCGCGGCTGCGTGCCGAGGCCGCCCGGATGGGGGTGCTCCTGGACGACCTGCTGCTGCTCGCCCGTCTGGACGCGTCCGAGGTGGACGCGCCGATCAGGCCGCGGGAGGCGGATCTCGTGGAGCTGGCCGAGGACGCGGCCGCCGCGTTCCGGGCCGGCCACCCGGACCGTCCGCTCACGGTCACGCCCCCGCCGGGCCCGCTCCTTCTGCGCATGGACCCGCAGCGCATCCGGCAGGTCCTGGACAACCTCCTCACCAACGCGGCCGTGCACACCCCGGCCGGCACACCGGTGTCGGTACAGGTCGTACGGGAGCGGGACACGGCGGTGGTACGGGTCGAGGACGCCGGTCCCGGCATCCCGCCCGCCGACCGCGAGAAGGTCTTCGACCGCTTCTACCGCGTCGACAAGGCCCGCACCCGCGACCGCGGCGGCAGCGGCCTCGGCCTGTCGGTCGCCCGCTCCCTGGTCACCGCCCACGCCGGCACGATCACCCTCACCGGCGAACCGGGCTCGACGGTGTTCACGGTGGTACTGCCGGTGCGGTGACACTGCCGGTGCGTGCGGTGGCACTGTCCTACACCCACCTCACGCCGAACCACTGCCCGGCGCCGTACTCCTCGAACCGCTCCACCTCCGTGAAGCCCAGCGTCGCCGCGAGGCGCATCGCGCGGTCGTTGGCGGTCTGGGTGCGGAGCACCACGGGCTCACCGGGAAGCGCGTCGGCGCACCAGCCGAGGGCCGCCGCGCACGCCTCGGCGGCGTAACCGCGACCCACGCCCGCGGCAGGAACAGGTAGCCGAGCCCGGCCTCTCCGCCACCGGGACGGACACGCGCTAGTCCAAGGCGGCGGCCGGGGAATGGGCGGCCAGCCACCTCGATCCCCCGCTGGGCCGGGCTGATACGCCGCGCGATCGACGAACGCCCGGGCCCATGGCTGAGAGTTCACCGCCGCAGTGACCCGGCAACGGTCGGTCCCGCAGCGGAATTCCTGGCGCACGGACCGGAATTCGCCGAAGACATCTCCCGGCGTTTCGCGTCCTGACAGAAGTCGGATGTTCTCGGGGCGCGGCGCGGGTTACGCTCCCTGTCGTGCCCGAGACATCGAAGTGCGGATAGGGTCCAGCAGCGTTGTGCGCGAGCTTGCCGACCAGCTCAGCGAGTCGGAAGAGCAGCTGTTCCGCGAGTCGGTCCTGACTGTCCAGACTGCTTCGGCGGACGCTGTCGAACAACTCGCGGCCACGACTCCACCGCGTTTGATCGGCAGCCATCTCCAGGGCGGCTTCAATCTCCGAAGTCCTGCCCAGACTCAGCGAAGCTGCCTCAAGGACCTGGCCGGCCCATGTCACTGGGTGTTGCTGCCGTTCGAACAGGGACCGTCCCCACTGGTGGATGTCATTCGCTCGCTCGCTGCTCATCGCACCATGATGACAACGTGGAAGGTCGGGACCAACGGCGCTCAGCGCTGCACACTCATCCGAGCGCGAGCGCGGGCACACGCGCAGGCACAGGAACACGCACGAACACGAGCATTGGCGCGAGCACGGGACACCTCACCGACATCCTGGAGGCGATCTCGGTCGCCGCGCTTGCTGCCCTGGCTCCTCTCCCTGGAGGACGGCCGCATCGGCGCCGCGCAACTCGTCGTAGTCGAGCGCATCGCATACGGGTGAGGCGCAGCGGCGAAGCAGCACTCATGTGCCGCCCGGGGCGCGCTCAGCCGACCTCCGCCACCACGACCGCGGCCGTCTCGCTGTCGGCCTGCGTCAAGAGCGCGCCGCCCGGCGCCCATACCGCGGAACGGCCACAGCCGGTCCAAGGGCCCGCCGGACCGACATGGTTGGCCAGTACGACGTACATGTCCGCGTCCTTGGCGATGCCCGGATAGACGGTCGCCAGCTCATCGGCTCCGCCGCTCGTGCCGTACAGCGAGCCGGCCAGATGCACTTGGCAGCCGTCAGCGGCCCCACGGGAGGTCAGGGCAGGGAAGTGGTTGTCGTAGCACGTGGCCAGTGCGAAACGGACTCCGCCGAGTTCGAAGCGTCCATCGCGCCGGCCCGCCGTGAAGGCGTCTTGCTCGTGCTCGAAGAGGTGTTGCTTCCGGTACGTGGTGATCGGCTCGCCGTCACTGCCGAACACCAGCGTCTCGATGGCAGGCCGTGGCCCCTCGGTGGTGGCCACGCAATTGACGACGGTGGCGATGCCGCTGTCACGGATCGCGTCAAGCCGGGGATCGTCCGCCTTCGCCCACAGGCTGCGATCGGCGAGTACGGCATCGAGCTCGTACCCGGTCAGGGCAAGCTCCGGGAACACCACCAGCTCCGCGTCCCGCGCACGCGCCTCGGCGGCGAGGGCCGTCATCCGCCGGACGTTGGCGGACACGTCGGCCGGAACACAGGTGAACTGACCTGCTGCGATCTTCATGAGGACACGTCCGAGGCGGTCAATACGGGGGAGAAGGAACACGCAACGGGAGGCGCTGTGTGCGCCTCCCGTTCACGTCGGCGGCGAGGAAAGCGAAGGAGCTTGATTTCAGAGAGGAATGAGAAGGAAGCCCCTTCATGGCCTCGCCGTGGGAAACGCTAACACTCACGCCGGGATCAAGTCGCGCAGGTTTTCGAGGGTGATGATCCGGGAGTCCGGGTGCAGGTCCTGTGCGCCCGGCAGTGCCTCGGGGCGTTCAAGGCCTATGTACGTCACCGGCCCGTCCGGGGCCGGGGCCTCGCCGTCCCACAGGGTCACCGTCGTGCTGTCGTCGGTCATCAGGTCGGTCAGGTACCGCACGCTCAGGTGCTCGCGCTCCACGACGGCACGCACCACCGCGGAGACCGAGAGCTGGTTCTCCTCGACCCGGTTGCCGTACGAGATGCCCTTCAGGTACAGGTGCAGCCACTTCGCGCGCCACCGGCCGTCGTCCTCGCGCTTGAACACCAGCGGCAGCGCGATCCGGCCCGCCCCGCGCAGCTCCGACTTCATCCGCACGGTGCGCGGTTCGAACGGCCGGCCCTTCTGTTCACCGTCGCGCAGCATGAAGCCGAAGAAGGACTCCTCGACGTCCTCGAAGCTCTCGCCGGAGTAGATGTTGACCTGCGGGACGATGAAGGCGCCGCGTACCCGGTCCAGGGACAGGTTGATGAATTCCGAGGCCCCTTCGGGCGCCTCTGTGACATCGCCCGAGTGCCGGCCCCCCATGGCCGTGAGGGAGGTGTAGGACAGCCAGGAGTCGGTGCTGTAGTCGGTGTTCAGCAGAAGTGCCGAGAGGTCGAAGTCGGTCCGGTACTCGGTCTGCTTCCAGTACACGAAGAAGCGGAGCTGTTCGCCGTCGACCGCCGAGAGCGAGCCGCGCGGCAGTACGCCGAGCCCGGCCGTGGTCGCCCGGCCGCTGAGCGGGAGCGCCACGTCGAGGACGTCCGGGTCGACCAGCAGCCGCCCCGGAGCGGGGAGTCTGCGGCGCAGCTCGGCGTCGAGGGCGGCGATCAGTCGGTCGCGGTCGGCGGCGGGGACGGGCCGCCGGGCGTCGGAGGTGACCCAGCCGCGGCCCCAGCGGTTGACGAAGACCCGCGGTGCGGCGGTCTCCCGCTGACGGTTGTGGAAGTGCTCGCGGACCGAGAGCACGACCCGGCCGGAGACCTCGGGGGCGACCCGTACCGCGGCGGCCACCACCGCGTCCCGCTCCTCCTGGTCGGCGGCGGTGCGCAGCAGCAGGTCCAGGGCGCGGAACAGCTTGCCGGGCGCGGACCGCAGCAGTCGTACCGCGCCGGGGACGTCGGAGTCGTCGAGGAGCCGCTCGAGACGGCTGTCGAAGGAGAGCGCCTCCTTCTCGCCCCGCGCCACCGCGAACACGTCGGCGGCGTGCGGCCAGCGCGGGTGCTCGTGCGGGTGCAGCCGCTCGCCGAGCCGCTTGAAGGGCTCCCGGTGGGCGTGTACGTCGGCGAGCTTGGCGGGGTTCGCCGCGATCACGGCGTCGAGGCCCGCGAGGAGTGCGCGGCGGGTCCGGCGCGACAGTCCCCGGAACCGGGTCGGCTCCCGCAGCGTCACGTCGCCGCCCGACAGCGCACAGGCCAGCCGCAGCACGTCGGTGACGGTGTCCAGCAGCAGGTCCGCGCCGGCGGCGAGGCGGGCCTCGTTGACGACGGCGCGGTTCTCCCGGACCGGGATCGTCTCCGGCTGGGGGCCGAGCGCGCACTGCCCGGCGAGGGTCCTGAGGTCGTGCAGGTGCTCCTCGCCGAGCGGGGTCGTGCTGCCGGCCAGGGCCAGGTACAGGTCCGACAGCTCCTCGTCCAGGTCCCGCCCGAGGTGCAGGACGGTCACCCGGTCGCCCGCCGAGGCGATCAGCTCGTCCTGGGCCGCGAGCATCTCCTCGTAGGTGTGCTGGTAGCGGCCGTACGTGGGGAGGCTGAGCAGGTTGAGAACGCCGTGCGCGAGCTGCGTCAGTACGTTCTCTCGCGACTCGTCGTCGCCGAGCGCCTTGGTCACGCACCGCATCCAGAACTCTTCGGTGTCCGGCACGTGCGCCGGGAAGTCGATGAAGTACGCGTTGTGCCGGACGTGGTCGCCCGTCATCTCGCTCACGGTGCGCAGCGTCCGCCGGGCGGTGTGCAGGACCGCGGCCTCGGACAGTCCCGACAGCCGTGCCAGCAGCTCCGCCGAGAGCTTGAACCCCACGGTCGTCAGCGCCGCGTCGAGCTGCCGCGCGGCGGCGGCCCCTTGTCCGGTGGATCCCTTCGGGGCGGGTACGCGGTAGGTGTGCCGGACAACCAGCGATTCGAGACTGTGCGCCATTCGGTGATGATCGCAGAGGTCAGCACGCGGACGCACAGGGGTTTTCCGTGCGTCCGCCCGACCGGTCGGCGATCTCGGCGACCTCGGCGACCTCGGCGACCGGTCGCACGGCGCACCCTGGCGAAAAAGTTCCGAAGCAGCGCGAACTTTTCCGCCGGGCCGACCATCGAACCCTATGAACAGCGCAAGAAGACGGCGCGGGCGCACTGCGGAACCGCGCCGGAGAACACGAGTGGAGAACGACTGCCATGACCGAGCGCCGGAACACCACCGACCAGAACGCAACCACCCACACCACCGCTACCGCCACCGCCACCGCCGGGAACGGCACCGGCCGACGGTCCAGCCGCGCCGCGCTCGCCGTGACCGCTGTGACCGCCGCGACGGCCGTCGCCGGACTGGGACTCGCCGGCACGGCGACCGCACAGACCTCGGGCACGAGCGCCGCCCAGGCCTCCCCTACCTGCTCCGCCTCCGCACTCAAGGTGACCTTCGGCAAGAAGCTGGCCGGCGGCATGAACCACCACGGTGTCATCATCACCTTCCGCAACCTCAGCGGCGAGACCTGCGCGCTGCGCGGCTACCCCGGCCTGGGGCTGGAGAACTCCGCGCACCACACGCTCAAGTCCAGCACGCACTGGGGCCCCACCTGGTACGCCGCCGACCCCGGCAAGAAGACGCTCACCCTCAAGGACGGCGAGAGCGCCGAGGCCCTCGTCTCCTGGACCGGCGTGAACACCGGGACCTCCGACGCGGTGCACGCGTCGTACCTGCAGATCACGCCGCCCGCCGCGACCACGCACAAGACGCTGGCCTTCCCCGAGTGGGTCGACAACGGCGACCTCGACGTCACCGCGCTGGCCAAGCACATCGACGTCGGTGAGTGAGTCCCGGCACCGGCATGGTGCGCCCCGCTCCCCCGGCCGACGGGTGGGCGGGGCGCACCGCCGCCTGCCTCAGTCGGGGAAGACGGGTATGCCGTCCTGATCGATGTACGGAAGATCCGCCGGCTCCTGTTCCATCGCGCGCCAGACCGCGTGCGCCGCCGCGAACCTCACATCGCCGGGACCGGTGTCCGCGGGGCGCTCGACGATCTCCGTGACGAGCACCAGCACCCGCGGCGTCGGGGCGGCAAGCCGCCTCAGGGCGTACCAGGCGCCTTCCGCCGCCTCCCGCCGCAGATCGTCGTCGTACGGGTACGGCCATGCGTCGGGACCGTAGACGGCACGCCGCCGGCCGAACAACTCGTCACCGAGCACGACAGCGGGTTCGTCGCGAGCGGTCACCTCCACGGTCACCTGGGCGAAGCGGGCCCATCGGCTCGTCTGGCGCCCGAGCCGGAACGTCCCTTCCACGCCGGCAGCGTCCCGCAACACTCAACTCCCCTACTGACTGGCCGAATTGATCTCCGTCCCCGGGATTGAGCACGGGTACCGCCAGACCCTACCGTCGTAGGTACATCGATCGGTGGGGGGCGGGCGGTGGGGGCGGACATGGCTGGGGTGCGCGGTGTCGGCGCGCGCCGCGGATCGGCGCGTGTCGCCAAGGGGGTCGCGGGTGTCGCCGGGGCCGCCGCCGTCTGGGAGGCGCTGCGCGCCGCCTCGGTCCTGCCGGAGGCCAACGCCCCGTCCGTCGGCGCGATCGCGTCCGCGCTGGTGCGCGAGAGTGGCGGGGGCCCGCTCGCCACGGCCACGGCCCAGACCGCGTACGCGTGGGCCGTCGGTTTCGTCACCGCGGCGGGCGTGGGCGTACTGACCGGCACGCTGGTGGGCCTGTCGCGGTGGGCGGACGCGGCCACGGGCCCGCTCCTCAACTTCCTGCGGCCGATTCCGGCGGTGGCGCTGGTGCCGGTGGCCATCGTGCTGCTGGGGCTCGGGCTGCGCATGCAGACCTTCCTCATCGGTTTCGCCTCGGTGTGGCCGGTGCTGTTCAACACCCGTTACGGGGTGCGGAACGTGGATCCGCTCCAGCTCGACAGCGGCCGGATCCTGGGACTGCGCCGGCTCGCTCTCGTGCGCCGGGTCGTTCTGCCCGCCGCGCTGCCGGCCGTCTTCACCGGGCTGCGGCTGGCGGCGTCCATCGCGGTGGTCGTCACCGTGGTGAGCGAGCTGGTCGCCTCGGGCACGGGCCTGGGGCACTACATCGACCTGCACCAGCAGGTCGGCGACGCGCCGGAGGCGTTCGCGGGGGTCGTAGTCGCCGGGGCGATCGGGTGTCTCGTCAACGCCGCCGTGCTGCTGGCCGACCGGCTGACCGTGCGCCGGCGCGCGCTCACCTCGGAAGGCCTCCGGTGAGCCGCCCGAGCGTCCGTACGGGCCGGGCCGCCGTCGGCGCAGTGACCACCCTCGCGGTGCTGGGGGCGTGGGAGGCGGTGGGGCGTTCGGGCTCCGTCCTCTTCCTCGAGCCGTTCTCCGTCGCCGCGCGCGGGGCCTGGGACCTGCTCACCGGTCCCGGTCTGCGCCAGGACGTGCTGCCGTCGGCGGCCCGCGCCGCCACCGGCTTCTTCGTGGGCTCCGCGCTCGGCATCGCCGCCGGTCTCCTGCTCGGTCACTTCCGTGTGCTCGACCCGTGGGTGCGCCCGGTTCTGGAGTTCCTCAGGGCCGTGCCCATACCCGCCGTGCTGCCCGTCGCGGTGCTCACCTTCGGCCCCACCTCCGGGACGCGGGTGGGTCTGATCGCCCTCGGCGCCGTGTGGCCCGTCCTGCTCAACACGGTGGACGGGGCGCGGGCGGTCGACGCGGGCTTCGTGGACGCGGCGCGCGCGGCGCAGGCCGGCCGGTGGCGGGTGGTGAGCCGGGTGATCTGGCCGGCCTGTCTGCCGCAGGTCTTCGCGGGCCTGCGGATCGCCCTCGGCATCTCGCTGATCATGATGGTGATCAGCGAGATGGTCGCGTCGACGAGCGGCCTCGGTTTCTTCGTCCTCCAGGCCCAACGGGCGTACGCCTTCCAGGACATGTACGCCGGTGTGCTCGTCCTGGGTCTGCTGGGCGGTCTGTTCACTGTGCTGTTCACCGTCGTCGAGCACCACGTCCTGGCCTGGTACGAGGGGCAGAAGGGAATCGGCCGTGGCTGAGGGGGATCTCACGGGGGACGGCGGGCCGGACAGTGGGCGCAAGGTGCTGGAGGTCGACCGGCTGGCGAAGGTGTACGCCGCCTCCCGCTCGTCCGGCGGCGGCGGTACGGAGGCGATCGCCGATCTGACGTTCAGCGCCGCCCGGGGCGAGTTCGTGGCGCTGGTCGGCCCTTCGGGCTGCGGCAAGACGACGCTGCTGCGCTGCGTCGCCGGGCTCGACCGGCCGTCGTCCGGCGCGGTCCGGCTGGACGGAGCCGTCGTGCGCGACGTGCAGCCGTCCCTCGCCGTGGTCTTCCAGGAGTACACGCGCAGCCTGTTCCCCTGGCTCACCGTGCGCCGCAACGTCGAGTTCGGGCTGCACGCCCTGCCCCGCCGGGAGCGGTCCGCCCGGGTGGCCGACTCGATCGAACACGTCGGGCTCACCGAGTTCGCGGACCACTATCCGTGGCAGTTGTCCGGCGGCATGCAGCAGCGGGTCGCGATCGCCCGGGCCATCGCCTCGCGGCCGGTCACCCTGCTGATGGACGAGCCGTTCGCCTCCGTGGACGCCCAGACCCGCGCCCAGCTGGAGTCCATGGTCCTGGACCTGTGGCGCGAGTTCGGCTGGACCGTCCTGCTGGTCACCCACGACATCGACGAGGCGATCTTCATGGCGGACCGGGTGCTCGTACTGTCGCGCCGGCCCAGCCGGGTGCTGCGCACGGTGACGGTGGCGCTCGACCGGCCGCGCGATCAGGTGGAGACGCGGGCGCTCCCGGAGTTCCAGCAGTACCGCAAGGAGATCTTCGGGCTCATCGGCACGGCGGGATGACCTGCCCTTCCGCGCCCTTCCCCCCACTTCCTGTCCCGAGCAAGTACGTAGGAGGCACTCGTGAAGCGGTCCCTGCCCGTGTTACTCGCACTTCCGATGCTGCTCGTGACCGCTTGCGGTGACGACTCGCCCGCCTCCTCCTCGTCCTCCGGAGGCCTGACGAAGATCACTGTCGCGAACGCGGCGGTGACCAACTCCGCTTCGCTGGTGCTGGGCGTCGAGAAGGGTTTCTTCCGCGCCGAGGGCCTGGACGTGAAGCTGAAGGACACTCCGCCCGCCTCCACCCAGGCGGCCGTCGTCAGCGGCGACGCGCAGTTCGGGTTCACCAATGTGCCGGCCATCCTCGTCGGCGCCTCCAACGGTCTTCCGGTACGGATCGTGGGGCCGGCCGGCAAGTTCGCCCGCGACAAGGACAAGACCCACATCCAGGTCGTCGTGCCGAAGGGCTCCTCGATCACCTCCGTCAAGGACCTGGAGGGCAAGAAGGTCGCGGTCGACACCCTCTACCAGCTTCCGCACCTGAGCTTCATCGTCTCGGCGCGCAAGAGCGGCGTGGACACCGACGGCATCAAGTTCGTGGAGACGCCGTTCTCGGCCATGGCCGACGCGCTTGCCAAGGGCCAGGTCGACGCCGCCGACCTCGCGGAACCGTTCCTGACCGCGGAGTTGCAGAAGGGCGGCCGCAGCGTGCTGTCCAACGGTCACGGTTTCGAGCCGGAGACCGTGCAGACCATGTGGATCACGTCCGCGTCCTACCTGTCCGGCAACAAGGCCACGGTCGACAAGTTCACGCGTGCGCTGAAGAAGTCCAACGAGTACGCGGCGGCCCACGACGCCGATGTCCGCCAGGCCACCACCACGTACACCAAGACGTCCGAGGAGCAGAGCAAGAAGCTCCTGATGCCGCACTTCTCGCCCACGACGGACCGCGAGAACTTCCAGACCTACCTCGCCACCATGAAGGACCTGAAGGTCATCAAGAAGGACGTCGATCTGGACGAGCTGTTCATCGACTAGGGTCTGTTTTCAAAGATGATCAGGGTCGTGTCATGATCACTTGCCATGGCTCGTGGGGATCTGACGGAAGCGCAGTGGTCGGCGTTGGAGCCGCTGCTGCCCAAGG